>DAIDHX010000146.1 GCA_027451885.1 Planctomycetales bacterium
GATGAACTGCGAGATGATCGCCTTCGACGCCAGGCTCGAGCCGTTGTCGATATTGATCTGGCTGTAGATCGGATAAGTGGTGGGGTAGATCCACTGAATGTAATTGGTGGCGTCGTTGTTCGTGTCGGCCGCTGTGTAGGCATTATTCAGGCTGCCCACCACCGGCAAGGGATAGTAATAACCCACGCCGCTCGTTTGTGCCTGGTTCACGTCAACCGGCAGGGTCGAGGTTGAGACCTGGCCAACGGTGGGGAGCGTGGTCGTGACCTGGAAGACGTAATTCGTGCCGCTCGAGAGCGTGGGGAGCGCGATCTGGTCGAACACCGCCAGCCCATTGACCGCGTTGACGGTGACAGGATTGAAGGTCACGCCCGCGGGTCCGCTCTGGAGCGACAGCGTCACCTGCCCGGTGAAGCCGCTGTCGACGTTGCCATATGAGTCCTCCACGGCCGCGACGGTGCCGAAGTAACCGCCTTGCACGACATTGACCGGCGGCTGGATGGTCACCGCGACCTGGGAGGGCAGGCCGTAGGCCGCAAGCGCTGGGATCAGGTTGTTGGCCATCGGCGTGCCGATGCCGGTCACCAGATCGTAGCCTGGGCCTGCACTGTAGCCGTTGTTGCCCGTGGTAATATCGTGATAGTTGGTTGTGTAGTTCTGGAGCGCGTAGAGCCCAGGAAGAGTCTGATTGGGACCGTTCAGGTTGCCCGCGCCCAGGAGAGTGTGGCCCTGGTCCGCGATGGCGATCATGCCCGCCCAGGATGGGGAGGCCCAGCTTGTGCCGCCAATCACACCCCAGCCCCCCAGGGCCGAGGCGCTATAAACCGCGGCGCCGGTGTTGGGATCCGCCGCGCTGGACACGTCAGGCGTAGTTCGACCACCGGTATTCTGCACACCTTGCTGCCAGCTTGGCTCCGAAAACGCGCTCGAGATACCGCCGCCCGACGCGCACGACGGGCAGTATGAATCGTTGCCGTAGCTCCAGCCGGTCTCGCTCTGCCAGTTCGTGCCGCTGACGTTGAGCGTGGTGCCGCCGACGGCCACGACGTTGGGTGAAGCCGAAGGAAAGAGAGGACCGGCATACGGGCCAACATAGCTCGTAGTCGCGCCGTGATCACCCGATGAGGCCAGGAAGGTCACGCCGGGATTGATCGCCAGAGCACCCTGAAGGTACTTGGCGTCGAGCGATTGCTCGAACGATTGATTGCCGGAGTAGTCGAAATTGAGCCCAAAGCTCATTGAGACAACCGACGCACCGACGACCGTGGCCGCGGAATAGGCCCCGGTCATCAAGTTCGTAAAGCTCGAGCTGTTGGTCTCGACAAGAACAATGTTCGCCGCGGGGGCCATGGCGTGGGCCCACTCGACATCGAGCGCGATTTCCGTACCCCAGCCCAGGTCGCCCGGCCCCGGGTTTGTGGAGGAAATCGGTTTGCCATCCTGCGTCACCTGGGTGAAGCTCGCCGGCGCGGGGAGGCCGAAATAGGAGTCGAACGTCGCCAGGTCGCTGGCGATCGTCGGATTGGTACCCGCGTCAACCACCGCGATGGTTTCACCAGCACCATTGCCCGGGGTCGAACCGAACATGATGTTGTTCACCCCGTACGCGCCGGCGAGCTGCGCAGGAGTGATTCCACCGCCAGGTCCCGTACCTGCAAGCGGCGAAGCCCCGGAGGCTGGAGCCGTGTTCCGGTTTGGAAACACGACGTACTGAGGCCGAGCGTAGAGGGCTCCCACAGCTTGCCCCGGAGTGGGGGTCTGTCCCGGATTCTTGAGATAGGGGTAAAGAGCAACCGGCAAATTGTTCGTGAAATTCCACGGCGAAAGAGCCGTGTTCTTGGTGATCGTCCCCTGATCAGGAATGGAAGAAAGATAGGTCTGCGGATTGGGAGGAGTGATGTATTTCGGCCCAGGCAGAAGTGGGTCCATCTGCGACAAGACGAGCCGGACCTCGAGGTTTTCAATCACAGGACGCTGCGTCCTGCGCGAGCGCTTCGAACCTGGACCCTGGGAATGTGAGCTGGAGTTGCGACGTGCCATGGTGCTGCTTCCTTGAGGTATGAACCGAATTTGGAAAGCGGGCTCAACTTCCCAAATCCCTGGTCGATCCGAGAAACTGAATGTGAATCAAACGAAGCAAATTCATCTGGCGATCGAGAGTCGGAAATCTCTCGAGCCATCCTTGAAAGCACACAATCTTGTGAAACTCAAACTCTCCAGATCCGTCGACTTCGTCGGACCTGCTCGATCGAGTGCAAAACTCCCTGTCTGTGCCGAGAAACATTCACGAGTGCGTTCAGCGCCCTCGTGGGCGTATCGCGCCGGATTGCGTCCGCTACATCCGAGAAACAACGATTTGACCGAAGACTCGGATCTACAAGCGACGCGTCAATTTCGTCCCGTTCCGTTTCGAAGTCAATTGACTACTGGCGCTCGACGTCAATCTTTTCCGTTTCCTTGCAGAGCCGTGTTGCAAAAAAACAACACGCCCAACCTAGCTTCATTCTTGCGTGTTGTCCTAAGTCGTTTTCTCAAGAATTGTTTAGGACCACGATATTGTTAACTTTGGCACATGCTTGCATGCGTGCTATGCAATCGGTCGCTTCGACGCAAGATATGCGTTGTCCCAACTCAGGGCGTCCCCATGAAACGGACGTAGAAAAGGAGAATCGTCGATGCCTGGCGGGTTGGGCACAAAGCACAGCGGGCATTCAGATATGAATGACTGTGTACCGAAGCGAGGCGCCTGCGGATTGAGCCTAGAGCCCTCCAGCCAGAGCGTTTCGAATTGTCGGTAAGTATTTTTCGGCCGAGGCGGTGTTCACGAGGATGACTCGGTCGTTGTTTCGAATCAGGCCTCGATCCGCAATTTCTGGGAGAGCTGCGAGGGTTGCCGCCCCTTCTGGCGACCAGGCGAAGCGGTGGTCACGCCAGGATTCCTGGATGGTGTGGAGAATGCGTTCGTCATCGATCTCGAGGACGGCGCCGCCACTGTTTCTCACGACTGAGAGGACGTTCTTGTGGCCAACGTTCCGAGCGACGTTGAGGCCTGTGGCGATCGTCTTTCCTGGCGGCAAGGGGTTGATGTCGGCTGCGCCTTCCTGAAAAGCTCGAAAAAGAGGAGTACTTGCGACCGACTGAACGCAGATCATACGCGGGCGACCAGAGCCGACGAGGCCGAGTGCCTCGAGCTCGTCAAATGCCTTGGCCATACCCACGACGCCTGTACCGCCGCCGGTGGGGTAAACGATCACGTCCGGCAGCAGCCATTTGCGAGCCGCAAGCCGTTCGCTTGCGGGTTCGGCCATCTCGAGCCCCAGTGTTTTCTTGCCCTCCGTGCGCCAGCCAGGCTCCTGGAAAGTCGCGACGTTCAGGAAACCCCGCGGCACGAGTACGTCGCGCACGCGCTGCCCACACTCAATGATCGAGCCCTGGACGAGCTCCAGAGTCACGCGGTCGGGATAGAGGTGGGAGAGCGCAGCGACACGCCCAAGAACCGGCAGGTCAGTATCGGGCGACATGACGACGACCGCTTCGAGCCCCGCGGCAACCGCATATTCCGCGAGGGAATCGCCTGCATTCCCCTGAGTCGGCACGGCCAGGCGATTCGCGCCCAGGGATCTGGCCATGGAGACGACCATCGTCATGCCACGATCCTTGAAGGACAGTGTGGGATTGGCACCAAATCCTGAGTGCGGTTTGCCCTCATCTTTGATCTCGAGCCGGCAGCCAAGCTTGCGCGCGAGCGGATGTTCGAATGGAATTGAAGGGGTGCAACCTTCACCCAGGGAGACGATCGACGCGCGGTCCTGATCGTCGTCCCAGTCGAGCGGGAGCAAACCGCCAAAGCGCCAGAGGTTCTTACGCTCGGGAGTCCACCAGCCGTCGCGCCCCCGCGCGTGCTTGAGCCGGTCCAGGTCGAGGGCAATTTGGACGGGCCGGCCATCCTTCTCGCAAAGATTCATCACGCGATCGGCCGGGTAGGTGGCGCCGCATTCCGAACAGAACAGATGTGAAACAAAGCTCATATCAGCTCCCGGCGGCGAGTGTTCGGAACCGGAGGGTTCTACCTGCGCCTAGCATTTTGGTGCGGAGTGAGTGAGTGGGCCGACCGACGCAATTGTGGGGGGCCAGAGTGGCCATTGGGCGTGGACGTGTTCAACATCTTCACGAGTGACCTTGGAATAGAGCTCGAGCTCATCCTCGACGGACTGATACTTGCGGTGATACATCCAGTGGAAGCCGAGCGTGGCAAGGCGCCCCATGGGACGTTCACCGCGGAGCACAGCCCGAGCAAGGACTTTGTTCTTGGCCTGTGCGAGCTCGAGCTCAGAGAGGTCGAGGTTCACGCCGGGGCGATAGACCTCGGCGATCGTCTTGAGGTTCTCCACGACCGATTCGGGCTCGCAAGACAGGAACGTGTAGAACGCGCCTGCCTGGTTGTAATCCTGGTAGGTGAGCTCAGCACCATCCGCCCGCCCGGGATCGATGAGCGACCAGTAGAGCCGCGACCCTGTATGATCGCCCAGGATGGCTGCCAGCAGGCTGGCGGCATGACGAAGGTTCGATTCCAGCGGCGGCGCATCGCTCACGCCCACGATGGTTTGCTGATGGTCCTCGGGACGCTTGATCGATTGAAACTGGCGAGTCCCAGCGGCGGGTGAGAGGAACCGATTGGCTGGAGGGCCCTCCCATGAGCCGCAACGTCTCTGAGCAAGCTCCAGGGTTTCCGCCCAGGAGCTTGCGCCAGCAAAGGCGAGGACGATGTTTGAAGGGCTGTAGCGGTTTTGGAAATAAGCCCGCATCTGATCGGCGGAAAGTGCCTCGATCGACTCCACGGTTCCCAGAATACTGTTGCCGAGCGGATGTTCGCGAAAATGGGCCGACTTCGCCGCCTCGTAGGCGACGGACATGGGATTATCCAGGTACATGCGAATTTCTTCAATGATCACTTGCTTTTCTGTTTGGAAGTCATCCTCGCGCAGGCTGGGACGAAGGATGTCGGCAAGCACATCGAAGGCGGGGTCGAGGTACTCTGGCAGGCAGGAGACGTAATAGAGCGTGTCCTCTTCAGAGGTTTGAGCGTTGTGACGGGCACCGACCTTGTCGAAATCGCGATTGACGGCAAGCGCATCACGCCTCGGGGTCCCTTTGAAGGTCATGTGTTCGAGGAAATGCGAGACGCCGGCGAGGTCGCGGGTTTCGTCCCGGCTCCCGGTTTTCACGAAGAAGCCGGCGGCGACGGAGTAAGCTCGATCGTCAAGCTCGGCCACGATTTCGAGCCCGTTTTCGAGTGTTTCGTGATGAAACGGCATCAGCGGCGTTCCCGTTTGCGGAGGTTTATGATCGATCGTGGTCCTGGCTTCAGGATTGCGGCGGTTGTTTGAGCGGGGCTGGACCGAGGGTCAGGATCGTGGGATCGAGCCGCGCGAGCTTTGCAGCGTGCTCGGACACGGAATCGGTAGTCAGGGCGTTGAATCCGGCGGCGATCTCCTCCAGGGGGCGCACCCGGCCGAGGCAGTACCAATCGCCGGCGAGCGCGGCGGAGCGGCTGATGCTCGACTCCTGGGCCATGACAAGCGCGCTTTTGAGCCCTGCGCGCATGGTTTCGAGCTCGTCAGGCTCGATTCCATCGTGGGCCAGTCTGGCGATCTCGCCGAGCATGACGTCGAGCGTTTCCTGAGCACGTTCGGGGGTCGAGCCGGCGTGACAGATCATGGCCGCGCGGTCGCGCTGGCCGTCGTAGGTTGAGTAAACCGAGTAACAAAGCCCGCGTTTCTCTCGGACCTCGGTGAAGAGCCGGGCAGAAGAATAGCCGCCGAGGATGGCTGAGACCGCGCGGGCGAGATAGGCATCGGGACTGGCGGCATTGGCGGCCGGATAGGCGAGTGCGATCTGCGTTTGCTGTGTTTCGCGTGGGATGTGATCTCTGCGCGGGCCGGTGGAGTGTTCGGCAACGTCCTGTGGCGGCTGCGGCGCCCAGTTCCCAAAGAGTTGCTCAGCGAGCGCACGGATCTCAGCAGGATCGATCGCACCGGCGACGCCCAAAATCGCGCCGTTGGGTCTGTAGTTCATGCTGCGGAAGGCGCGGAGTTGGTCCGGCTCAAGCGCAGCGACTCCTTCGGGCGTTCCGGCCGAGGAACGGCCCCATGGGTCGGGAAAATGGCGGCGGCGCAGCTCATGGACGATCTTCGCGCCAGGATCGTCTTCCAGGCTCTTGAGAGATTGCAGGCAGAGCGCTCGGATGGGATCCACCGCTTCGTCATCGAGGTGCGGGCGAAGGACCATATCAGCGCAGATTTCGAGGGCGGCTCCAAGGTTCCGACCAAGTGTGGCCACGGCAAGGGACGTGTGAAGGGTCTGGGCACTTTCGGAGTGGCTGGCGCCGAGATTATCCAGATCCGCCAGGAGCGCTCGGGCATCGCGTGGTCCTGCGCCCCGGCTAATCCACTCCGCGGTCATCACCGCCGCGCCCAGGCCGGTTGTGGCATTGCCGCTCTCGTGTGCGGCCCCAGCCGGCAACAGCATGGTAAATGCCGCGGAACGGACGCTCGGCATCGTTTCGGTGACAAGCACAAGCCCATTCGCCAAAACGTGGTGCTCAATCCTCGATCTCGACGACGCCACAGTCACCTCTCGCGCATCATTCCAGGCGCCGCCCGTGGGGGCGTCCTCGTGCCATCACCGTGGCCTGATCCACCCGAACGACCCAGGGCGGAAGGGCCTCTGCCACAATCTACCTGTTCAGAATACCAGAATCGATTACGGGGATTGAAGGCGAATCATCCGCCTGTGCGGCAAAAGCAACCAAAACCCTGGAGATCAAAGCGCCACGGCCTTGTACAGCGTCTTCGAACGATGAAAACCAAGGTCTCGATACAGTTTCACCGCGGCAGCGTTCTCGGCTGTGACTTCAAGATAAGCACGAGGCAGGCCAACGCGACGAAACCCCTCGAGCGCGCGGCCCAAAAGGGCGCGTCCAAGCCCTCGACCACGATATTCCGGCAAGACTCCAACATTCTGGATCGCGCCGATCGGCCCCTTGTCCATAACCCCCTGGACCGTGCCCACGTATCCGCTGGAGCTGGCAATCAGCCAGGTAGCCTCAGGAAGGAAGCCTGGTTTGCGGCGGATCTCGAACATGAGGCGGCGGCAGCCGTGGGGATCACCAAGCGCGGGGAAGACGGCGGCGTCGATTTCGCCCGCGAAGCACTTGTATTTGACCGCTGCGTGGTCGTCGATCAGGGAATCGTGCCACGGAACCCAGGAAAATCCTTCGGGAAGCCGCGAGGATGGGATGATCCCACCCAGGTCGATCTCCATCCGGAACCTCTTGAAATAGGTTGTCGACATGGCACGACGACGCCCGGGTGAGCCGCCGCAGCGCTCTGCGCTGCCCAATCAGGCCGGCGCGGGATTATATGACGCCTGAGCGGGAGTGGTCAATTCAGCGGTCGCGCGGTGAGCCTGGCTCCATCGGTCCCGTGCTACCACGGTCAGGCCGTGCGATTAGCATCGGAACATCAAGCCCATGCCGCACCCGATCCACGGTTTGGCCAAGCAGCAAGTCACGCACGAGCCCGTGGCCATGGGAACCCACAACCAGCAAATCGACCGGATGGCTCTTCAGATAAGAGACAATCTCGCCTGCTGGGTCGGGCCCGTGCAGCAGGACCGCACGGGCGGATCGCCCCTGGCGTTTGAGGGCGTCCACCAGATCCGCCAGGTACTGCTCATCCGCCGCGGATTCCCGGTCTAGAATCTCAGAGCCGAGAACCCGCGTGAGAGGAGTATTCACCACGTGCAGCAGCACCAGCTCCGATGCCTGCGGATTCGCTCCAGCCAGTCCAAGCGCGCGGTTGAGAATCTCCGCGTCGTCCGCTTCGTGCTCAAGGGCGACACCGATCCTACCCAACGCACGAGGACGCAGGGCTCGCACCCAGTCGAGCTGCATGCTTGGCTGCGGTGTCCACGGCGGTGAGGGCATCACCCAGGGCTTAACCGTGACCCAGAGGATCAGTGCGAAGGCACAGCCGATCAGTCCATAGAGCAAGCCAGCCACCGGTAGCCAAACGGGAATCGGGCCGAGCAACAGGCCTCGTGTTGCTGTGACCCAATTCTGCGCCTCGTCGAGCACCAACTTACCGTTGAGCCCTACGATCGTTGCCGCGGTGGTCCACGCGAGCGCCTGAACCCATCGCGGCGAGGCGAACGAGCCCATGTTCCGACGATTCGACGTGAAGTGAATCAGGGGAATGACCGCGAATGAGAGCTGAAGGCTGAGAATCACCTGGCTCAGAACGAGCAGCTTCTGGGTCGATTTTTCACCTGCAAGCACGATCGCGGCTACGGCGGGCACAAGAGCGAGCAGCCGCGTGGCAAGACGCCTGAGCCAGGGCGCAAGCCGCAGCCGCAGATAACCTTCCATGACAATCTGACCAGCCAGAGTGCCAGTGAGGGTGGAACTTTGCCCTGCGCACAAAAGGGCGATGCCAAAAAGCTTGGGGGCATATGTCGCGAGGAAGTCGGGCAAGATCTGGTAGGCTTCCTCGATGGTTGCAACCTCAACACCGTGCCGGAAGAATACCGCCGCGCTCAACACCAGGATCGCTGAGTTCACCAGGAACGCCGCGTTGAGCGCGATCGTCGAATCGAGCAAATAGTAACGTAAAGCTGATCGCTTGCTCGTGGCGTCCCCACTGATCTGGCGCGTCTGCACCAGTGCGGAGTGCAGATAAAGATTGTGCGGCATCACCGTCGCACCCAGGATGCCAATCGCGACGTAGAGCGCGCCCTCCGGCAGAGTCGGGCGCAAACCCGCAACCACCCCGCCGATCTCAGGCTTGGCCAGAAAAAGCTGAACCAGGAAGCAGGCACCGATCGTCGCCACGAGTGCCAGAATCACGGCCTCAACCTGGCGCATACCATAGCGCTGGAGCCAAAGCAGAACGAACGTGTCAAACGCTGTGATCACGCATCCGATCAAGAGCGGCAGGTTAAAGAGCAGTTTGAGAGCGATGATCGTTCCCAAAACCTCGGCGAGGTCCGTGGCGGCAATCGCAATCTCAGCCAGTACCCACAAAAGCGCGTTGAGCCGGGGCGAGTACTCTGCACGGCAAGCCTGGGCCAGATCATAACCCGTCACCACCCCGAGCCTGGCCGCGAGGGTCTGGAGCAGGATCGCCATCACATTCGACATCAGCAGGACCCAGATGAGCGCATAGCCAAACTGCGCGCCCCCCTGGATATCCGTTGCCCAGTTGCCGGGGTCCATGTAGCCGACGCTGACCAAATACGCCGGCCCGAGAAACGCAAACGCACGCCGTAGTCGACCATTCGCCCCTCGCGACGAAGGGATCGCCACCGAGGAGTGCACCTCCTCGAGTGAGCGACGAGTCGCGTGTGTCTCTTCAACAAACGCCATTAATCCAATCACTCAAATCCCACGAGACCCGATCGTCCATCAATTTCCGCGCTCGATCCAATCGTAACTGTTATACACACGGATTCCGTATCGGCCAAGTGAGAACATTGGATTCCAAAAACTCGAATTTTGGGAAACCAAAATCCGTCGCAGCGGCAAGATTGTTTTGGGATCCATCCAGATAGTTGCTCCAGGACTGGATCCAGGTGGTTCTAGAACGAATAGGCGGTCATGGTCTCGGGACAGAGAAAATCTCAGATGATACGATAGAATGGGGTGTGGGATTTTGATGTTGCCGAATGCTGCGCGAGCGAGCGCGGAGGTGCGAGGATGTGCTCACGTCTGACAGGCTGGCTGCCGGCTCTCGTTCTCGGAACCGTACTAAGCGTTTCGATGGGTGCGGGGGAGTGCCGCGCCCAGACGACGGGGACCCAATCCTCGTACCGGGTGAGCGATTACCTTGGCTCGCCGGGCACTTACGGCATGAGCTACGGCTTCGCGAGCTACGGCATGCCACAGACTTACTCGGTGTTTTCGGCGTATCCTGGGCCGTCCTACGGCAGGACCATGCCACCCTATGGCATCATGCCAGGCAAGTTCGGAGTCGGGCTCTGGAGGCCTGGATTTGCCACGAATGGCTATGTCTACGGTGCTTCGTATTATCAACCTTCCACCTACACGGCGAACGTATACGGTTATCGCACCTTTGTTTATGGCTCGAATCCGGGCCGTGCCTCAACCCGCGTGGCGCCTCCGCCGGTTGGGGTCTACGCGCCGTACCTGGGGCCGCGAACGCTTTACGGTTGGTAGCACATGTGGCCAGCAGCAGATGTTCGGCACTCTGGTTCGTGAATCAACGAGACCTTGTTTCATGACGTTCCCACCTCTCGCTCGCATCCGACAGCACCCCCCCATGACGCGCGAGGCCGACGTTCCTGGCGCGGTGCGCACGCTTATTCTCGAGAGTGCGATCGAGAAGCGGGTGAAGCCCGGAGGAACGATCGCGGTTGGCATCGGCAGCCGTGGCGTGAACCAAATCGCGCTGATCGCCCGCAGCGTTGTGGATGCGCTCAAGGAGCGAGGATATCGACCGTTTATTGTAGCGGCGATGGGTAGCCACGGTGGTGCCACGCCGGAAGGTCAGCGCGCGTTATTAGCCGAGTACGGTGTCACGGAAGACGCCATGGGTGTGCCTGTAAAGACGGATATGGAGACGGTCGAACTCGGTACAAATCCCGTCGGCTTGCCGATCTACTTCGACAAGAATGCCTACCAGGCTGACGGCATCGTGCTCGTGAACCGGGTAAAGCCGCACACCGATTTTCAGTCCGAGTTTGAATCTGGCGTTCTCAAGATGCTGGTGATCGGTCTGGGCAAACGGCAGGGTGCCAGCCAGGTTCACAAGCTTGGCGTCCGGGGGATGAAAGAGGTTTTGCCCGCGGTTGGACGCAGCTTGCTTGAGAAGACGCGTTTTGCGCTCGGGATTGCGATTCTGGAGAACGCCGTCGACGAAACGGCCGAGATTAAGGTACTCGAGCCAGACACCATTCTTACCGAAGAGCCAAAGCTGCTCGAGCGGGCGCGTGGCCTCATGGGCCGGCTGCCGTTCGATCAGATCGACGTTCTGGTTGTAGGGGAGCTGGGCAAGAACTATTCGGGAGCGGGAATGGATCCGAACGTGATCGGCCGGCTCATGGTGGAAACCCAGCCCGACCTGGCACGTCCCGTGGTGACCCGGCTTGTTGTACTCGACGCATCGGAGGAAAGCCACGGAAACATCGTCGGCGTCGGATTCGCGGATCTCACCACCGAGAAGCTCGTTTCTCGGCTCGACCCAGAATCGTATCGGATCAATATCCTAACTTCGTGTTTTCTTGAGCGTGGCCGAATTCCGATCACCTTGCCCACCGATCGCGACGTGATTCAGACCGCGATCGAAACATGCTGGCGGATCGACCCCGCTCAGGCGAGGATCGTAGTGATCCCCAATACACTCGAGGTCGAGACGATGTGGATCAGCAAGCCACTTCTGAACGAGACCCAGGCTAACCCCCACCTCAGCCTTGAAACCGACTTCCTGCCCATGCCGATCCTGACGGACGGCACACTTGATCAGGAATCGCTTTTTCCGAACAGCGTAAGAGGGCGGAGGCGGAAGAACGGCGTGCCGGGTTCGCATTGAGGGAGACGTTCCGCCCCGGGAACGTTTGAAGCGGCTGCGAATGGGGCTCAGTTCGCCTTCGGGTTCAGGGCACGCGAGCCAGGCAGAGGCGGCAACGATGCCGTGTTTTCCACCGGCGGCAGGCATTTGCCAGCAGCCTCGCGTACCACCTTCGAGACATCCGACCGGGCCATCTCGGCTAGTCTGCGCTCAACGAGCGGCGACTTATGGCTTGCCAGGGCCTCGATCGCGGCCAGCCGCACCGATTCCACCGAATCCTTGGAAAGCTGGATCAGCCAGACGACGGGATCGAGGTCGCTCCGATCCTTGATCAGCGGAATCACAGACACACGCTGGGCTGGCTTGGGGCTAAAGATCAAGGCGCCGAGGCTGATCTGCTCCTGGCTCAGTCCGCGTGTCTTGAGAACAAGACTGGCTGCCTCTTGAATTGTCGGATCCGAGTCGTTCATGCGGGTGAGGAGCATGTCGACCGTCAAGACATTCGGTCGGTTGGAGTAGGAGACGAGCGTTTGCTTTCGGACCTGGCGATCCGGGTCCTCGAGGTAAGGGAGCCCTGGAGCAGACAGTTCATCGATCGGCAGCGCTCCCAGGCAGGCCACCGCTGCGGACCGAACGGTGGAATCACGGCTCGAGAGGCAACGGACCACGCCCGGGTGCATTCCACCTTTCCACTCGGCGAGCATTTGCTCTTCGACGGGAATAATGGAACGCCCAGGGGTCCAGACCCAAAGCTTGGCGATTTCAACGAGCGCGGCCTTGCGCGTATTCGGATCCGCGTCGGCCATGCTGGCGGTCAAGATATCGTGAAGCGGAGGCAAGGCATCGACCCATTTCGGTGGGGCCGGCTCTTTGGAGTAACGATCGAAAATCCGGCAGGCGGCAAGCACTACACTCGCCCGGGCGGGTCCTTCGTACTTCAGAAATCCCTTACGAAGTGCCTGCAGGGTCTGGTTGAGCGTCTCGCATTCCTGCTCGGTGGCAGGTTGGATCTTGGCGCCCAATGCCGGAATCACTTCCTCACTGAGCGCAGTAAGCGCAGTGATGTCACCCGCGCGCAAAGCCGCATCGCGATCCATGGCGACCGGAATTGCTGCGCCTGTGCGCCGGGCACCAAACATGCCTGATTTCCAGCAAAATGCCGCCGTGGCTATGAGCGTGCAAGCCAGCACCGCTGCCACGAAGCCCACTCTCCGTCGCTTCGCCATCACCGCCTCCCTGCCACTCGGATCCTGGACTCCTATCCCGTCGGCTCCTCGATTCTTGACGCACGTTGCTTTCCACAGGCGCCGCGTATCATAGTGAGACGGAAAAACGCGGCAAGGTCATTTCAACCTGCGTCTCGAAGGGCGCAGACCGATCCCCCATGGCCTGCCGGGTGGGTCCTGTTTGGAACCAAGCTCAAATGACCACTCCACTCGCCGACAGGCTCCGCCGCGAAACCCAGGCTGAGATCCACGACGATCGCGGAACCCGTGGCGTCTACTCCACCGACGCGAGCCTTTACGAGATTCAGCCACAGTGTGTGGTAGTGCCCCGATCGGCGCGGGATGTCGTGGGCGTGGTGGCTGTGGCGGCTGACCTGGGCATCCCGATCATCCCACGCGGCGGCGGCACGAGCCTTTCCGGCCAGACGGTTGGAGAAGGGATCGTCATCGACTTCTCGAAATGGATGAATCGAATCGGTGTGGTGGACCGTGACCGAATGACGGTGCGCGTCGAGCCAGGGGTTGTTCTCGAGCGCTTGAATACTCATCTGAAACCGATGGGCCTCATGTTCGGCCCGGACGTTTCGACGAGTGATCGAGCAACCCTCGGCGGGATGATCGGCAATAACTCGGCGGGGGCACGTTCGCTTCGCTACGGGAAGATGGTCGATCACGTGCAGGCGCTGGAGGTGGTGTTCTCAGATGGAACAACAGGGCGGCTCGGAGCGATCGAGGCCAGCGAGCTCGACGCCCTCTGCGCTCGCCCAGATATCTTGGGACGTGTGCACAAGGTTGCGCGCGAGCAGGTCATTGCGCACGAGCAGGCGATTCGCGCACATTTCCCACGCATTCTGCGCAGAGTGAGCGGTTACAACCTTGATGAGCTTGTACCAGGCCTTCCGATCCGACCGACCGGCTGGATCGACCCACCCTGGCGGTTCAATCTTTCCAAATTAGTTACGGGTGCGGAGGGAACGCTCGCTGTCGTCTTGTCCGCGGATGTCTCGGTCACGCCGCTTCCCGCTGCTGAAGGACTCGTCGTGATGTCATTCGCATCGATACCGCATGCGCTTGACCAGCTCTCGCTCATCCTGCGATCTCGACCTTCCGCGGTCGAGATGCTTGACCGGATGATTCTCGACCTGGCGGCGAGCAACCCCCATTTTGCGAAGGCGCTTGACTTCACCTCGGGCCGTCCAGGTGCTGTACTTGCGGCTCAACTTCACGCGGACTCGCAAACTGAGCTTGAAGAACGGGCTCGAGCACTCGAAAACGCGATTCATGGCTGCGCGGGGCTACTTGGCGTCCGGACACGGTTGGCTGATGCAGCTCGGGACGACTTCTGGAAGATTCGCAAAGCCGGCTTCGCGCTTGTAATGGGGATGGTCGGAGATGCCAAGCCAATCGCCTTCGTCGAGGACACGGCCGTGGATCCCGCCCGACTGCCCGAATTTCATGCGCGCTTCGAATCAATCGTCAGCCGGCATGAGATTAAGGCGGCCTGCTACGGCCACGCCGACGTTGGCTGCTTGCACATCCGGCCGATCCTTTCCGTGAAGACCAAGGAGGGCGTCGAGATGATGCGCGCGATCGCCCGCGAGGTCTCAGATCTCGTCCTTGAGTTCCAGGGAGCGATGAGCGGCGAGCATGGCGACGGACTGGCGCGGACCCTCTGGAATCGCAAACTGTTCGGGCAGGAAGTTTATACTGCTTTTCAGTCTGTGAAGGCCGCGTTTGACCCACGGGGGCTTTTGAACCCCGGCAAGGTCATTGGCGACCAGGACCTGGGTGCGAACCTGCGAATCAGCCCCGACTACCACCCGGTCGAGCCTGCCCAAACGATGCTCGATTTCAGCGGGCAGGGGGGGTTCGCACGCGCAGTCGAGATGTGCTCAGGCGTGGGGGTCTGCCGCAAGACAGAGCAAGGGGTGATGTGCCCGTCGTACATGGCCACACGTGATGAAACTCATACGACGCGCGGGCGAGCAAACCTGCTGCGGCTGGCGATGACGGGTAAGCTCGAGACGCGAGGCACTGGCCTTGGAGACGACTCGCTCTGGCATGCGCTTGATCTTTGCCTGGAATGCAAGGCCTGCAAAAGTGAGTGCCCTTCCCAGGTGGACATGGCAAAGCTCAAATCGGAAGCGCTTCACGCGCGGTATCAGAATTCCCTGCGGCCGCTCAATCACCACCTCTTTGCGAACCTCTTTCGACTTGGTCCGCTGGGATCAGCACTGGCACCCATCACGAATGGTCTGCTCGCGAATCCGATTGTGAAGCGAGCCCTCGAGGGACTCTTCGCGATCGATCGCCGCCGCAACTTACCGCGATATGTTCGGCCAAACTTCCGCCAGTGGTTCAATGAGCATACGCAAGATCCACGCGCCGGTGGTAAGGGGCGCGTGATTCTGCTCGACGATTGCTTTACCACGTATCATGAACCCTCAGTCGGAATCGCCTCGGTTCAGGTGCTTGAAGCCGCTGGCTACACGGTCGAGCGAGCAGGCATCGCCTGCTGCGGCCGTCCAGCGATTTCCAAGGGAATGCTCCACCTTGCCCGAGATCTCGCCTCGGCCGCGGTTGCACACCTGGCGCCGCTCGCCCGCGCAGGCATCCCGATCGTGGGTTGTGAGCCCTCGTGTATTGCTGCGCTCGTTGATGAGTATCCCGATTTCCGTCTCGGCGACGACGCCCGAATCGTGGCTCGTCAAACCAGTACGGTCGAGGCGTTCATCGCCAAACACCTGCCCGATCTGCCTCTTGCGACCATACCCGCCCGGGTGCTCTTCCACGGGCATTGCCACCAAAAAGCTGTTGTCGGAATTGATGGTACGGTCGCTGCGCTTCGGGCTGCTCCCGGACTTGAGGTTGTTGTGCTCGACGCGGGGTGTTGTGGCATGGCCGGGTCGTTCGGTTACGAAACAGGACACTACGACGTCAGCGTCCAACTTGCCAATCGCGTGCTGATTCCCGCTCTTGCCGCCCATCCGGACGCGACCCTCGCCGCGTCTGGGTTCTCCTGTCGCTCGCAAGTCCACGACATCCTAGGCACGATCGCTCGCCATCCCATCGAAATTCTGGCCGATCGACTCAAGGGCTAAGCCGCCCTCAGACGCAATGCTGGCCTGCGACTCGCAGTCTACTAATTGCATCGTTTCGCTCCGTTTCCGTGAAATTTGAAGCCACCCTCTCGCGTTTCGCAAGAAATCGTGATAAATGGGAATTGGCCGTGTTGATCCTTTCGCGGACTCTTTTCTGTACTTCCCGTGTCAGCACCCGAGACTTCGGGGCGAGAGTGCGAGCTCGTCCCGGATCTCGACACACCCCGAGTTTCCTCAATGAACAGGAGGAACCATGTCTCGGAGACGATCCGGCTTCACGCTCATCGAGCTACTCGTAGTGATCGCCATCATCGCGGTTCTGATCGCGCTTTTGTTGCCGGCGGTTCAGGCAGCGCGGGAGGCTGCCCGCAGGGCCCAATGCATCAACAATCTAAAACAGCTTGGCCTGGCTTTTCATAATTATGAGAACCAGTCTCGCAGTTTTCCGACCGGCGTGATCGCCGACGAGGGCAACCCGGTTACTGGATGCGGGCGTTACATCTTCTCGGGCTGCCAGAACACACCCTGGTTTGTCCTGGCGTTGCCGCAGATCGAGCAGGCTCCGCTGGCGAACTCATTTAACTACTCCCTTGGGATGGAAGGTCCGTTCATGCCCTTGCCGCTTGGATTCTTCGCGAATTCAACGGTGTTCGGCGTCAAGATCTCGATCTTCCAATGTCCCAGCGATCGTTCGAACCAGTTCCAGATCACGCCCCAATATGCCGGCGGAGCGCTCAGCAGCCCAATCGGCACGAAGGGAAATTACGGCGCCAGTTTCGGCAACACTTACTGGGGGCAGAATATTCCAGCGACTTCGCCCCCGATGTTGGATCCCGTGACGGGACTGGTCCCAATGTTCATGCGGTCCCCGTTTGGGCACTACACGATTCCGCTTGCGGCCGTCACCGACGGGCTCTCAAATACCGTTTTCGCGGCCGAGGTTCTCCAGGGCGAGCTATACGACGTCCGGGGGCTCGTCTGGTCGACGATCCCGGGTGGTGGTTCGTTCTTTTCGCGCATGCCCCCGAACAATCCGGTCGACTATTACCAGACCGGGAACTACGGAGACCAGCTCAACCAGACGATTTTCTGCGTGAATGAGCCGGGCATGGATTTACCGTGTACCGGAGGCGCGGGTGATCAAATGGCCTACGCGGGTGCGCGGAGCCGCCATCCCGGCGGGATCAACGTACTGCTGGGCGATGGATCAGCGCGATTCATCAAGAACTCAATCAACATGCGAGTCTGGATCGGCCTGAACACCATCCAGGGCGGGGAGGTCATCAGCGCAGATCAGTATTAAGCGCTCGCACTCTTGGCGGAGTATGGGTTAATACCAGGTGCCAACGTCGCTCGATGCGTTCCAGGCCAGAATACTGGCCGCGATTGCATCGAGCGGCAGTACGGCCTTGGCTGCGCCCCGGCGAATTGCTTCCCGTGGCATGCCGAAGACGACGCAAGTCGCTTCGTTCTGAGCGATCGTAAGTCCGCCGCTTTCGCGCATTTCGAGCAGCCCGCCTGCGCCGTCGTCTCCCATGCCGGTCATAATCACGCCCGCGGCGTACGGACCCGCCGCCTGCGCCGTGGAGCGGAAAAGCACCTCCACCGAGGGTTTGTGGCGGCAGACCGGCGGGCCCTCGACAAGTTCCACGCGGTATCCCGTGCCTGCTCGGCGCACCACGCCATGGACGTCGCCGGGCACAATCAATGCACGGCCGTGACGGATCTGCTCGTGTTGCCGGGCCAGGGCAACCTCCATTTCGATCCGTGGATCATTATTGAGCCTCTGCGCAAAAGCCGCGGTGAACGCCGCGGGCATATGTTGCACGATCACGATGCCGGGCGAATTCTTGGGGAAGCCTGCCAGAAGCTGCTGGAGCGCCTGCACGCCGCCGGTGGAGACCCCAACGGCGATCATGCGTTCGGTCGCACCCGCTCGTGAGGTGTACGGCAATTTGGGCAGGATGGCGTCGGCCATATGGCGGGGGTCCGTGGACGGCGTCCGTTCCTCGGAGATCGGAGCCCGCCCCGCTCGGGCCGCGTTCGTAATGCTTTCGATCAACCCTTGAGACCATTCGCTCATCCGCGACGTGTCGTTCCAGTTGGGCTTGGCGATCACCTCCATCGCCCCCATCTCAAGCGCGGTCACCGCACGTTCGGCCTGAGCTGTGCAAAGAACGACCGGCATCGGGTGCTGACGCATGAGCTTGCCCAGGAACGTGAGCCCGTCCATGCGCGGCATCTCAACGTCGAGCAAGATCACACCGGGAACGGATTTAGAGAGCATGGCGACCGCTTCATACGGGTCGGATGCCAGCACAACGCGAAAGCGCGGGTCGGACTCGATGATTGACTTCAGCCGCTGCCGGACGACTGCGCTATCGTCGACAACAAGCACCTCAATGGGCTCGGACTGCGGAGATCGCCCTGAAGGATGAAGCTCTCGCCTGGCCATCGCAACTAGCCCTCCTTCTGGAACAGAGAAGGAGAGTGCTTGCGGAGATTGGCTGGAACTTCGGGCAGAATCTCGCCATTCCCCATCACGAGCCAGCCGCCTGGGCGGAGTTGCTGGGTCAGCCGGTGCAGCAGTGTGAGCCGCTCTTCGTCGGAAAAATAGATCGACACATTGCGGCAGAAGATCATGGGTAGGTCACCCGGCACCGGCCAGACCGGATTCCTCAGGTCGATATGCCGGAAGCGAACCATATCGCGGATTTCAGGCACCACACGGAAGGAGCCCTCACGAGGCCCACGCCCGAGCAAGAAGAACCTGCGCAGTCTAGGCGGAGAAATTCCTTGAACGTCGCGGGTGGTGTAGATGGCTCCCGCAGCGGCCTTGAGCATTTCGAGCGACAGATCGCTGGCCCAGATTTCGACTTTTTGAGCGACGGTCGGGCCGAGCAACTCGAGGAGCACCATGGCCATGCTGTAGGGCTCCTGGCCGGAGGAACAGCCTGCCGACCAGATCCGCACAGGCTGGGAGGGTGACTCCTTGAGCCAGGTTGCAACCCGCTCGGTCATGAATGTGAAATGGGCCGGCTCGCGGAAAAACGAGGTGTGGTTGACCGTGGAAAGATCGATCAAGAGCTGCGCGCCCCAGCCGTTGGGGTCGACGCGAAGCACCTGTTCATGAAACTGGGTAAAGCTTCGGTAGCTTTTCGCCTGCAATCGGGAACGCAATCGGGCCTGGAGCAAGCCCATTCGGTGCGATTCAAGCGTGATCCCGATCTGATGGCGCAGAAAGACCGTAATCGGAGTAAAGTCTTTCTCCGACCACGGCTCGGGCTCCGCCGGTGGGGGTGGCAGGCTTCCCGATGTCGCCACGTTACACGCCCTCACCGCTCATCGACCCGAGAGTCGAAAAGATTCGATCAACATCCAGTACGAGCAAGAAGGCCTCTTGGTGACGGATCAGTCCGCGAACATACGGCGTGGCTTTTCCAAGTCCAAGCCTGGGAGCGGGTTGAATCTCGTCCTGAGGGATCTCAAGCACATCAGAAACGCGGTCGACAAGCAGACCCGTGATCTGGCGATCGTGTCCTGCGCCCGACTCCACGATCATGATGCAAGGCGCCCGGGACTGCTTGCTCTCCTTGGTTAGCCCAAACGGCGTCCTGAGATCATAAACCGGAACGACATGGCCGCGGAGATTGATCACGCCGAGCAAGTACCTGGGGCCGCCAGGAACTTCCGTGAGCGATTGCATGTCCAGAATTTCTTGCACGCGCATCACCTCAAGGGCATACCCTTCGCCACCCAGACGAAAGACCACGAAAGACTGGGTGTGGTCGCTTTCGCTGGATTCCACACTGGCGTCGGTGATCACGTCGACCATCGTACAACCCTCGGCCCTGGCCTGGCACTCTAATCAGGATTGGTTCCCTTTGCCCGCGAACCCGATCGCTGCGGATTCTCGGCAATCTGATGACCTGCAGGAATCCCTAGTTTACGAGAATCGCTGGAAGTTATCGTCGTCATCGAGACTCACAATGACGCCCCCCCGAGGTGCGTTGTTGGACTGCGACGATTGAGGAGACTGCTGAGAGCCAGACATCCCCGACCCCGCTGTGTTCGGCGGCGCTGGGATTGCGTACGCGCTTAGGCCTGAAGTCGCATGCAGGTGCTGTTCCGAACTGTGAAGCGACTCCACTGAGCGTTTGTATGGTGATGGAAGCGGACGTGAGGACGCGTTGAGCTGCCCCCGCGCCGGCGTGCCGCGCGCCCGCAAGGGGGTGTCAGAGTGGATTCGGCCCATCTCATCGACCTCCGTCAGTTGAAAAAACTCGATCTGGGTGTTCAGGTTCGAGGATTGCGAGGCCAGGCCATCGGCCGTCGCGGAAAGTTCGTGGCTCGCCGCAGCGTTTTGCTGGACCACCTCCTCGAGTTGACTTACACCCACGTTGATTTCACGGATCGCGGTGGTTTGTTCCTGGGACGCCGCCGAGATCTCCTGAATCAGGTTGGAGACGTCGCGAATCATCGGTACGATCCGGTCCAGCAAGGTGCCAGCATTCTCGGCAACGGCCACACTTTTCTTGGCCAGATCGCTGATCTGCTGAGCGGCCGCCTGGCTGCGCTCGGCCAACTTGCGCACCTCGCCTGCGACAACGGCAAACCCCTTGCCATGGGTGCCCGCTCTGGCCGCCTCGATCGCGGCATTGAGCGCGAGCAGATTCGTTTGATAGGCGATATCGCCCACGATCATGATCCGCTGGGTGATTTCCCGCATGGCCACGACGGTCTCGCGCACGGCCTCGCCACCACGTTCGGCCTGGGTGCTAGCGTCGTTTGCCATGCGAGCCGTGTCCCGGGCATGTTGCGCGTTCCGGCCGACTGACGAGTCGACCGATTGCAGGCTGCTCGCGATTTCTTGAAGGGTCGCCGCCTGTTCCGCAGATCCCTGGGCAAGCTGATGAGCGCTGGAATTCAACTCGTTGCTCGCCGTGGAGACGGAGTTCGTCAGGTCGCGAATCTGGGTGATCACTTCCGACAATCGATCGACCACGGAATTCACCTGGATCGCCAGGTCGCCGAGTTCGTCGGAGCGCTTGAGCTCGGTGCGGCGATCAAGCCGGCCGTCCCGCAACATCTGGGTGACGTCGATAATCTCCACGAGCGGGCGGACAAATCGCTTGCCGTACCAGGTTCCAAGCAGCAGCGTCAGCACGAGCACGATGCCCAGGATCCAGAGTGTTAGCGTCTGATTGTTGTAAATCGCTGCGAATGCCACTTCACGAGGCATCATCACCAGGGTGACAAAACCGTGGCGCCCCGTCTCAACCAGGCCGCTTGCAACGGGGATAGGATAGTACGCCACGAACTCTCCGCGTGACTTGGGGTCGTTCGAGAAGAGCGAGGTCATCGACCGCTCGGGCGCGACCAGCACTGTGTCGAATAACCCGACCGCCTTGTTGGCGAGGTTCAGATAGCGCGACTCGAACTGCGATGCCTGCGGCTTGGGATCGAAAGCGCCGTTGAAATCTCGGCGGGCCAGCAACACGTCGTGGGGGTTGATCAGATAAACCTGCGCCCCTTCGAGCTTGAACGCACCGAGTTCGCGTTCGATGACGCCGCGAATCTCGTTGCGCTCATTGTCGCTCAGCGCTCCCTTCTTGGCGGAATCGAGCATCTCGGGCTTCAGTTCGAGTATCGACCCCACGTCCTTGCTGATGGACGCCGCGACAAGCCCGATCATCAGCGTCTGCGTTTTACGGAATTCGTCGTTCGCCTGATAAGCGAATCCCGCGATCACGACCGCCGGCACAATGCCGAAGAGCACAAGCGCAGTCGTGATTTGCTTGCCGAGACTGATTCTCATGAATAGCTCTCCGCCTGCGCGGCGACCGGTCGATAGGACCGGACCGAGCGTTCCGCGAGCCGTGATTCGGAGACCACGGCTGAAAGATCAAGGATGAGTGAGACCGCGCCGTCGCCGAGAATCGTTGCACCCGAGAATCGTCCCAGCCCGTACAATCCCTCGCCAAGCGATTGAATGACCGCCTGAACACGGCCGACCAGTCGATCGACCGCCACGCCCACGCGTTGACCAGCGTGTCGTGTCAGGAGTAATTCTTGCCGCGCTGGGGCCGAACCGTCAGCGTGGAAGAGTGTTCGCAAGGAGACCACGGGCACGAGCTCTCCACGCACGGCCACGCACGGCCGACCTTCGGCCAGGGCGGACTGGGCTCCCTGGAGCGACACGCATTCCTCAACCTGGGCGAGTGGGACCACGAACCGCCCTCCCGCGATTTCAACCAGCAGGCCGTCGATCAGGGCCAGCGTGAGAGGCAGACGAAAAACGAATGCCGTTCCCTTGCCCGGCATGCTTTCGACGGAGACACCGCCTCGAAGCGCCCGCACGGCGTCGCGCACGACATCGAGCCCGACGCCGCGCCCGGAAAGCTCCGTCACCGAATCGCGTGTGGAGAAGCCAGGCTCGAAGATCAGGCTCACGACCCGGGGATCATCGGGGGGCGTGCCCGTTGGTACCATGCGAAGCGCGATCCCTTTTCGAACGATCTTTTCGCGATCCAGCCCACGGCCGTCGTCTTCCACGCGAATCGCCACACGATCCCCCTCGTGCCCCGCTGTCAGGGTGATCCGGCCGGCGCGTGGCTTTCCCCTGGCAACGCGTTCGTCGGGCGGCTCGAGTGCATGATCTACCGCGTTGCGGATCAGATGGATCATCGGGTCGGCCAGGCGCTCAACGATGGTACGGTCGAGCCGCGTGTCCTGGCCCACAATTTTGAGATCGATCTCCTTGCCGGATCGGTCCGAGAGGTCGCGCACGACGCGAGGGAAACGCGAAAAGAGCTCATCCACCGGCACCATCCGGAGCTCGAGAGTGGTGTCACGGATCTGGCGGCTGACGCGTTCGAGCGCTTCAAGTGCGTGGCTCCAGGCGTCGATGCCGCGGTGTTCGCGCAAGCCCATGAGGTTGTCGGAGAGGACGACGAGCTCACCTGCGAGTCCAACAAGGTCGTCAAGCTGGGCGGCGTCAACGCGAATACGGGCGTGGGGTCGAGGCGGGGTCGCGGTGGGCGTGGGCGGCGGTGCTGGCGCGCTCGGTCCTGGTGGGGTAGGCGTGGGCGGAGGGGTCTCGGATCGTGCGCGGGCAACGGCGGGTGATTCCGTGACCTGCCGCGGAATCGCCGCTAGCTGGACCAACCCGCCGGCTGATGTTCCCACCGGCTCGGTCTCGCCTGTTTCGGTCGCGAGCCTGATCTTGATCTCGCTGTCCATCGCTAGAAAGAGGAACACTTCCTCGATGCGTTCCAGCGGTACGGTGGTCGTCAGCGTGATCTGCCAGCTCAGATACGACCTTTCCGGATCGATCGAATCGATGCCCGGAACATCGGACGTATCGGCCACCAGTTCGAGCTCGCCAAGTTCGCGTAATTCGTCGAGGATCCCGGCCATATTCACGCCCCGGCGCAGAATATCCGGCCCGGGGCGCAACAGGATCTGATACTGACCGGCCTTGGGTTCGGCTTTCTGCCGTGCGCGGGAACGCCGCGGGGTGGATGCCTTCTTGCTGCGTGACTTCCTGGCGGGGAGCGGGGCCCCCACGGGCTCGCGTTCAGGGGCAGAAGCAACAACCGCCACAGGCGCAGGTGGTTCCGCCGCCGCGGCGCGGCCACTTTCGCCCAGCAGGTCCGCAAGCCGCGCCACCAATTCGCTTGACGGCGGAATCGGCGAATGCGCAGCCTCGGCTTCCACCATCGCGGCCAGATGGTCGCGCGCCTCGAGCAAACAACTGATAATCTCGGAGTCAACCCCCATCGCGCCCGAACGGATCCTGTCGAGCACCGCCTCTATGCCGTGGGTGAACTCGGCGATCGCGCCCAGGCCGACCATCGCCGCCGCGCCCTTCAGACTGTGGGCCGCCCGGAATGTCCTATCAAGGTGCGCACGGTCTCCGCGCCTGCGTTCGAGATCCATCAGCCCTTCTTCCAGGCCGATCAGAAGCTCGCGCGCTTCCTCGTGAAACATCTCGCGAAAGCGGTCCTCAGCACTACTCAACGGCTTGAACCCCCTCTGCCTTGATGGCGGCCGACCCTCTTTCTCCACCCTGACACTTTCGTTCTCCCACGGCTAACTTGGCAATGCTCGCTTGACCCATCGCCTCAAGCTCTCAGGCTCAACAGGCTTAACCAACCATCCGGTCACGCCATGGCGTTGCTGGGGATCGATCTCGTGAGGCTTGCGTGAGGAAAGTACGAGCACGGGCAAGAAACGGTGCGCGGGCAGTTCACGAACGGCAGCGAGCAATCCCAGGCCATCCAGGTTCGGCATCTCGAGATCCGTGAGCAGCAAATCGCAGTCTGATTCGCGCAGGATCTCAAGCGCGGCCGCACCGTCCGACACAGACACCACTCGGACGTCGAGCTCGGCGAGCTGTTCCGCCACCCAGCGCCGGACTGAGGCGCTATCGTCGGCGTGAAGCACGGTCTTGCTCATGGAATTCGAACCGTCCTGGAGTCGTCGCCGTGCGGTCGGGCTGCTTTCGTGTCTCCGCTCGGCTTCATTCGCTGATCCCGGCCAGCCAGTCACCCAGTCCGCACCTGGAGGCAAGCCCCGAAAACACGCCCGGCGCGCCTGCAACTTGAACCGCCAGCCCATGTTCCTTCGCCGATCGCTCGAGCGCCAGCAAAAGTTGCAACCCGGCGAGATCCCAGCTCGTGGTATCCGCCAGCTCAATCCGGATCGGCTTCCCTGCCGATATTGCCCGCGCAAGCGTCTCTCGCACCCCGATCGCTTCATAAAGAGTGATCGGTCCCGCCAGCGCGACCGTTTCCAGATCTCGAGGTTCGACCGCCATAACCCCCGTACCATATCTCGCACGACGAACCGTCGCGGCGGCTCGGCGATCGTGCTCGGCCGATGGACTGACCGTCTTTTCAGTCTATCACGCCCTGCGCGGATTGGGGAACAATCACCCCACGTGATGTTGCACGACAATGATGTTGATGTCGTCTGCCGGACGGCCAGGGGAGGTGTGTTCTGCGATCGCCCGATCAACCTGGCTGAGAATCTCGCTAGGATCAGCCCCGTGGTAGGACTGAAGCACTGTCTTGAGCCGGTCCTCGCCGAAGAGGACATCGGAGGGATCCATCGCGTCGGTGAGCCCGTCGGTGTAAATCACGAGCGACTCGCCTTCGCAAATTCGATCGACGGAACCGGCGGTGCCATCCACCATGCCAATTCCAAGCATTCCCGGGTTGGAGACCAGCGTCCGCGGCCCTTTGGGCCCGACGATGATCGCTGGCGGATGACCCACCCCCGCATATCGGACAAGCCCTGTCTCCTCGTCGGCGATCAAATAAAACGCGGTGCAAAAGTATCCCTCGGGGAAATATTGCTCGGCGGCGCTATCAAGCCCCGCGAGCAGCTCGCCCGGCTCCATGACGGCGAGCGACAACGGCGCAGCAAGTGCCTTCACCATGCCTGAGAGCATCGCCGAATTCACCCCGTGGCCGGACACATCCGCCACCAGAATTCCCAGGCGATTGTTGTCCAGCCGGTAGAAGTCGTACACGTCGCCGCCAAGCTCGTTGGCCGGCTTGTATCGCACCGCCGCACGAAGGACGCCACGAGGTTTCGGCGGCCGCGGCATCAGCGCGAACTGGACCTTCCGCGCAAGATCGAGCTCAAAGCTCATCTTCTTGTGAGCCGCCTCAAGCTGGCGATTACGCTCCGTTACCTCTCGATTCAAATCCGCAAGACGCAGGTGCGCCTTGAGCCGCGCACACAGCTCCCGAAACTCATCCGGCCCCTTCGGCTTTTGGATGTAGTCATCCGCCCCAGCCTCCAGCCCCGCGATCCGGTTCTTGATCTCGCCCAGCGTGGTGAGCATGAGCACGGGAATCGCACGCAGGTCCTTATCCTGCTTCACGGCATGGCAAAACCCCACGCCGTCCAGTTCGGGCATCTCGTAGTCGGTGAGCATGATCTCCGGTGGCGGATCCATGCGCGCCTTCGCTAGCCCCTGAAGACCATCGTTGGCCGTCTCGACGGAATATCCCTCCTCGGCGAGCATGCTCGAGAGCATGCGTCTCATCGTCGAGCTATCTTCCACGAGCAACAGTCGGCGGGAGGGCTTCAAGCCGCGGCTCCGTACGTGGACCCGAATCCAATCGCAAATCTGGCATTCAAGAATAGAAAGCGAGAGGGAAGGCTGTCTAGGGATGAGACAAGGCGAACGGTCCCGCGGACAGCCTGGCTAGGTTGCGGACCGGGTGGGTCGCTCCGCGGGGCGATGCGGTGGAGCTGGACAGCACGCTTCCGGACAAACGTCATGATTGGCCCCATACAGACCAATGACTCGTTTGCGAGACACATCCCAGCCTTCAATTCGTTCCACGACCAACTCTCGAAGCATGCTCACAAAGCGGGGATGAATGCCCACCGTCTGCGCACGCTCCATGCGCATTCCAAGTTCGCTACAAAGCAGCCGTGCTTCCTCGTCGAGATCGTAGAGAACTTCCAGATGGTCCGAGAGAAAGCCGATGGGGTGGATCACCAGCTCGGCCACACCCTGGGCATGCAGCTTGCGTATGTAATCCAGAATATCGGGCTCGAGCCAGGGATCCTGAGGACGTCCGCTCCGACTTTGAAAGACAAGCGCCCACTGAGACTCGGGAATGCAAAGCTCACTGGCGACGAGCCGGCAAGCCTCGCGCAGTTGTTGCTCGTAATCGCAACCCGTCGCCATCGACACCGGAATGCTATGGGCGGTGAACGCCACGTGTGCCGTGGCCGGTTCACTTAATCGCGCAAGAGCTTGACGTACGCGGTCGACGTTGGCGGCTATAAAATCGGGGTGGTTGTAGAAGACGCGGATCTTGTCAAACACGGGCGCTTGTGGGCCAATCAACGCGCACGCTCCAGCAACGTCCTCGCGATATTGCCTGCAACTGGAGTACGAACTGTAACCCGCGAGAACAAGCGCGAGTCCGCGGCGGACTCCCGCGCCGACCATCTCGCGGACTGTATCGGAAAGCATCGGCCGCCAGTTCCGATTGCCCCAGTAAATCGGCAGCTTGACCCCCGCGCGATCAAACTCGCCCCGAAGCGCGACAATGAGTTCCCGCACCTGATCGTTGATTGGACTCTTGCCCCCGAAGTGATGGTAATGCTCGGCAACTTCGAGCAAACGCAGGCGCGGAACCCCGCGCCTGCGAGTCACATTCTCGAGGAACGGCATCACGTCGTCCGGTCCCTCGGGACCGCCAAACCCCACGATGAGAAGAGCGTCATACGCGGCGACGCCCTGCTCAGAGCTAGATGGAGGCGACATAGAATCCATGCGCGCTTGGCCTCGTCCCGTTGCCCCAATAGTCCAGACCAGCTCGACTTCCAGATGAAGTATAAGCAGCGACCGGCAGACGGGGAGTGGGCCAGCTTGCGCGGGACGAAGATCACCACGCGCGATCGAGCAGATCCTCAAGCGCGTGCTGGTCACACTTTTGGGGGTTTGTGCGGTGACAATGATCAATCATGGCCAGCCGCGCATAATCCGGAATTGCGGTGCGTTCAAGCCCATCAATCGCTCCAAGCCTGCGAGGCAGGGGGAGCCGGGCGAGAAGCAATTCGACGAGAGTGATCAGATGCCCCGCGGCGTCCTCACCGCGTCCCAGGCCGATGCGTCCGGCCAGATCCGCCATTCTCGCACCCGCGGCCTCGCGGTTAAACCGCAGTGCATGAGGCAAAAGAATGGCATTGAGTGTGCCATGATGCGCCCGACCCGTATGCCCCAGGGCATGCGACAGCGAGTGAACTACCCCAAGCCCCTTGTGAAAACTGATGCCGCCCAGAAGCGCCCCCATCATCGCGGCCGACCGTGCCTTGGCATTCGACCCATCTCGCACGGCGGTCTCAATCCCCTTGGAAAGTTGACGGAGGCCTTCGACTGCAATCCCGTCGCAGATGGGATGGATTGTGATCGACAGATAGCTCTCGATGCAGTGTGAAAGCGCATCCATCCCCGTCGCTGCGGTGAGCACCGGTGATAGACCACGCGTCAGCTCCGGATCGCAAAGCGCGAAGGTCGGGAGGAGATACTGGCTCAAAACGGCCGTCTTGCGCTGATTCTGGGGAAGCTGGATGAGCGCAGCACGGCCGGACTCGCTTCCAGTTCCCGCGGTCGTGGGAATCGCAGCCATCGGCGGCATGTCAGGCCGAATGAGGTCTGACTTCCCAGCCGTAAGATCATAATCGACGAGTCGGCCCGAGTGAGTCACAAGCAGCCGAATCCCCTTGGCCGCGTCGATCGGGCTACCGCCGCCGATCGCCACCAGCCCATCGCACTTTGCAGCGCGGTACTGATCCAACCCGGCCAGTACGTCATCCTCGGTTGGATTCGGTTGAACCCGGTCGAACACAACGCTGCTCGTGATTCCGCCTAGAACCGCGTCCACCAGACCGGCCTTCAAGACACCTGGGTCGGTCACAACGAGCGGGCGGTTCACACCAACGCGAGAAAGTTCGAGTCCAAGCGAAAACCGCGCGCCCTCGCCAAACAAGATTCGGTTCGGAAAAGTGAAAATCGCGGGATCCAGCCGGGGAGGGTTTTGCTCCATCGCGTCCTCACTGCCTCCCACGACCACGCTCGGGCATTCAGCCCGCTCCGGACATCTCGGACTTACAAAATCGAGCGACGACATTGGCTCTATGCTCTAGATTCGAAGGCGGCCCACGTCCCTGCACGGCCTTCCAACGCAGTGAATACGGGAGCACTTTCCTCGTGCGCAGGTCACGCCTGCATTGTTAGCCGACTCCCCTATCCAATTACTCAAGCTTGAGCGGCTGTGACCCGCCACGGGCAGATCAGGCGAGCGAGCTCAGGAACCCATTCATCTCCGCCGCGGCGTGGCCATCCCCGGCGGCGAGTGCCCTGCGTACCCCCTCCGCTAGCACCAGGCGGGCTTCGGCAAGCTCGCCGGAATCCGCCAGCGATTGCCCAAGTTGCTGGTAAGCCGCGATTTGTGAATCCGGATGGTCCGTGATCAGCGACCTCAAACGTTCCCGACCCTCGGCAACATCCCCTTCGGTCAGGCACTGCATGGCCAGGCCATAACGCAGAAACAAATCCTCCGGATCCGCCTCAAGCGACTGTTCGAGCAGAAGTCGGCGTCGTGATTTCTCACCCATGGACACACTCGATCCTTCGTCTCAAAACCGCATCTGAAACCGCCGTTTCAGGCTAGTCGCCGTGAACATCGAGTGTCAACCACGCTCGATCCGCCACCACTCCCTCCGATCAGGCAGACCTTGACGCCAACACGCTCCGCCAGACAGCACGGCAACTCAACCTCGCCAGGAACGTTCGCCGGGTCGTTCAACCCCGCCCCGTCTCTCCAGTGGATAATAACGCAAAATAGGAAGCCTGGAGAAAACATAGGGATAATTGCGAAGACAAGGAAAACTGGGAAAGCCAGTGCGCAGGAGACCTAAGCCCCGAATTCGATGGAACCGATTCAGAAGGTTGGTTGGACGTCAGTGTGGCTTTTAGCAACCGGGACGCGTGCGAAGGGAATCGACCGCCGCAACACGAACGCCAAAGAGGGGACGACCGCCGTGCCAACGCCCTTGATGAGTCGGAGACGAGGCGTGACGAAGATCCTTGGGTTGGGGGTGATTCTGGCTGGGTTCGCGACCCTAGCCCTGCCGCGGGCCGAGGCAGCGGGCTCTGGCTCGAGGCGTACCGCGGTCGTCGATGCCGTTGAGAAGGTCAAGCGCTCGGTGGTGAGCATCTCAAGCGAGAAGAAAGCCGCGTCTCACACACGCTGGCCGTTCTCGCCAGAGGAGAATCAGCATCCCCGCGTGAGCGGCATGGGCAGCGGCGTGGTCATCGACCCCCGCGGCTACATCATCACGAATCATCATGTCGTCGATCGCGTGCAGGGAATCGAGGTCCAGCTTTTCGATGGAGCGACCTATCCGGGCAAGGTTTTACAGGTCGACCCGGTCATGGATATCGCGGTCGTGAAAATCGAGCCCACACGACCGATTCCGGCCATCGAAATCGGTCGCTCAGCCGACCTGATGGTCGGCGAAACCGTGATTACCCTTGGCAATGCATATGGGTATGAAAACACCGTCTCGGTGGGAATCGTAAGCGCACTTCACCGCGATGTGACACTGTCGGACGAGCAAACCTATCGCAACCTGATTCAGACCGATGCGTGCATCAATCCGGGCAACTCCGGCGGCCCGCTCGTGAACATTGACGGCGAATTGATTGGCGTCAACGTGGCGGTGCGTGCCGGTGCGCAGGGGATCGGTTTCGCCCTTCCGATCGACGATGTGAAGCGGGTTGCGGCGGAGCTACTTTCTACACGTCGACTCGCTTCAACCTGGCATGGATTGGTCGTGGGCGAGGTGTATCGCGGCGCCAAGCGTTCGGTTGTGGTCTCTGAGATTCAGCCTGGAAGCACCGCCGAGGGTTCGGGCTTCAAAGTCGGCGATGAACTCGTGAAGGTCGGCGAGATTGCGGTCACGAATGTGGTCGACGTCGAGCGTGGCATGCTCGACGCAGCGCCCGGACGCCCGGCCCAGATCATTTACCGTCGGGGCGGGGTCGAATCGAAACTCGCCCTGGATGTTCGGCCCACGCCAGAAGCGATTATTCCCGCAAATGGCGATCCGGATGAACTCGTCTGGCGTGTGCTCGGCCTCAAGACCCTTCCTGTCGACAACGAATACGTTGCGGCCGTGTCACCCAAGCTTCGTGGCGGACTGTTTGTGCAGGCGGTCTCACCCGGCAGCCCCGCGGCCCTCGCCGCCATCCAGAAAGGGGACGTACTCGTCGGTATGAACGTCGGCCGCCGTCACTGGGAAACCATCCGCCCTGACAACATCATTTATGTTCTTCGCCAACCCGAAACAGTTCAAAACAATAGCGCCATTTTCTATGTGGTTCGGAAGAACGAAATTCAGCCCCGCAAGGTCAGCCTGGCCGAGACCACGCGGACTTCGGCCAGCCGATGACTCAGAAGCACGAACCGGCGTGGCCTAGCGCCACGTCGGCGGTCGATTTCCAGATGCTATGTTGAAAGCAAGCATTGTGTCTATCCATCTTGTAGACAGAACCTTTCGAAATCGCATATTCTCTTATCTCCGTGTCGTCCGAGCGGCAACAATACGGGCGGCACCAAATCCCACGCTACGGGTAACGGGGGATCCGACAGAGGCTCACCAGGGCGATGCGCGTCGATGACCGCGACTCCGGACGATCAAGACTCGCCTCCCGATGACGAGAGCTTCGAAGCGCATGATGATCGTCCCGCGCGGGATGTGGTGATCATCTTCGCGGTTTTCTTCGAGGCCGGGCTCGCGCCTCTGTCGGTTTTCCTTGGCTGGCTGCTTTCCGCACCACCGCTGGCGAGCTTCCGCTTTAGCCTGCAGGACGCAGCGCTCGGCGTTCTTGCAGCCGTACCACTTGTCTTGCTTTTCGTGGCCATGTTGCGCTGGCCGGTCGGTCCGCTGAAACGTGTCGAGTCCTTCTGCGATCTCGAGGCAGCGCCCCTGTTCGCGGGCCGCTCATGGTCCGAATTTGCTCTCATCTCCCTCTCCGCCGGTGTCGGTGAGGAGATGCTCTTCCGCGGTGTGGTGCAGACCTCGCTGTCTGCCTGGATCGGCACCCAGCCTGGCGTTGTTGTGGCAAGCCTGCTGTTCGGCCTGTTTCACCCGATCTCGTTCACATACATGGTCCTGGCCGCCGTCCTGGGTCTTTACCTCGGCGAGTTCCTCATCTTCAACCAGAATCTGCTTTCCGTAATGGTTGCGCATGCGGTGTACGACCTGGCCGCACTCGGCTATCTCGTGAAGATCCGGCCCAGATTCAACGCGAGTTGATTCCAGAGTGTGCGATCCGCTCGGGCTAGATCCTGGGTAAGGGCAGGGCCATGATCCCTGTGAGCGCAGCAACCACAAGTACATACCCGGCGAGCATTTCACGATCGCGGCGTGCGGGCTGAGACTTCTCGGTCGCTGCGCGCCAGGCGCCTCCCGCCATGAGTAGAAGGAGCAGGGGATTCGCCGACAGAGCCCACGCCGTGGCCACGCCAGCCATGGCGAGCCATCGGTGGGGTCGGGTCAATCCCTGGAATACACGACCGCCATCGAGCCAACCGATGGGAATCAGGTTAAAGAGATTGAGCATCGCTCCGAAATTGGCCAATCCGCCCCAGATCGGCGAATTGGTTGCCGTGTAAATTCCGAAGCAGCCGAGCGCGGTGAAGAGCCCCCAGAGCGGGCCGGCAAGGCTCACACGCGCTTCCTGGCGCGGGTCCTCGAGCCGCTGCCCATAACGCACGAACGCGCCAAACCCAGGTACGAACATGGGAGCGTTGGGAGTGATGCCGTACCGCAAAAGCGCGGCCATGTGCCCCATCTCGTGAATGTAGATTGATAGCACAAGCCCAAGGGCAAACCAGAGGCCGAAGAGCCGGAAATAGGCCCCGATCCAGGCAAACATCGAGAGAAAGGTGCTTGCCTTGGTTAGACCCAGCAACAAGAACTTGGCCTTGCCCAGGACAAGCAGTCCCAGAAACTTGAATTTCCAGCAGCCAAGCAGAATGGCGCCGGTGATCCCGCCATATTTCCCTGCGCTGGAGATGCCGCCCCAGTGATCGTTTTCTTCGGGATTCGCCGCGGATGGTCGGGGCGACTGGTCGATCTGGCGCCCGACCTGGGCAATTCTTTCGGAGACGATCGTGTATTGCCGGCTTTCGCTCGGCAAGAGCGCGAGTACCATGCGCCAGTGCCCGAGAGCAGCCTGCAAGTCTCCCCTCGACTGAGCATCCTCGGCCTGTGCTGCTCGTTCCTTGAGCGTATCGCCATGAACGAGCCGCCGGCAGGACGGGCACGCGAGCAGACCGGGCGCAATCTCGCCGCCGCAACCAGGGCAGAGCTCCGGCAGGGGTCCGTACTCGTGGTCAGGCTCAGACTGCATGATCCTCGTCCTCGGGATGCGTGGGGCCAGCACCAACCTGGAACGGGCCAGCGAACGCGAGCACCCGCCGCTGGTTGAGCGACCACGCCTGGAAGAGCCCAAACGCGAAGATCAGTCCGCTCATCGGCGACTGGATTGCCACCGCGACCGGCAGCGCAAAGCTCATCGCCACAGCAAACCCAATCAACACGCCGAGTGCCGCGGCAAATCCACCGGCGTCAAACGGCTTCTGCGCCGGGCCGCCCGCAGCATTCGCCTCGGCTGCCTTGGGCGCCTCCGCTTCAGGCACAACCTTACCATCGGGTCCAACTGCAGCCGCCACGCCGGCAGGGTCATCCGGCGGTGGATTTTTGACAAACTCCTCGATCGCGATCGGCAAGAGCATGAGCGAAATCGCCGCGTAGGTCAGGAACAGCGACAGAAACTGATATCCCAGACCGCCGCGATTCCCCGATCCCATGTTCACTCCACGCCCAACCATGTATCCCACAAGAATCGCCACCAGTCCGATGTTGTAGCCCGTGAATCGAAAAATCAGGTAGTAGATCAGCGCTCCGATCAGCGCTGCGCCGCTCCCCAGCGCAAGCGCCTTGATCAACCGCGCGATCCTGGATCCGCCGTACCAGGCGTGCTCGAGGCCGTGCCGACAGTTTTCGCACACGACGCTTCCATTCACAGTGTAATAGGCGTCGTGAATCTCAGAATGACAGGTCGAACATTCCGCGTGCGTGTCGGACGCGGCAGAACTCGGTAGCTCGGCCTCGTCGAATTGCAACTCGTCAGACTCGTGAGCCGGCTCGTGGGGGGCGCCGCTGGACATGGTCTTCCCCTGGCAGAAAATGAATCGATCTGGCCGAAGAATCGCAGACTCGGTCTCGGTAATCTAATGCATGGGATACGCTGTTCGCTAGCCGCCGCGAACACGCGACCCCAGACGCGTCCATCATCGGCCTCGTGGGAGGGGTTCGTGCAACGCCTCAATGTTTTCATGAATTGCTCACACTGCCTGGCCTGGGCCGCCATGTTCGTGTTGGCGCTCGATACAACCTCCTGGTCGCAACCGCCACAAAACAGGCCCCTTCGCAAGCTTGAGCACCTTGGCCGCGGACTTGCCGCCGTCCGCTCACCTGAGGGAAAAGTCTGCCTGAGCTGGCGCCTTCTGGAGGATGATCCACCCCACGCCGGGTTCAACATTTACCGATCTTTACAGGGGTCGCCGGCGACGAAATTAAACTCCGAACCTCTGGTTGAGGCGACTTATTACAGTGACTCAGGAGTGGGTTTGGATCAGAAGGCGATCTACCATGTCACCCGGGTCCTCAACGGGCGAGAAGACGCGCGGAGCCGGCCTTTTACGGTCGAGGCGGGTTCACACGCGGGATATCTCTCGATCCCGCTCGAGACGCCCGAAGGTTACTCGCCCAACGACGCGGCCGTGGGGGATCTCGACGGCGACGGCGAATACGAGATTGTGATCAAGCAAGAGCTTCACGGTTTCGACAACTCCCAGCGCGGGGTTTGCAAGGGCACCACCAAGCTCGAGGCGTACTCGCTTTCGGGCCGCCGGCTGTGGCGGATCGACCTGGGCCCCAATATTCGCGAAGGTGCGCACTACACTCCGTTCATCGTCTACGATCTCGACGGCGACGGCCGTGCGGAAATCGCAGCTCGAACCGCCGAGGGAACGGTCGACGGCACCGGCGTCGAGATCGGCGACGCCAACCACGACGGCCACACGCGCTACGTGAACGCCGCCGGCTACATTCTCGAGGGCCCGGAATTCCTTTCCATCTTCGACGGCCGCAGCGGGCGCGAACGCGCGCGCGTCGATTACATCCCACGCGGGAAGGTGAGCGACTGGGGCGATGCCTATGGCAATCGAGTCGATCGCTTCTTGATGGCCGTCGCCTACCTCGACGGCGTCCGCCCAAGCGTGATCATGTGCCGCGGTTATTATACAATCACTCGGCTCCAGGCGTGGGACTGGAACGGAGCCCGGCTTTCAGAGCGCTGGTCGTTCGATACGTTCAAGAACCCGAAGCTCGCACGCTACGAAGGGCAGGGGAACCACAACCTCGCGGTCGGCGATGTCGACTCGGACGGCCGGGACGAGATCATCTACGGCGCCATGGCGCTGGACGACGACGGCAGCCCGCTCTACAGCACAGGGCTTGGACACGGCGACGCGATCCACCTATCAGACCTGGACCCCAACCGGCCGGGGCTCGAAATCTTCGACATCCACGAGAAACCCAGGCACCCAGTGGGCGCTGAGTTCCGTGACGCCCGGACAGGGGCGCTCATCTGGGGAAAACCCTCGCCGGACGTTGGCCGCGGTATCGCGCTCGACATCGACCCCCGCCATCCCGGCTGCGAATTCTGGGCGTCAGGGCCTGGCCTCACAGGACTCTGGGATGTCCACGGCAACACGATCGCCCAGAAGAAGCCGCGGTCATGCAACTTTGGCATCTGGTGGGATGGAGACCTGCTCCGCGAGATTCTCGACCGCACCACAATCACCAAGTGGGACTGGACCAACGAGACCGAGACGCGGCAGCTTTCGGCAGCCGGTTGCGCCTGGAACAACGGCACCAAGGCCAACCCTTGTCTCTCCGCCGACATCCTGGGCGACTGGCGCGAGGAGGTGATCTTCCGCACGAGCGACAACCGCTCGCTACGGATCTACATCACCACCATCCCCACCCGCTCCCGCCTCACCGCCCTCATGCTCGATTCAACCTACCGCACGTGCGTGGCAATGCAGAATGTCGGTTACAACCAGCCGCCGCATCCCGGGTACTTCCTGGGACAGGGCATGAAGCTCGCGCCCGGTGCCACAGCCCACAAACGCTGATGAACCTCGATCATTTCGGTTGAGGCAACGGTTTCGTTACGCGGGGGTGCAGTGACTCTTCGAATTCGGTGACTTCGAACATCTGGTCCGCGCGAACGCCGGTGAAGACCTGGGTTGTACGGCTCGCCGGCCAGTGGATCTCGAGCCGTGCGATCCGATCGTGCTTGCCCAATCCGATGGTTTGCTCGAGCGGATTCGCCCCAAAACTCGAGCCCGAGGTCACCTGCCGCTCGATCACAAGGGCAGGCTCGGTCGCGGTGACCACCTTGATCCGAGCTCCAATCGCCGCTCGATTGGTCTTTTTGCCGGTGAGCTTGAGCGTGAGCCAGTGATTTCCCTGGCCGGGATTCTGAAAGAGAATGTTGTGATATTTATCGCCGTTGATCGCGCCGCCGGTCTCCACGAAAAGATCGACGTCGCCATCGCGATCCCAGTCGCCGCAGGATACCGCATGCCCCTTTTGCAGATGCCCGGTCCGCGAGCTCCCCGTGATCTCGGCAAAGCGCGAACCGCCGACGTTCTTGTACATCCGATTCGGCGACAGGAAATCGATCCCTGGGTCGCCAGTCCCCAGGTAGAAGTCCAGAAAACCATCGTTGTCAAAATCGGCGTAATTACTCCCCATGCTGGCGTAAACCAGGTCCAGGCCAGCGGCCCGGGTGACGTCTTCGAACCCCTTGCCTTGCAGGTTGCGAAACAGCCGGTTCGATTCCTGGACATGGGGTTGACCGATGATTCCGCAAACCATGTCGGAAAGCGAGTGGTCGTAGCAGGTGGCGAAAAGATCGAGCCAGCCGTCGTTGTCGTAATCCCAGGCCCAGCAAGAAAATCCGTGGAGCGGACCATCGATGCCCATGATGGACGCCACGTCCGCGAAGGTTCCATCGTGGTTATTGCGATAAAGCTCGGGTCGGCCACCGTAGTTGTTCAGGAATAGGTCGGGATAGTCGTCATTGTCAAAGTCAAACCAGGTCGCCCCCTTGCAGAATTGCGAAGCCATGCCGGGGACCGTCAGTTTTGCTTTTTCGGCGACTTCCTCGAACGTACCATCACGGCGATTGTGATAAAGCCGGTTCGGTTGCCGTTCGCAACATACGAAAAGATCGAGCCAACCGTCGTTGTCGTAATCCGCCCACGCCGCGGAGTTCGAATTCACAGGATCAAGCAGGCCGGCCGGCCCAGTAACGTCGGTGAATGTGCCGTCGCCGTTGTTTCTGAGCAAGCTCGGGCGCACCCCGACCGGCAACCACGCACCCCGAGGAACATAGACATCCAGGTAACCGTCGTTGTTATAGTCGGTCTGAACACAATAGAGCCCACCCCCCACCTGAGCGGCCAGTCCCGCGGTGGCGCTGCGATCCTCGAAGAGACCGTCTCCCTTGTTGTGGAAATAATGCATCGGCTCGGTGGGGTCGAAACACGAGATCACCAGGTCCAGCAGACCGTCATTGTCGAAGTCGTCCAGAATCGCTCCACCCGCCTGATTGAAGTGATTCACGCCGACCAGGTGCCCCACATCGCGAAAGCGGCCGATATCAAACTCCGATTTTGTGTAGCCATCCAACGCGAGCAAGAAGCGGGGATCGACCCTGGCGGGGTATTCACCCAGCGTCATATGAGCGATATTAAGCAGCCACTTGACGCCTAGATCGCTGGGAAAGCGCTCGAGATACTCGCGAAATCGCGCGATCGCCAGCCGCGAGCCGGCGGGGATCTTGTGAATCGCCGCCTCAGAAATCGGCAAGATGCAGGAGCTCTCGCCGCGGCACTCGACGCAGTTTTCAGTCTCGCCGCGTCTGAGCGCGACGACTCCCTGGAAATAGATCACGGAATAGAGCCACCGCCGCGCGAGCGGCTCGTCCCGGGCGAGCAGCGCTCTTGCCTCTTCAAGCCGCTCGTAGGCGCGTTTTGCTTCCCCCTCGCTGGCGTGGAGTGCGGCAAGCTGGAGCAAACGCGAAAGCGCAGGCTCGGTTCCTCGATCGGGCGAGCCGCCCGCCTGCGACTCAAGCCGAGCGATGATCTGATGCCCCGGCTCCTTCCAGCACTGGGCGATTTCCTCAAGACTCGCACGCGGCGACCAGCGCGGCAACATTCCCATGATCGGCCCGAAGCCGCTCGTATCGATCGGCTTGCGCGGCTCGTAGTCGGGCAGTTTCGACGCGGTGGCCGCGCGCTGAACCAGGTGCACCCTCCTGGAATCGCGCACCGAACCTGATCCTTGCCTGGCTTCTCGGCCCCCTCCGCTTCGATTCTTAACCCAGACCACCCCCCCCAGAACCACCCCTAGAACCAATGCTCCAACCACTGCCCAGCCCGGTTGCTTCAACACACGCTACGCCTCATGACAGGGATAAGCCACGTCGAAACCAATCGCGCTCCACGACCGAATTAGGCGTCATTGTACCCGCCCAGGGACCGACCAAATGCCTCAAGCGGCGAAAATTCGCGGCGAATCAAGCTGTTCCGCCTGGAGTAAATCCCGATCGCAAGCCCGTCTCTCGCCGATTGTGGCTCAATTCGCTAGGCTGGATCAATTGAGATGGCCTAGCCTGGGCCCAGGGATTTCCGCGAAAGACGCCACCATGGACAGCGACGCCTCACATTCCGCACTGGCCTCGATCCGCAACATTGGCATCATCGCCCACATCGACGCCGGCAAGACGACAACCACGGAGCGAATCCTCTTCTACACCGGTGAAATCCACCGCATGGGGGATGTCGACAAGGGGAACACGACCACCGACTACCTCGAGGAAGAGCGCGAACGCGGGATCACGATCGTCGCCGCGGCGATCAGTTGCCACTGGAAAGACGCCGCGGGCAAGCCAATCACCATCAACATCATCGACACGCCCGGCCACGTCGACTTCACCGCCGAGGTCGAACGCTCGCTCCGCGTGCTCGATGGCGCGGTCGTGGTGTTCTCCGCCGTGGAAGGAGTCGAAGCCCAGAGCGAAACCGTCTGGCGCCAGGCGGCCAAGTATCGCGTGCCGCGCATCTGCTTCATTAACAAGCTCGATCGCATCGGCGCGGAATTCGAACGCGTCTTCCAGGAAATCACCGATCGCCTGGTCGACAGCCGGCCCATCCCCGTGCAAATCCCAATCGGCGCGGGGCCGGAAGGGAGCATGGGCGAGTTCAAGGGCCTGATCGATCTCATCGCCATGCGCGCGCTGTTCTACAAGACCGAGGACCTCGGTTCGTCCATCACCGAGGCCGAGATCCCCGAGACCGTTCTCCCCGAAGCCGAGCTCTGGCGCGAGCGCTTGCTCAACACGCTCACCGATCTGGATGAGACGTTTACTGATATTTACATGGCCCATCTGGAAGGCGCGGAACTCCCCGCGACGGCGATCGAGGCCGCGCTCAGGCGGGTCACGCTCTCAGGCCACGCGCAGCCGGTTCTTTGCGGTTCCAGCCTGCGCTATGTGGGCGTTCAGCGCCTGCTTGACGCCGTCGTGCTCTATCTGCCCAGCCCACTCGACAAACCGCCGGTCCTGGGCACACATCCCAAAAAAGGAACCGAGCTGAGCCGCAAGCCCGATCCCAACGGCCCCCTGGCTGGCCTCGTGTTCAAGATCACAAGCGACGCCCACGGCGATCTCTCATTTGTGAGGATCTATTCCGGGCGTCTGAAGGCGGGCACGCGGGTTTACAATCCCGGCAAGGACAGGAAGGAAATCTGCTCGCGGCTCTACCACATTCGCGCCGACGATCGCGAGCAAATCAATGAGGCCATCGCCGGCGATATCGTGGGCGTCGTCGGCCTCAAGGATTCCGTCACGGGGGACACGCTCTGCGATGCCTCCGACCTGATCCTGCTCGAGCGGATCGAATTCCCCGAGACGGTCATGAGCATGTCCATCGAGCCCGTGAGCTCGGCCGATAAGGGCAAGCTCGCCGACACCCTGGTCGCGCTCGCACGTGAGGATCCCACCTTCGCGTTCCGAGTCAACGAAGAAACGGGCCAGACCCTGATCTCAGGCATGGGGGAACTTCACCTCGAAATCCTGAAAAACAAGATGATCCGCGATTATCGGCTCAAGGTGCACGTGGGCCGACCGCGCGTGAGCTATCGCGAAACCATCAAGCGCGCTGTGAAGCGGGTCGAAGGAAGCTGCATCCGCCAGACGGGGGGATCTGGGCTCTATGCCAGGATCACGATCGATCTCGAGCACGAAACACAGCCCAAGGGTGCACCCGTGCTCCATTTCGTGAACAAGCTCAAAGGAGGCGTGATCCCGCCCGAATTCCTCCCCGCGATCGAGGCCGGCCTGCGCGAGGAAGCCAAGTCCGGCGGGCGCACCGGCTACCCGCTTGTCGATCTCAAGGTCACCCTCACCGACGGCTCAACCCACGACGTCGATTCCAATGACCTCGCCTTCCGCTTTGCCGCCAGCGACGCCCTGCGCAAGGCCGTGCAAGAGGCAGGTTCCGTGCTGCTCGAGCCAATCATGAAGCTCGAGGTCGTTACCCCGGAAGAGTATCTGGGTGGCATCGCGGCCGATCTTTCCAGCCGCCGAGCACTCATCGACCAAACAAGCACACGCGGCAACCTGATGGTCATCGAGGCCCGCGTCCCGCTCGAGAAGATGTTCGGCTACTCCACAGCCGTGCGCAGCCTAAGCCAGGGTCGAGCGGGTTACACCATGGAACCGCTCGAATACGCCGCTGCGCCCGACAGTATGCTCGAGGCACTCGCCGGCATGTAAGCCAGATAGCCTGCCAACCCCCCAAATGCCAACCAGGCCCCATGCAAAACCCCGGGAATCCGCACCCGCGCGCCGGACCGCCTTGCCTCCATCACCGGCCTGCTGCGAGCTCCGAGACCCCGCATGGCCATTCACGGCGATTAACCACTTCCTATCTTTGCCACATATTCCAGGCGCGATCCGCAGAAGTTTTCCCCGCGCCCACGGATCGCAACAGAGCCCTGGACTCGCTGATAAACGGTGTTCAGTCGCGCGAATTCAGACTCGAACCCGCTTACGACTCCCCCAGAAGAGCCGTGCACAGCACCCCAACCATTTCCGAACACATGTGTCTTCTGATCGCGTGTTCTCTCTGCACCAGCGTGCGAGGACTGGCGAGAGTCGCGATTCTCAATGGCTTCTTGCCGTATCCTGGTTTCCCTCACTACACATTGCCAGACGCGCCGATATAATGAGACTCCCGCGTGCCGGCAGGAGCCACTTGATTCGGGGTTCGAAAAAAGTGCTCAGTGCTGATTGACGCTGGCTGAGAGGATTGGTATCCTCTTCGTTTCCTAACGTGATGCGCGTGGTTCGGTGAGGGCCTCGCGCTCGGGTCGTCTGAATCGTCTTAGTTGAAGAGGAATGGCGCGCGGTGGCAGGTCCCAGCAACGATCGGATTCGCATTCGGATGGAGGCCTACGACCACACCATCCTGGATCAGTCCGCCAAGGACATCGTCGACACGGCCAAACGGACCGAGGCGATTGTCCACGGGCCGATACCGCTGCCGACGCGTATCGAGCGTTACACGGTTCTCCGCAGCCCGCATATCGACAAAAAGTCGCGCGAGCAGTTTGAGATCCGCACGCACAAGCGGCTGATCGATATCGTTCAGCCAACGAACAAGACGATCGACGCTCTCAACAAGCTCAGCCTGCCCGCGGGCGTGGACATCAAGATCAAAGCCTCCCCCACGGGTGGCTGATCTTGGCGTGATACGCATGCATGGGCACGTTGTGATCGGTTTGATGGTTTCCTGGACCAGCCGGGGGGGTATCTCCCGCTGACCGTCCGGTTGCGTCGGAAGTCTCCATCGGGCATGGGCCTGAGGGAAAGCTCCGACGCCCGAGCCGCCGTGATGCCTGGCGGCGGCTTGCGTCGAAATCACACCACCCCACCCCAGGTGCATTCGCGGTCGCGGGACCGGCTCTTTGCTGGTTGCCTGCGGTTCGCGAACCCGGTGCGTTCCCTCGACGGAGCTCGACGATGCGTGTTGGTCTATTGGGTCGCAAAGTTGGAATGACCCAGATCTATCAAGAAGGCGGAACGGTCGTCCCGGTCACGGTCGTGGAATGTGGACCCTGCACCGTGCTTCAGGTTCGCACCCTGGAGCAAGACGGCTACCATGCCTTGCAGCTCGGCTTTGACGACAAGAAGCGTAAAAATGCCCGGCAATCGGAACGTGGGCATGCACGCAAGGTCGACACGGAACCCAAGCGCTTTGTTCGCGAGGTCCGGCAGGACGGCCCAACGGACATTGCCGCGGGGCAAACCCTCACCGTCCAGCTTTTCGGCGAGGTCGGCCGCGTCGATGTCATTGGCACCAGCAAGGGTCGCGGCTATGCGGGCGTCATCAAGCGCCACGGATTCCGCGGCCTGCGTGCCTCGCACGGCGTCAAGCGAATGCACCGGCATCCGGGCTCGTCAGGCCCGAGCGCTGATCCCGCCCGTACCCAGAAGGGCATTCGTAAGCCCGGTCACTTCGGCCACGCGCAGGTCACGGTGCGCAACATCGAAGTTGTCCGCGTCGATGCAGAGAACAACTTGCTTCTGCTCCGCGGCGCGGTGCCGGGGCCCAATGGCGGCTACATCACGGTAAGGCAAACGAACAAAGTCTGAACGAATGGGCAGACCGCAGGGAGTACGCGTCCCGGGCGCTGCCTTCGATCCTCGATCGGATTCGACCAATGCTTACAGTCCCTGTTTACAATCCGGCCGGTGAAAAGATCGGAGAGGAGACGGTTGATCCAGCCGATTTCGGCGGCGAGATCAACAAGCAGCTCCTTCACAACGTCGTCGTGATGCACCTGGCCAACCGCCGCGTAGGCACGGTGAACACACGCGGTCGCGCGGACGTGGCCGGCTCCGGTAAGAAGATCTTTCGCCAGAAGGGTACTGGTAACGCGCGAGCGGGTGCCAAGCGCACCAACAAGCGCAAGGGTGGTGGTGTCGCCTTCGCCCGCCGCAATCGCGACTATCGCTACGCCATTCCCAAGAAGGCCGTGCGCACCGCAATCCGCATGGCCCTCCTGTCAAAGTTTCAGGATCATCAGGCCATCATCGTCGACGGCTTGCCCCAGGCACCCTCGAAGACCAGGGAATTCGCCCGGATTTTGAGCGTGCTTCAGCGTCCCGATTTGCAAGAATCCGATCGCGTCGAAGCCACGGGAGAGACCAAGCGGCAGGCCCGGTCGCGCACACTTGACCGCCGGACTGTCTTGCTCGGCCTGCCCAGCCAAAATCCCCTGGTTCATCGATGTGTGCGAAATATTGACGGCGTTAAGGTTGCGCCCGTCGCCGAATTCAATACCTACGACATCTTGCGGCAACGCTACCTGGTGCTCACCCGGGAAGCACTCGCGGCCCTCAAGGACCGTGGCAAGACCGCCGCTCAGCCCGCGAGCCAGGAGAGCTGATCCATGGCCACCATTCGCCGTCCTCCCCGCGGAGACCAGCGCACGGGACCCAAGCTTGAGCCTTACCAGGTCGTGCTCCGTCCCTTGATCACTGAAAAGACCACGCATCTGTCGGAACGGCAGAACGCCTACACGTTCGAGGTCAATCAGCTCGCAACCAAGACTGAAATCAAGGATGCGATTGAAACCCTCTTCGACGTCAAGGTGGCGCACGTTCATACTCAGAACCGCCGCGGAAAGCCCAGGCGATACCGCCAGATCGTGGGCCGGATGCGGAACTGGAAAAAGGCTGTCGTGACTCTGCACGACGAACATCGCATCACGTTCTATTGATCGGAAAACACGCCCCGCGTCCGCTTCGCGGGGCTTCTGAGATTGGCCGTGGGCGTCTGAGCCTGGCAAAGGAACCGTTCGATGGGAATCAGAACCTATAAACCAACGAGTGCTGGCCGCCGCAATGCGTCGGTGAGTGACTTCTCTGAGCTGACCGACAGGAACAAGAAGCCCGAGAAGTCGCTCACGGAACCACTCCGTAAGACGGGCGGTCGCAACAACCAGGGTTTCATCACGTCCCGACACCGTGGTGGCGGCCACAAGCGGATGTACCGGGTCATCGACTGGAAGCGGAACGACCACGACGGCCACACAGCGGAGGTCACTCATATCGAGTACGACCCCAATCGTTCGGCCCGGATCGCGCTTGTGAAGTACGCGGACGGCGTGAAGCGCTACATCCTGGCCCCGGACGGCCTGAAGGCCGGCATGCTGGTTTCGAGCGGGCCTGAAGCCGAACCCAAGCTTGGTAACTGCCTGCCGCTGGCCAGGATCCCCACTGGTCTCTCGATTCACAATATTGAGATGCAGCCAGGCGGCGGCGGCAAGCTTTGCCGATCGGCGGGCGTGGCCGCGGTTCTCACCGCTCGCGAGGGTGAATGGGCGCAGATTACGTTGCCTTCGGGTGAAGTACGCCGTATTCCCGCGGCCTGCCGCGCCACGATTGGCATGGTGGGCAATCCGGATCACATGAACGTCCGTCTTGGCAAGGCCGGCCGTTCCCGTTGGCTGGGTATCCGGCCTCATGTTCGCGGCGTGGCCATGAACCCCGTCGACCATCCGATGGGTGGTGGTGAAGGGCGGACCTCCGGTGGCCGGCATCCGTGCTCCCCAACCGGCAAGCTCGCCAAGGGTGGCAAGACACGTCGGCCGCGGAAGCCTTCGAACAAGGCCATCATTCGTCGCCGTCGCAGCGTCCGTTACGGCCAGCTCAAGATCTGATTTCTCACGCAAACGGCATCCTTCCGGCGGTACGGAAGGACGCGGCATGATTATCGCGGTTTCGCGAGGACAGGGTAGGACGAGTCATGGGACGTTCGCTCAAAAAAGGACCTTACGTCGTCGATCGGCTGCTCGAGAAAGTCGCGCGGGCCGAGGCGAGCGGCAACCGTGAGCCGATCAAGACCTGGGCGCGCGCCTGCACGATCGTCCCGGAATTCATCGGCAAACATTTCGCCATCCACAACGGGCGGAATTTCATCAAGCTCTACGTGACGGAAGACATGGTCGGGCACAAACTCGGCGAATTTGCCCCCACGCGGACATTCCGAATCCACGGCGGCAAGGCCGCCAAGGCATCCAAGAAGTAAGGCGCTTGATGGTTCAGCGCCACGGTTGCAGTGGTGCTGCCATTACCCGTTTGAATCACGTGTGATCGATCGCGGCGATCGGTCTTTCCGAGGTCTGGGTCATGAATTTGAATCCTCAATACCAAGCTAGCCACCGATTCGCGCGGATCTCGGTTCGCAAGGTTCGGCCGCTGCTCGACCTGATCCGCGGCAGCTTTGCCGAGGACGCACTCAACCGGCTCAAGTACATGCCGCACCGGGGCGCACGGCTGGTGGAGCAGGTGCTGAGAAGTGCAATGGCCAACGCCGAGGATCAGCAGGTGCGCGACGTCGGTGATCTCATGGTCGTCGATGCGCGTGGCGATGGCGGCCCCATGGCCAAGCGTCTGATGCCGCGGGCGCGCGGCATGGCCTATTTGATCCGCAGGCGGACCGCACACATTTCGATCGGCCTGGCGGAGGTGAACAACGACTTCGCAAATCAGGACAACGAAGATAACGAGGACTGAACAAGCTCCCCAGCCGTGAACTGGGGCCGGTCGCCGCCGGCGGCCATGACGCGAGCGACCAATCGAACACAGGACTTCGACGCCTATGGGCCAAAAAATTAGACCAACCGGGTTCCGCGTGGGCGTGATGGAGGACCATCGTAGCCGGTGGTTCGCCTCCAAGCACGAATTCAGCGACCTTCTGGTCGAGGATTTCAAAATCCGCCAGGCGATCAAGAAGCAGCATGCTTCCGCGCGGATTCCCAAGATTGAGATCGAGCGCACACGCGACGCCGTGACGGTGCTGCTTTCGACCGCGCGCCCCGGGGCCATCATTGGCCGCAAGGGCGCTGAGGTCGACGTGCTCCAGAAGGAGCTTCAGGCCCTCACCGGCCGTCGCATCGAAATCAAAATCGTCGAGGTCACCCGTCCCGACCTCGACGCCCAGCTTATCAGCGAGAACATCGCCGAGCAGCTCCAGAAACGCTCGAGCTTTCGCCGCACGATGAAGCGGGCGATTGACGAGACGATGGAGGGCGGAGCGAAAGGTGTCAAGATCCAGCTCTCCGGGCGCCTTGGCGGCGCGGAGATGTCGCGGACCGAATCGGCCGCTGCCGGCTCGGTTCCATTGTCTACCCTGCGGGCGAAGATCGATTACGGCTTCGCCGAGGCAAGCACGGCCCAGGGTAACATCGGCATCAAGGTCTGGGTCAACCAGGGCGACTATCTGAAGATGGAGGCCGGCGATGGCTCTGATGCCCAAACGGGTCAAGTACCGAAAAAGCCAAAAAGGCCGCGTAAAAGGTAACGCCACCCGGGGAAACTACGTCTCCTTCGGCGACTATGGTCTGCAGACGCTCGAATCTGGAAAGATCAGCGCACAGACCATCGAGGCTGGCCGTGTGGTGGCCAGCCAGGCGGTGAAGGGGGGCGGAAAAATCTACATTCGGATTTTCCCGCACAAGAGCGTTACGGCCATTCCGGCCGAGACGCGAATGGGTAAGGGAAAGGGTGAAGTCGAGTACTGGGCAGCCGTCGTTCGGCCCGGCACCATTCTCTATGAAGTGAGTGGGCTTTCGGAAGAAGCCGCCCGCGAGATGTTTGCTCGCGTCGCCCACAAAATGCCGGTTACGTGCCGTTTTGTCACCCGCCGGCCCACGATCTAGGAGTTAGCGAGATGTCGAAGCCTGCGGAGCTCCGCGAACAATCCGACGAACAGCTCGAGATCTTGCTCCAGGAGGTCCAGCAGAACCTGTTCCGGCTGCGTCTTCAGAGCGAAACCGAGCGTCTCGAGGCGCCGAGCGAAATCGTGAAGGCCAAGCGTGAAATTGCTCGCGTCAAGACCATCCTACGGCAGCGGGTCCTCGAGCGTGAGCGGGCCGCGGCCATTGCGAAGTGACGTCACTCGAGGAGTGATCTCAAAGGGGCCGCGAGCAGGCGCGGCGGGCGGCTCAATCCGAATCCGAGGCGACAACGCGTTCTACCCGAGAAACGAAATGACTGAGTCCACAAGCACAAAACCGGCCGCTCGCGGCCGCCGCAAGACTGAGATCGGTGTGGTCGCCTCCGACAAGATGACCAAGACGCGCCGCGTGGTGGTCGAGCGCCTGGTGCCTCATCCCAAATACGGCAAGCTTCTCAAGCGCAGGACCGTGTGCCACGCCCACGACGAGGAGAACATCTCGCGCAAGGGGGATCTCGTCGAGATCATGGAAACGCGGCCGCTCTCTCGCCTCAAGCGTTGGCGCATTACCCGGATCGTCCGCCCTGGCGCCCAGCAGGCGCTCGCTGGCGAGGATGAGGCCGCCAAGTAAGTACAGCACGTGGCCGATGGCCGCGATTGATTGAAAGAGAGGCGAATTCGCCATGATCCAGATGCAGACGCGGCTCGATGTGGCCGACAACACAGGCGCGAAGGAAGTGATGTGCATCAAGGTGCTGGGCGGCAGCGCATCACGCTACAAGCGGCGCGTGGCTGGCATCGGCGACACCATCATCGCCAGCGTCAAGAAGGCGAGCCCCGGCGGCGACGTCAAGGCCGGTGATGTGGTTCGTTGCGTTGTGGTGCGGACCCGCAACCAGACGCGCCGCGGCGACGGTTCTTATGTCAAATTCGACCGGAACGCCGTGGTGCTGATCGACAATGAAAAGAATCCCCGCGGGACTCGCATCTTCGGCGCCATCGCCCGCGAGCTCCGCGACCGCCAGTTCATGAAAATCATCAGCCTCGCAGCCGAGGTGGTTTGAAGCGACGAGGTCTTCCCACGCCGGCCTTGATCCCGGAACGAGACGTATGAACATTCGCAAAGACGACCAGGTGGAAGTGATCGCCGGCGACGATCGCGGCGAGCCCTCGAACCGCCGTATCGCCAAGGTACTGCGGGTGATTCCCGAGCGCGGCAAGATCGTCGTCGAAGGGATCAACCGGGTGTACAAGCACATGCGCCCGAGTCAGAAGAATCCGAGCGGCGGCCGGCTGTCGAAGGAAATGCCGATCGACGTTTCGAATGTGCTGCTTGTGTGCCCCAAGTGCAGCCGCGGCGTCCGGGTGGGCCGCCGGTTCACCACCGAAGGCTACAAGGAGCGTTACTGCAAGGTCTGCGGTACGGGGCTTGGAAACCTGGGCCCGAAGAAGCCAACGCACGCCGCCCGTGCCAAGGCCGCCAAGACGTCCTGATTCCCCTAACCTGAACTCAACCCAGGATCGTCCTGGAACGCCAGCTCGGTCGCGAGGTACGAGAGCCATGGCCCGATTATACGATACATACAAGAAGGACATCGCCAAGGCGATGGCCGCCAAGTACAACCTGACGAACCCGATGGCGATCCCCAAGCTCTCGAAGATCGTGGTGAACATGGGCGTCGGCCGCGCCACGCAGGACAAGGCCGTGCTCGAGGCCGCGGTCGAGACCTTGAGCCGGATCACCGGGCAGAAGCCGTTAGTGACCAAGGCCAAGACGTCGGTCTCCAGCTTCCGTCTTCGCGAGGGGAACGACATTGGCTGCAAGGTCACCCTGCGCGGGCGGCGGATGTATGAGTTTCTCGACCGCCTGATTTCGATCGCCTTGCCGCGTATTCGCGATTTTCGCGGAGTGAACCCGAACAGCTTCGACGGCCACGGCAATTACAGCCTGGGCATGGCCGAGCAGGTGGTTTTTCCCGAGATCGACGCCGACAGGATCCAGCATACGCAGGGCATGGATATCACGATCGTCACGACGGCCGCGAGCGATGAGCAGGCCCGTGAACTTTTGAAGGCCTTCGGCATGCCGTTCCGGCAACCGGCCAAGGCCAGCTAAGACAACGTTCAAGGAGGCGCCGGGGGCGCAGTCAAGATAAACGAGATCCGTCGCGAATCCTGGTGAGCAATCGCAATGTCGACGAAAGCCCAGAAGCTGAAATCCGAGATCCCGATCAAGGATCTCAAGTTCCCTGTGCGGCACCGCAATCGCTGCAAGTTGTGCGGCCGCCCTCGCGGTTACTATCGCAAATTCGGCATCTGCCGGATCTGCTTCCGAAATCTGGCCAGCCGCGGCCTGATTCCCGGAGTCAAGAAGTCGAGCTGGTGACGGCTAGGCCGCTCTGGAAACGCGGCCAGATTTCCCAAACACGGCCCCAGGCGCGACGTCTGGTGCTTGAACGAACGCGATCACGCACGAACATACACCGCCGCCCCGACGAAGTCGAAACCGAAGCGTCCGACCTCGGCTTCGTGACCCGCGACGGATCTTGAAGGCTGGTTCGCCCATGATGACCGACCCGATCGCCGATATGCTGACCCGGATCCGCAACGCCGTCCGTATCGAGCGGACCGTCCTCGAGATGCCCGCGTCGATCATGCGCAAGGGGATCGCCCAGGTCCTCAAGGAAGAGGGCTATATCTGGGACTTCGAGGAGATCGACACCGTCCCCAGCAAAACGCTCCGGCTGCACATGAAGTACGGTCCGAACGGCGAGCGATTGATCACGCGAATCGACCGCATCAGCAAGCCTGGGCGTCGGGTCTACAAGGGCTATCGTGACCTCAAGCCGGTGCTGGGGGGGCTGGGTATCCAGATTCTCTCCACGCCCAGGGGCGTGATCAGCGACCGCCGCGCTCGCGTTGAGAAGGTGGGCGGCGAGGTACTGGCCCTGGTTCAGTGAACCGGGTTTTCAAGACACAAACGCAAGAAGGTCAAGCCGCCATGTCCCGAATCGGTCGAAAACCGGTGGTCGTGCCTCCGGCCGTCAAGGTCTCGATCGCCGACAAGACGATCCAGATTGAAGGTCCGAAGGGTAAGCTCAGCTATACTCATCGCCCTGAGATCGGCGTCGCCTACGAAGCGTCCGCCGGCCAGATTATCATTACCCGCAGCGATGATGAGCGTCAAAACCGGGCGCTGCACGGCCTCACCCGCAGCCTCGTGGCGAACATGGTCCAGGGCGTCACGACGGGCTATGCCAAGAAGCTCGAAATCGTGGGGGTGGGTTATCAGGCCCAGCTCAAGAAGGCGAATACAGTCGCGCTCCAGGTTGGTTATGCCAACCAGGTGGTCCTGGAAGCCCCCGCGGGGGTGAGTGTTACTGTCCCCGACCCGACGCACATCGTGATCACCGGCGCGGACAAGCAGGCGGTCGGTCAGTTCGCGGCCGTGGTTCGCAAGGTGCGTCCGCCCGAACCCTACAAGGGCAAGGGAATCCGCTACGAGGGTGAGGTTGTCCGCAAGAAGGCCGGTAAGGCGTTTGGCTCCAAGTGATCCGTTCAATCGGGATCGAGCCGCGTAAGGACGCGAGCTTGATCCCGAAGTCGAGGTTGGTCCCGTGAATATCGCCAATCAGCAACGGCTTGTGCAAACTCGTAGGCGCCGGCGTGCCCACCGGGTGCGCAACCGCGTCATCGGAACTCCTGAACGGCCGCGGCTGGCCGTCTTCCGGAGCTCCAAGCACATTTATGCCCAGATGATCGACGACCACGCCGGCAAGACGTTGGTTTCGGCCAGTACGCGCGACCCGGAAATCCGTTCACAGGTGGCCTATGGCGGTAACAAGGCCGCCGCCACGATTGTGGGCCGGGTCGTGGCAGAACGTGCCCGAACAGCCGGCATTGACAAGATTTGCTTCGACCGCCGAAGCTACAAGTATCATGGCCGGGTGGCAGCGCTCGCCGACGCGGCGCGCGAGGCCGGACTCTCATTCTGATTCCAATGGGCTCGGGCGCTTCACGGCGGCGAGCCTCAACCGGTTCTTTCATCGGCGAGGGCGGATTCCGAGTCCGCGAGGAGTGGTTTCGTGGCAGGCGAATCTCGAGAGCGCGACCGGGACCGCGGCGGCGACCGTGGCGGCTGGACAGAGAGCGTAGTGTCAATCCGCCGCTGCGCCGCGGTCGTCAAGGGCGGCCGTCGGTTCAGCTTTAACGCGCTTGTGGTGGTCGGCAACGGCCAGGGTCAAGTCGGCTGGGGTTACGGCAAGGCGAACGAAGTCCCCCCCGCCGTTGAGAAGGGCGTCAAGGACGCTCAGAAGCAAATCAACCGCGTGAACCTCAAGGGAACCACCATCCCGCACGCGGTGATTGGCCGTCATGGAGCAGCGCGGGTGTTGCTCATGCCTGCAAGCCCCGGCACGGGTGTCATCGCCGGCGGTGCGGTTCGCGCAGTCCTGCAGGCCGCCGGCGTGAAGGATATCCTGACCAAGAGCTTCGGCTCAAATAACAAACTGAACCTGGTCAAGGCAGCCGTCAACGCCATGACCCAACTGCGCACGAAAGACGAGATCGCTCGTCTGCGAGGAGTGGATCTCTAATGCAATTGCACGACGTCCACCAGGGGATTCACAAAAACAAAAAGCGCAAGCGCGTGGGCCGCGGTACCGGCTCGGGCCATGGCAAGACCTCCTCGAAGGGTCACAAGGGCCATTCGTCGCGCCAGGGCTTCAAACTGAGTCCGATCTTCGAAGGCGGCCAGATGCCCCTGGCACGCCGAGTACCCAAGCGCGGGTTCTTCAATGGTGCCTTCAAGAAGCACTACGCCATCGTGAACCTGGGCGATCTTGACGCCAAGTTCGATCCCGGCGCAGTGGTCGACGAACGGGCGCTCCGTGAATCTGGTCTCGTCAAGGGCCAGGAGTTCGACGGCATCAAGATCCTTGGCGATGGCGAAATCGCCAAGCCGCTCGAGATCCACGCCACCAAGTTCAGCGGGCCCGCCGCCGCCAAGATTGTCGCCGCCGGCGGCAAGGCGATCGTCGTTCCCTACAAGCCACATGCGGTCCGGCTCGGCGACAAGGCCGAGGCCAAGTAAACCGCGCCAGAGCGAAGAAGCAACAGCCGGCCGTCCATTGTCTCTGAGACCGCGTGGGCGTCCGGCTGCTCCAACCTCGGCCCCGCTGCACTCGACCAGGACGGCCCGCTGACCGAGACCCACGAGGAGATCGCGCGTGGATAAACTGATCACGATCTTCAAGATCCCTGACCTGCGGCGGAAGATTCTCTTCACCGCCGCGCTGCTCGCAATCTATCGCATCGGCTTTTACGTTCCCTTGCCGATCGTCAACCAGGCGCAACTCCGCAACTGGGAAGAGCAACAGTCGGGGAACGCGGCCGGAAAAATCTTCGGCACCGTGGCGATGTTCGGCGGCACCTCGATCGGCATGAGCACGATCTTCGGCCTGGGCATCATGCCCTACATCTCCGCTTCGATCATCTTTCAGCTCCTTGGCAGCGTGATTCCCTCGCTCGAAGCCATGATGAAGGAGGGCGAGAGCGGGCGCAAACGCATAAACGAATATACACGTTATGCCACGGTCGCACTCTGCGCTGTCCAGAGCGCCTTCTGGGTGCGTTACATGATGAGCCCGCAGATGAACGTCGTCCTGCCAGACTATCGAGGCTTCTGGAACGGCTTCGTCTGCGTGTGCATCATGACCGCCGGCACGATCTTCCTGATGTGGATCGGCGAGCAGATTGACGAATACGGCATCGGCAACGGCATCAGCTTGCTCATCATGGCCGGCATTCTGGCCCGGCTTCCCGTGGCGCTCAAGGGGCTATGGGACAATGCCACGCCTGAGCTCACACCTCCTTCCGGCAAGTACGGCATCACCACGATCATCATGCTTGTGATTCTGTTCATAGCAGTTGTCGTCGGTGTCATAGCCATTACCGAAAGCCAACGACGCATTCCCACACAGTCAGCCAAGCATGTCCGGGGCCGAAGGGTCTTCGGCGGCACCAAGCAGTACCTGCCCCTCAAGGTCAATCAGGCTGGCGTCATGCCGATCATCTTCGCTTCGAGCTTGCTCATCTTCCCCTCGTTCATCTTCGGGAACCTGGCGCAGCTCACTTCCAAACTCAGAGGCGAATCCTGGTCGATCGGCTCGATGTTCGCAGGCTTTATTGACGAACTCTCGACCGCATTCCAGCGCCAGAGCTATATCTACACCGTCTGCTACATCATCCTGATCTACTTCTTCTGCTACTTCTGGACGGCCATCACCTTCAATCCCAAGGATATGGCCGACAATCTCAAGGACTACGGCAGCTTCATCCTCGGCTATCGACCTGGTCGCAGGACCGCGGATTACCTCGAGAAGGTGATGTTGCGGATCACATACGTCGGTGCTGCGTTTCTTTCACTCGTGGCAGTCATCCCGTCGATGGTTCAGCGCTACTTCGAAGTCGACTGGACCATCGCCCAGTTCCTGGGTGGTACTGGGCTCTTGATTGTGATCAGCGTCTGCCTTGACCTGGTCCAGAAGATTGATAGTCACCTTGTTATGCGCGACTACACCGGGCTTGTGAATCGACGATAGGTAGCCTTGCCGCGCGTTATAAGGAATAATGAATCAAGGCACCTGGGATCTGAGCCTCGAGCCGGAGAAACCACGTCGTGTCATCTCACCGTTCGCTGGGTCCTCGCCCGCCATTCCCCGGTCTTTTTGCGGGTCTGGGCCGCAAATCGCAACCTCCGGGCCGGCCGGAGCGTGCAGCCAGACCGGTCATCAAACTCAAGAGTCCGCGAGAGATCGGGCTCATGCGTGAGGCCGGACTCGTGGTAGCCGAGGCGCTCGACCGGGTTCGCGCCATGGCTGCCCCCGGCGTGACCACCGCCGACATGGCCGACGTGGTGGCCGAGGTCTTCCGCCGCCATAACGCAAAGCCCCTCTTTCTGGGCTATCCAGCCAACGAAAAGGGCAAGCCGCCATTTCCCGCCGTGATCTGCGCCAGTGTCAACGAGCAGGTGGTTCATGGTATCCCGAACCGCCGCCCGCTACGTGATGGCGATATCGTGTCGATCGACACCGGTTGCAGTTTGAACGGTTGGTGCGGCGATTCCGCAGTCACGCTTGCCATCGGCACCCCCTCGGCCGAGGCCAAAAAGCTCCTCGACGTGACGCTCGAGACACTCAATCTGGCCATTCGTGCCATGGGCCGGTGCAATTACTGGTCGGAAGTGGCCAGCTTGATGGATCGCTACGTCAAGAGCCAGGGCTTCTACGTGGTTGAGAAATTCGTCGGTCATGGCATCGGTCAGGCCATGCACGAGGAACCTCAGGTTCCCAACTTCGTGAGCAAGAGCCTGATCAAGCACGATATCAAGCTCGAGCCAGGGCTCGTTCTCGCGGTTGAGCCGATGGTCTCCGTGGGCACGAAGGACGTACGGACACTCAGCGACGGCTGGACGGTAGAGACCAAGGATCGCCGACCGAGCGCCCATTTTGAGCACACGGTGGCGATCACGCACGAAGGGATCAGGGTGCTTACTCTGAAGGACGACGACTCGTCTTCCGGAGCCCAGTCGCCCACGCCTACCATCGCGACGACTGCCTGATTCCGTCCGGATTTGCGTTTTCGAACCGGCTGAGATGGTTCTTGTGACTTGAAAGCTGTGTGACGAAAATCGGCCGACCATGTGAGTCAATCACCTGGCCGGCCGTTTGTGGTTGCGAACTCGATTGCGGTTGCGGGTTAGCCCAGAACCTTCTCGGCGCGGGGGAGCAAGGCTTCGAAGTCGAGCTTGCTCGGGCATGCATTGCGTGCCGCCGCCAGGTCGGCCCCCTGCCAGTTGCGGGCGGCGTCAGGCATCTCGGAGTAAAGTCTGCGTGCTTCGACCCGATAACCGTGGTGGTCGTGATAGGTGAGGAAGCGAGTCAGGTTTCCGAGCTCGGCGTCGGTGCCTGCTGCGAGTGAACAGCGCCCGTCGCAGCCGGGGCAGAGAGTCGGTCCGGCGGCGATGACCGCATCGCGGATCCGGTCGAGTTCAGCCTTCGTCAACGGCTGAAAACGCTTGGCCGCGTCGATGTTGTCTCGCACCTGGTCGGTGTTGCGCATCGAGACACAGCATGACGAAAAGCGTTCGTCGGTCCAGATCGCGTGCAGCAAGCCCTGGTAAGGCTTGAGCTTCTTCTCCTTGAGGTCGGGGAGCCTGCGAGCAATCTCGTTCAGGTTCACGTTGCCCGCGACCTGCTTCATGGAGATAAGCCCGATTCCCGCCTTGTGGCAGGCGTCGAGCGCCCGGTTCATGGCGTCTTCCTCAGCGCTCCAGGGATTGTTCTGAAGCATGATCGCGTCGACGAAGCCGCCTTCCACCGCGGCCTGAAGAATCTCGGGCCTGCGTACGTGGTGGGTGGAGAAACCAACAAACCGGGCCTTGCCCGACTTGCGGATCGTTTCGGCTGCTTCCTTGAATTCCTTGCTCTTCGGCCACTCGATCTCGGTGTTGATGTCGTGATCGCCAAGAGCGTGGATGAAAATCAGGTCCACATAGTCGGTCTTGAGGGCGGCAAGGCGTTCGTCAAGCTTCTTGACGAGCTCGCTGGGCGTGCCTGGATGATCCTTGGTAACGAGGAAGAGGTCCTTGCGGATGCTCGGAATCGGACTGGAGCCAGCGCCCGATCGCGGGTTCGGAACCGTAGCTCTTGGCGGTATCGACGTAGCGGATGCCATTGGCCCAGGAGAGCCGCAGGATCCGGTCGAGACCGACGCTCCGCCACGTACCAAGATTCAGCATGCTGACTTCGACGCCGGTCTTCCCAAGCTTACGCTTGCCAACCAGGCCCCCGGTCTTGGCCTTGACCGCGGCCTGTGCGCTCGCCTGTTCCCCAGCGGCAAGGGCCATGCCGGCAACGGCAGCACCCGCGCCTGCTTCGATGAAGCCGCGACGGTTCAACCGCGACCCCTGTGCATCCGAATCTTCCCGAATTGACTGCATCAGGAACTCCTCTTACGACGGTTGGAGGTCGACGCTTCCCGGCTGCGATCTCAAATTAAAAGACTGCTAACCAGGCTAATCGACGCCAGAGCGCTTGTCGAGTACGAAAGATCCGAGCGCCCCAGGACAGAATTAGGCGTCCGCCGCCATCAGCTCGGCCCGCGTGCGCCTGGCGTGTTGATCGACCAGCTCCTGGCGATAGACCCGCACATCGGCAGGGGCTTCGATTCCCAGGCGGACCTGGTTGCGGTCAACCTTGACGACCGAGATCACGATTCCACCGTCGATCACGATCTTCTCGTTCAACTTGCGGCTGAGCACCAACATCCTGCACTCTCCTTCCCTAGGTTCCTCGTTCCCTTCGACCGACTGGGAATCCAGCGCCTTTTTGCGGCTGAAACTCCGGAATTCCCTTTCACGTCCCGGGCATTGACCTTGTCATGCCACTCGTTTGATACATAGTGCATTGCCGGTGCCACGTGTCGAAGAAAAACAGCAGAATTCGCCATAACCTACGATGAGGGTTTGCTTTAAATTTTTCTAAGGTTTTCTGGAGCCGCGGTCGAATCGGAGCGGGGGTGAGAGGACTTGAAACTTTCTCTTCTCAAAATGACCAAAACTCAGGGGTGTGCTTCTTGCTGGCGGGAAGATCAGTTGGCCGGGATAGCCAATCTGGGAAGAAGACGCTACGATTCGCCAGGCGAGGCGGGCGTTCCGCCGGATTGATCAGAGGATGGGGAACAGGATGCCGCGAGTCGGAATCGGTCACGACACGCATCGGCTTGTGAGTGGGCGCCCACTCATCCTGGGCGGGATCCGGATCGAGAATGATCGTGGTCTCGCCGGCCACTCGGATGCGGATGTGGTTTGCCATGCCGTGGTCGATGCGATTCTGGGTGCTGCCGGGCAAGGGGATATCGGTGAGCATTTTCCCGACACGGATCCAGCCTGGCGTGATGCGGACAGTACTCGACTGCTCCAGGCGGTGGTTGACCGGATCCACAGGGCCGGTTGGTCGCTGATCAACTGTGATGTGGTGATTCATGCCGAGGCGCCCAAGCTCACTGCACACAAGCCTGCGATCCGCGCCCGCTTGGCGGAGCTACTTGGTCTCGACGCGTCCGCGGTCAACGTGAAGGCGAAGACGGGCGAACGGGTTGGGCCAGTCGGTCGGGGGGAGGCAATCGAATGCCAGGCCGTGGTCCTGATCGAAACCGCCAACCCCATCTGATCCCCGCGAAGATCGTGCGCCGCAGCCCGCTCCACAAGGCGAGAGACTTCCGTCCGGGTGCTCCTCGCGCCCGGCTTACTCGAAGCTGAATTTACACTCCATCATGCCGTTACGTATTTATAGCACTCTGACTCAGAGCAAGATTCCGTTCCAGCCCTTGAACCCTGGCAAGGTCGGCATGTACGTTTGCGGGCCGACCGTTTACTCCCCCAGCCATATCGGCCACATGGTCGGCCCGGTCATCTTCGACACCATCAAGCGATACCTTGTCTACCTCGGATTCGAGGTGAACTGGGTGGTCAACATCACCGACGTTGACGACAAGCTCATCGTGCAGGCCCAGAAAGACGGCACCACGGTCAAGGCGCTTGCGGAGGAAGTCACACGCGATTACCTGCGCTGCCTGGACGCACTCGGCGTGACTGGCATTGACCATATGCCGCGGGCGACCGAGCATATCCAGGAAATCATCGGTATCACGCAAGGCTTGATCGCCAGGGGATTCGCGTACGAATCGAAAGGCGACGTTTACTTCGATGTCACAAAGGCGTCGGAATACGGCAAGCTCAGCCACCGTGATCCAGAAGAGTTGCTCGCCGGGGCGCGCATTGAGCCCTCCGCCATCAAGCGGCATCCCGGCGATTTCGCGCTCTGGAAAAGCTCCAAGCCCGGTGAACCGGCGTGGCCAAGCCCCTGGGGACCTGGCCGCCCTGGCTGGCATATCGAATGCTCCGCGATGAGCATGAAGTACCTGGGTCAACAGTTTGACATCCACGGCGGCGGTCTCGACCTGGTCTTCCCGCACCATGAAAACGAGCTCGTTCAGTCCGAGTCATACACCGGTGTCCCATTCGCAAACTACTGGATGCACAACGGGTTGCTCACGAAGGACGGCCGCAAGATCTCGAAGTCGGATCCCGGTACGATCGTGCTCATGAGCGACCTGCTCAAGGCCCATGCGCCGGATACGATCCGCGCGCTTTTGCTTTCAAGCCACTACCGCAGGCCCATCGATTTTGGCCCGAACAGGCTCACCGAGATTGGACGGGGTCTACGTTCTTTCGAGCGTGCCTTTGAACGCTTTTCGGAGTCCACGGGGGAATCGTTTTTCGACCTCGTGCCACCTGGCCGACGGCAGGAGCTCAAGATCGCCGGCTCTGGGTTGCTCGCGGAGCTCTCGCAGCACCGTCAGCGCTTCCTCGATGCCATGGACGATGACTTCAACACTGGCGGAGCGATCGGCGAGCTGTACGAAATCGTGCACGTGCTCAATCGCCACGCCGACACGCTCGAGGGGACTGCTGGCAACGAGATGAAGGACGAATACCGCCGCGGTATGCTCGTGCTGCGTGAGGTGTCGTCGATCCTGGGGCTCTTTCTCAGGAAGCCGAGTTCGGTCTCTGCAAGCCAGGGGGATTCGAAGGTCGGTCCGCTACTCGATCTTCTCGTGGAGCTACGCGGCCGGCTGCGGAAGGAAAAGAACTTCGCGCTTTCGGATGAGATCCGCAATCGTCTCACGGCGCTTGGGGTGACAATCGAGGACCGCTCAGAGGGAAGCCGCTGGCGGATCGAGTAGGAAGACAGGCGATCGGGAACGAAGGCGCAGGGACAAGGAGCGTCCATCATGGCCTTGAGTGCGGCTCGTGTCGGAACCGTGGTTCCGCTCCTGGACCCGAACCGGGTGATTGGGATCGATCCTGGTTTGACGGTCACGGGTTACGCTGTTCTCGAGCGCAGGGGGAGTTCCTCGGCGGCGATGATCGAGGCCGGAGTCATCCGGCCGCGTGGCGATGATTTGGCGCGCAAGCTGGCCTGGCTTCACAAGGCCGTGGCGGATGTGATCAAGTCGTTCCCCGCGAGCGCAGTGGCGCTCGAACAGGTTCATAGCCGCGTGGCGTTTCCCCGCACAGCGCTGCTCATGGCGCACGCGCGGGGCGTGATCGTGCTCGCCGCGGCGGAGCGCGGCGTCCCCGTACATGATTATGCGCCCTCTCGCATCAAGAAAACTCTGACGGGTAACGGCCGGGCGTCCAAGGAGCAAATGCAGCACGCCGTGATGACTGAGCTTGGGCTTGGAAGACTACCAGAGCCGCACGACGTGGCCGATGCCTGCGCGCTGGCGATCTGCCATCTGGCCATCGCACGCATCGCCCGGGGACTGGCAGGAGCGTAGCAGTCGAGAAGCTGCGATCGTTTCTAGAGGTAACCGAGATCAGCCAGGCGACGGCGAATCTCAGCATCTTCATCCGCCGTGTAGGGCGTGTCGTACGGTGCACTGCCGACCGGCGTGGGAGCAACGGCGGCCGCGGTAACTGCGGAACGCGTTGGTGCTGGTCGGACTGCGTAATCAGGCAGCAGGGCTTCATTCAGCACCCGCCCGTCCATGTCGCCGGGCAGGGGAGTGCCGAGCAGGTGCAAGACGGTCGGTGCGACGTCCAGCAGCTCCGCGTCACGCACCTGGCCACCCGCGCGGAAAGGCGCACCCGCCGCGATAAACACCCCTTCGAGCCGGTGATCGCCAGTTGGCCCGAATGCCGGCGAGATCACCTTGTGCGTCGTGAAGTCGTGCAGGCCGATGGTTCGGTAACGCCAGTCCTTGAGCACAACCGTAAGGTCCGGCGCCAGGCCGATGTGCGGCCCCTCGTAGAGTTCCTCACGCTCGTAAACCTTCTCCACCAGGGGCTCGCCCGTCTCCGGATGCGGGATCTCCCCAAGCGCGGCTTTCAGGTCGCGAAGCATCGGCCTCATATCTTCCTCGGCCACGCAACCCTGCGGCTGGCGCCCCTTCACGTTCAGGAAGAACTGGCCAAAGTTCCCCTGGGCATAAGCCCTGGTGCGCGACCAGTCGATATGCCTGCGCGAAAGGAAAAGCGATTCGGCCAGGCGGTCGACAAAGCTCTCCTGCTTGCCGCGGAAGCGGCTGACCCGGTGGTCGCCTAGACCAAGCTTGCTCATCACGCCATAGATCCACTCCGGCGTGATTCCCCTGCGGTGGCACCAGAGCTTCTGGCGAACATAGAACGAATTCTGAAGCGCCAGGAAGCCCTGTTCTAGCAACCATATGTTGAAATTTACATAATATTCAATTGGGCCAAAGCCGTGATCGCTGATGAGCAAAAGCGCAGTATCGGGGGGGAGCGCGGCCTCGATTTCGCCAATTCCCCGATCCAGTGAGCGCCAGAATTCAACCAGTCGTGGCCGGAGTGCGACCAGCTCGGCCTCACGCCCCCGCGCGGCCCGGTGCGTGAGATCCCAGACATGCCAGAGCTCATGCTGAATCCGGTCCGTCGCCATCAAGTCGAAGAGGAAGAGATCCCACTCGCAGCGCTTCATCAGGAACCGGACCGCGGCCAGATGCTGGTCAAGGAACGACTGCAGGTCGTCCAGCACCGCCGCCTCATTCCCACCGTCATGAATCACCGTCGCCCAGGGGCGATACGGGCCGACTTCACGCTCCAGCTCGGCGAATAACCCTGGGTCGCTGCTGAAATCCTCAGCATTGGCAGGGCTCAAGAAGTCACCCAGGAAAAACCCAGGAAAGCGATTACTCGGCCGGCAGGGATAGGAAAGCGGAATCCCACCCGCGACCGTCTTCTTGCCGTACCGCGCGGCAATCTCCCAGATGAGCTTCGCCTGGATCGCTCGCGATGAGTTCACACGACCAGAAATCGGGTCGTGACCATGCTCCACAAACTCAAAAACCCCATGCTTGCCCGAGTTCTTGCCCGTCATCACCCCGGTCCAGGCAACCGGGGAAAGCGGCGGGAAAACGGACCTCAACGTCCCAGAAGCACCTTCCTCGCGCAGCCGAGCCAGGTTCGGCATGAGACCCTGTTCGATCAACGGATTCAGGACATCCCATGTCGCTCCGTCCAACCCCAGCACAAATACCTTCATCGAGACGAAGTCCTTTCTCAAGCCGCGAGTTCCCTCTCGTCAGGACCGATGGTCTATCCGATAGGCTTGAAACAAGTCGCTCAAAACCTCTAGTTTATCCAACCCTCGCAAAACATTGCGACAGGTCACCCTCAGAGATCGGAAGTTCTTGCCCTCACGCTGCTTGGAGGAATGTGTCGACTCGCATCGACTTCTTCGGCCGATTGTGCCCTCCGCTTGCATCGAATCACACGGTTCCCGGTGCAAGAGGACTGAACATTCTAGTTCCCCTGTCCAGACCACGCAGCGCGAGGTTCGATTCAATCGATTGCATCGACTTTGCGGGTTTACCGAAAGCAACTGCCCGCAAATCGATCGACGAAGCTCACAAACCAGGCAATCCCGGATGGTCCGTGCGAACGAGCGTGCCTCCCAAGCAGCCCTGACATCGCCATAACCTATTTGCAGAAAAGACATTCGAAAACGACCGAGAACCCATCCGGAGATTTCGCGCGGAATGGTACACAAACTGCTTTAGCTGGGAATCGAAGAGAAGTGCATGGTCAGTCAGAACTGAATTCCAATCCTGATTAAAGCCACTGTACCTGGTTTACTCTTAGCGGATCACGAGCAAGCGTCGTTCTCCCTGGCTGTGCCCGGCCCCCTCGTTGGGGGCCGGGCTTTTTTTTGCGCCTTGCCTTTCATTGACGCGAACCCGTCCAAAACTGGCCCGCAGATTCGATACAAACGGTGAATTCTGACATCAGTTTCGAATTGAGAATTCCCGATGCTATTGATTGGCCGTGATCCAATCGTTCCGAACTCCCAGGGACGCGAGCCGATGGGATCGCTGCGAATTGCCAGCAACGTTGCGCGGCGATAGAGTGGATGTACAGATCGTTCTTGCTCGATCGAGGGAGGACCTGGTCATGTCAACCCCGGTGGCTTCCCCGCCGCTACTTCCGGTGGACCAGGCGAGCCCTCCACCTCCCCGCGCCAGGCGAGATCTCCTCATCGGCGTGCCGATTGTCCTGATTCTCCTATGCGCTGTCCTGATCTGTTACCTTGCCTATCAGTCGCAACTACGCATGGAAGCCGCTTTACTGAGTCTTCAAGTTCAAACGGCGTCGCACCCGCCGGCGGCATTCATTGAAGCGAAGCCGCAGCCCAAACCCAGCCCGTCGAAACCGGTCGCGGAAGGCGGCTCTGCTCAGGCCACGAAGCCAGCAAGCCCTTCACAGGAGCAGGCCTCTACCGGGATCCAATGGAGTCTTCTTGGACCGCGTCTTCGGGACCAGTTGATTGCCGTCGAAACTCGAGACAGCCAGGCGATTGTTCGCGAATTCTTCGATCCTCAAGGATTGGTGGAGCGAATTCCCCAAGGGTGGTTCCCAGCCGGTCCCTACGAGTCTGAATTCAAACAGGCATTGCTCAATGAGATTGAGTCCAGTCTGATCTTCCTGGTGGATCAAATCCGGCAAAACCTCAAAAGCGGTGGTTCTTACCAGTTCCTGGGGTCTGCCGAAAAGCAATTGCGAGTCGACTTACCGGCCAGCCCAGGCAATTCGGAAACCGTGGAATGGACTACATTGCAGGTTCTGGTCTTTCGAATGATTCGGCCGAACGGTAACGGCGTGACGTATCACGACCTTGTTGTGAAGAATCCCTCGCCCCCCTCCAGCGGATCTCCATGGCCTCGAATCGTCGATGTCTACGACTACGACGCGGGCGAGACCTTGTCGATCTCGAGCGCACGCAACGTGTTCGGGAAGCCACGAGACGAGACCATTGCAGACGCTGATCCACATTCTCAGCTCCTGTTGCTCGAAGCCAGGACGAGTCAAGCTCTGTCGTCACGCTCATCTGCCAGTTCCGCCGCGGGAGGTGGATCGCCCAACGATCAGCAGGCCGCCGAGGCAACGTATCGTGAGATGTGGAGAGCCTATGAAGAGGTGACGCCGAACTATCGTGTCAGGAACGCGCCTGCGCAGAACCCAGCGCGAGATTTGCGCGCCTTCTTCCCGCTGCTCATGCTGGGCAACCGCGATCGCGCCTCTGAGTGTCTTGAGCATCTTCGCCAGGTTCTCGGTGTACAGGACAGCTATCTCCAGGTTCTCGATGCCGCACTTGAACTGGCGAAAGCCCGATCGGAAACGTCGAAGGATCCCATGATTAACCTTCGTGCCGCGGCGAACCATGCACTCAAAGGAATCGAAGCCGCCGCGAACGATCCGGCTGCGTTACGCGATGCCTCCGCCCAGTTGCTGGCGGTGATCAGCGCGGTTGCGCCTTCTGAGGAATCCGGGCTCAAGCGCGAATATGACCTGCTTCTTGCGGAGGCACGCGATCTTGCCCTGGCACGCTCGACGCGACCCGAATCCGACTTTCGAGAAAGGGTTCTCGGCCTGCTGCAAAAGCCACTATCTCTCAGAGGTGCACCGAGGGCGAAGGGGTTCAAGGAATCCGTTGCCAGGCTTCCGAAACTGATCGATTAGGCCGTCTCTCCCCAGGGGTCGATCAATAAGTCGGCTTCGAGCAAGCCCCAGGTCCTTCAACCGGGCGGGAGAAAAAGAAATCCCAGGTTCACCCCGTCACCTTCGCACGACTCGGTCGTGATGAGCAGTTGCACCACAAACCCTCCCGTTTTCACTTTTAGCAGATGTTCGTCGCTTGCACTCAGCTTCGTGGATCCCTGGGGTGATCGAATCACTAACATATTTTGCGGATCCAGGGTCAACTCAAAGTCGGTTTGCTCGCCGCGGCTGGCATTGAGAACACCAAGCGTCAGCACCTTATCTCGCGTGAGCCTGTACCTCTGGAACTGGGAAGGCTGGAACAGGGTCTTGCCCTTGCCCTCGATGAACTCGCGCGCGAATGTGCTCGCTGCGTCTCCGATGCCTGCTCCCGTGGCCACGACGGCGTAGAGCTGGATTTGCTCGTCGTAGATTTCCCGGGAACTTTCGGGTGAGGCGAGCGACTTGTCCTGGTATTCACCAATCATGCGAATCGAGCGGCTGACTCCTCGAAAGGCGAATTCCGCTCCCCGGCCATCGGCCGAGAAACCCAGTTGAAGCTCGATTGGGCAAGCTTTTTGCGTCAACGGATGCCGAAACGTCACGACGCCCCAGCCGCCGCCGTCGAGTGGGGCGACCCATTCATCCAGCCTCAAGCGAGAGGGTGGAATATACCAGAGCAGAGGAGCCATGCTCAGCGACAGGGTGATCGCGAGATTGGCTCGGCGCGCGAAGGGAGACTCTCTTGCGCCCAGCTTTTGATCGCAGTCGCTCGCCGGCACTCGGCTATTGGTGTGTAGCTCGAAGGCTTGATCCTCCTGGTCGAATCCCAGCGCGACCCAGTGGAGCTCGTGACAAAAGGGGCAGTCGACCCCCAGCACGATCCAGTCCTTGAGCAACGAGAATCTTCGCCGCGTGACCACGCCCGAGGGGACCAGCGAGATTGAATTCCAGAGCACCGCACGCGCTGCTTCCTCCGCCGCACGCTTGAGGATGGGATACATCCCCGCCTGAGCCTCGAGTGCCTCAGGCTGGATTCGAACGGCGAAGAATCGCGCGGGGTGCGGTTGGACGCAATTCACGCCGGGTTCCGCGGCACGACACAGGTTTGGCGCCGCGGCCACGTTGCATCCCTGATCAAGCTGAGGCGCCACGAGGAAGTACGCCGGCTCGTAGAAACCGAGCAGTTCGTTCTTCAGCGGCTTGGTTGCCGGGTAAACGTCCTGTCCTCGCGCGGCACGACCTGGCCAGTCGGCCTCGATTTCGAGCGCAACGAGCAAGACCAGAAAGATGCCGGGGAATCGGCCTGTTCGCGGCGACATGGAAGCCTCCTCGTCGTTGTGAGATGCCTCGGAAGTCTATCACACGGCAGGCGTAACCCGAGCGTGCGGGGCTGGCGGAAACCGGGACCGGTGAGCGACCAGCGCCACGCCTGCGAGCGGGTTGCCTGGAACGAGAGCAGTCAGGTGTCAGAAGTCAGAGGCGCGAGATGATGACACGTGTGCCCTGGGATTGGATCGCTTGCTGGGATTTCGGTCCTTCCAGGCGATCGGCGGTGGAATCAGCGAATGTGGTTTCAGGAGTCGTTGCCGTGAGTCGGTTGGGCGTGGCGCGGCGGCTTCGCGGACTTCGGGATCCAGGACTCGAGTCCGGCCCGAAGCGACCGAGCCAGGTTTCAGAACGTCCTTCAGCGTGGGGGATGCGCTCGTGGTTGCGGGTTGGGGTGCCGGCTGGGCTGGGCTGCCCTGAGCATCTTTTGATTTGACCGGGGCTTTGCTCGCCGGGGTCGCGGGATCGCTGACAAAAAGCTTCAAGGTCAGCGTCAAATCATTGAACGTTCTGAGCGGCCACTCTCCAAATCCCTCCCCTTCGATCACGAGCGGGCGTGAGACCAGCGGCGCCAGCGGCTTCGCGGCCGAAATCAGCCCGATGTCGTTGAGCTTTGTCGCGACCTCACGCGCTAGCTCGTTGAGCTGGTCGGCTGTGATTACATAAGCGCCTTGCTTGAACGGCACATTCGCCGCGCGGTATTTGATGGACATTCCGCCCTGGATCGGAAACTCAATCGTCACATTCGCACTCTTCCGAGACACCAGGGCAGAGTCGAACGGTTTGATGCGAAGCGTTGCCAGGGGATCGATCGCTGTTTCAAGAACCTGGTAGCTCGTGCCTCCGCTCGTCACCGCGATCCTGGCCTGGATTGCGAGCGTGTCATCCAGGAGAACGTAGGCTGCATCGCGGGTGCCGGGCTCGGGTTTTGGGTTGGTTCCTCCGCCTTCCGGGCCCTCCGCCCCGGGCGGCGGACCAGCGTGTGCTGGCAGATATGGAATCAAAAGCCTGTTCGAGATGCCGATCGGAGTCGCAACGTAGAGCTCCACGTACTGCTGGTTCTTATCAGGCTTGCCGTTGCCGGAGTTGTCGACGTTGATGTCGATGGGCGCATTGCGGATCTGCGAAGGGCGCACATCGGCCGGGAGTTTCAGGTGCATGACCTGCCGGCTGAGAATGTCCACCGTTCGGGAAAGATTCTGCCCCGCGGGCGCTGAATCATCCGGATCAATCACCTGGCCCCCGACCACGATCTTCGTCTCATTCAAGCTAAAGTGCCGGCCGAAGACCACAATGTCGGTCGACTTGCCTTCCTGAACGGCCTCCACGCCTTCGAAGCCGGTGAGCTCGGGAACCAGGGCGTTGATTCCTGGCTCGAAGAGCTGGAAGCCGCCGAGCGAGTTCTCGTATGGCACCTTGGTGTACCGAGTTTGCATGGGAAGCATGGCTTCGAGCTGATCGACGCGCACGGCGAGCCGTTCATAGTCCCCCGCGCGATCGTGGGCGCACGACTGCGCATATTGCAGGGCTTCCTTGAGCGCGACGATCTGCTGCCCCTGGATGATCATCCTGGAGGTCGGGACTCGCAGCTCGGCAGGGTCCTTGAGCTTGAACCAGTTCCCCGCGACATCGAACCGCACGCGTTCCAGGAACGAGGGCATGATAATCACGGCCGTGAGCTCGCGTTCGCCGGGCTCCAGCTTGGCGTTCTTGAGCTGATAGTCGCGCCCAGGTCCGCCGCGCCAAAGCATGTTCGCGATCACCTGGATGTTCGACGATTCGGACGGCGGGTTCTGGTATCGGGGATAAAACCGCCAACCAAACGTGTCATCGCCGTGCGAAAAGGATGTCACGGTCCGATTGAGCGCGATGGTCTCCGCATCCTGCTCGATCTTGCGATTGAACTGATCGAGCTGGCTAAAATTGATCTTGCCGGTGGAGAACGCGAACGCGACCGCGAGCTGGAGGTCGCGCCTCAAACTGAACGCGTCGGCGATGTTTTGCTGGTCCACGACGGGATCGAGTGCAAAAACGATCATCGGCCAGCGGGCGCGCACATAGCGTTCGAACACGTTTTCGGCCTGGGGTGAGGGATCATAGTCGTAGAAGCTGAGCGATTCCGCCTCGGGTGCGGAGAAGCCGCGAATCCCCTCGGTGGCACGTATGTCCTTCTTGAGCGAGCGGTCAAGCAGGCCGGCCTCGACCGCCACGCACCAGGACAGAATGGTGAGCACCTCGTCCGGCTTGCCGCGCAGGTCGCCGGGCAGCCGGGTTGCGAACATCGGGAACGTCTCGGTGCGTAGCTCATGAAAACGTCGTGAGATGATCAAACCCGCGATTGACTCGATGTCTCCCTGGTAAAACGGGAGCATTTCATACGCGGCTTCGAGCTCGTGGTAGAGATAGCTCCGCACATCGGTGGCGCGGGGGATCACCGGCAAAAGCGCCTGACGCGTCTTTTTCGCCAGGGTGAACATTGAATCACGCAGGAAGACGTTGCTCACGTCGGAGGGAGCAATCGGGTAAACGCGCCCGCCGAATCGGGTCGAGGGAAACGCCGCCGCGGCGACACGCTCCAGTTGAATCGCGGACTGCAAAGCCTCGATCTTCCCAGCGTTCGACTGAAGTTTATCCGCGGATTTTTCGATCTTTGATCTCTCGTTCTCAAGATTTGTACGAGCTTGCTCAAACGTGCGAAGTCTTTCAAGAGCTGCTCGCAGAGCATCGATGTTGAGTGGCGCCCCGAGTTTCGCGGACAGGTCCACGAGCTCCCGTAGTTCTTCGAGATTCGGCAGCTCGGCCAAGACGGGATTCGCCGGTTGATCGCCCCCTGGCGATCTCGACTCGAGAGCCCTCTCAACCGCGTTCTCGAGGCTCTGCGCCTGCTGACTCACGCGCGTGAGACTTTGCGACCGATCCCGCAACACGGCGAGCACTTTGGACGATGCGACTGCATCCTGAATCTTCTGGACTCCCGCGACCATTGAAGTCATTGCCTCGAGCAATTTGCCGTAACTTTCGCCGATTTGAACGAGGATCACATCGCCGAGCGACTTCGGATCCTGGCCCTTAAGACGCCTGATCCGTGCGACCAGATCCTCGGGCTTGAGGGGCTCGGAGAGCGCCGCGGCGATGTCCGGATTCAGAGTGGGCCGCATGGCCAGAAAGCTGCTCCTGGCGTCACCAAGGATCAATTGAAACCTGCTCCACGAAGGGATCGTGAGTGCGCTGATTTCGCGGAGGTCGTTCTCGAGCTGCTCGAAGGACGAACGGACGCTCGCGATGGATTCCTGCTGCGAATCATCGATCCTCTCGAGCAGCTTGAGCGTTTCCACGATCTCATTGGATCGTTTCGCGAGATTCTCAAAAAACTGCTTGAGTTGCTCGAAATCCGGCTGGTCCGCGGCCTGTAACCCCTGCGCCTGATTGGCCGGGGTAAATATCTCGACATTGGCAACACTTGCTAAATACCGCACAAGCTGCGATCGCGACTCCGTGACGTTGCTTATCAGCCTGGACAGGATGCCGTTGAGAGCTTCGATTCGAGCCTGGGCCTTCGAAACGGTCTGCACGAGTTTCTTGAGCAGACTCACGATTGACCGTGTTCTCTCAAGAAACCCGGCTGTTTTCACCGCCAGTGCTTTCTGCCGCTCCGCTACCTTGCGCCCCTCGAGTGCCAGGTTCATTTCATCTTGCGCAAGCCGCTTCTGATCACTCAGGAGCTTTGCCTCGTCCAATTCCGCCTGGGGGAGAATTCCCGCCCGGATGAGTTCGTAGACGATCGGACCCAACTGATCAACGAGGTCATTAATCACAAGTTGCTTATAAGTATTATGGAGAAAGTTCGGCTGGAACTCGTGCCGTGCGGTCAGGGTCAGGAGCGCTCCATGGCCGCGGAGCGTGCGCTCACCGGGCTGGATCGAGATCGGCATCCGCACCAGGTAAAGGCCGTAGCCGGCCGAATCGGCGTTGTCGTCTCCCATGTTCACACGGCGAATTTCGTTCAGATGATCAAAGTAGCGTTTCTTCTCGTCTAGAAAGATCGTTGGATCGAGCCCTAACTTGCCGCCGTACTTCGAATCCATGTCGGAGAAAGGCTTGCTGCCGAGCAGGGCAAAAGGAGTGTCGGTCTGCAGGGGCTGGATGTTCCAGAAATTGGAGGTCGGAGCGGGCGGCGGTGCGACGGTCGATCCCGAACTGCTCGCGCCAGACCCGGTTGACGATGCACTCGATGCGGGTGGGGGTTGTTGCACAACCACGGTCGGCGAAAGCGCGGCACTCGCCGATCCGCCCTGGCCAACCCCGCCAGCGGCCTTCTTTCGCGCAGCGCCCAAACCTCCGCCGCCACCGCCGCCGCCGCCGCCCCCACCCACAAGCGCAGCCGATAGACTCGTCTGACTCTCAAACGCCGCCGCGTCCAGCCGAGAAATCCGCGCTGAGAGGATCGTGTGAAACTCGTCCGGACTCGTCGCCTTCATCATGTTCTCGAAGTCGCGGCGATACAGCGTCATCCGCGACTGGCCCCAAACATCTGGGTGCTTGATCACCACGACACCGTCGGCACGAACCTGGGCCTCGATCGCGTCGATCGACTGAGCAAGCCGCGGCAACGACATCGGCACGCCGTCTTGCACCTTCTTGCCGTGTTGCGGCCAGTCACCCCCCAACAGCGGCCCCATGCCACAGGCAAGGACCAACGCGAAGGTCCCCAGACACGCCAGGATTCGTCCAACCATGGTCAGGACCCCACCTGGTCCCGGATCGTCGCATCAACACCCCAGGCGCTCACTCACCACGCGCGATGAGCCACAGCGCAACGTATTGATCGTCCAGGTTGGGATCATTTCGCAGAGTATTCCGATGAGCACGAGAAGGACGCCTAATAAAAGGTTGACTAGAGCCAGGCCACGCCAAATAAACCATGCCGAGCGTCACGATGGGTATTTTGGCCCGACCAGGTAAGATGCGCTTTGCGCTGCCTGTCGAGTGACTGTACCGAGACCGAGCGAGTGGTGTTCTCGAGGAATTTGCGCATTACCCATACCTGACCGGTGCGCGTTGTCGTCCAGTTCGCGGATCTTACCGACGGCGGTAAGAACCTTGGGAGGAGATTCAGCGCCAGGGACCATCGCGCGGGGGAAGGGAGTTCTGTCTGTACCTTGCGAGCAGATCCTTGTCAGCGAGCGGGTGCTCTCATGTCGAAGTTCCAGCCAGGGCAAAACCAGAGTCAGTGCATACCCGAGCCTCAGGCTCACGAGGGGCCAATCCTGGTCCGACGTCGCAACCCGCCCAATCGATCCAGGAAGAAAATCGAGGTTGGCCCCGAGCACGCCGCGGCCGCCCTCTGCGAAGGCCAGCCGCTCACACTTTGATCCACGCGTCGACCTGGCGGAACATCTCCTCGTGTAACGATTCTTCCAACTGTGACAAAACAATTCGCGCGCTGGGTTTGCTTCGCAGGCGATGCCTGGGTTCGCTTCGCCGGCCGTGCTTGGCTTCGATTTTTGGCGAGCCGGAGTTCGCTTCGCTGGCCACAGTTGGCTTCGGTTTTTGGCGGGCCTGGGTTCGCTTCGCCAGCGATGCTTGGGTTCGGTTCGCTGGCCGCGGTTGGCTTCGATTTTTGGCGAGCTTGGGTTCGCTTCGCCAGCGATGCTTGGGTTCGGTTCGCTGGCCGCAGTTGGCTGAGCGTTTCTCTTGTGATGGTTTCACTTTATGGCGAGTCATGGTGCGCTTCTTCGGCGATGTTTGGGTACGGTTTCTCGGGTTGATTGACTCCGATTCTGGCGTGCGTGGGTTCGGTTCGCGCCGGCGCGTTGGGTTCGGTCCGCGCCCGATGATTTCGGACCGCGCCGGCGCGGTGGGTTTGTTCCGCGCCCGGTGACCTGGGACCGCGCTGGCGCGGTGGGTTCGGTCCGCGCGCGGCTGTGGTCAGGAGAGCGGCGTTTCGCCTCGGGATTCCTACAAACGATAACAACGATAAGATCCTCGCATTCGTCAACGGATGCGCAGCGCGTGTGCGAATCTTACCCAAAGGCGTTCACAGGTGGGGCCGCTTCAGGAGGTGAAGCCGGTTGATGCCGATGTGAGTGGGCGACGATGTTCGCGTGCGCGATGGTGTCAAAAAGCGCCGAGGTGCGTGCCATGATTCGTGGAGCAGGGACGGCCCGGGCAGCCGTCCGGGAGCTTCTCACCATCAGCTTAACGCGCATCGGCGCGATGCGAGCAACGGCCGCGAAAATTCCTGCCAGGCTGGATCGGCCTGTGCCAGAAGTACAGTTAATCATGATCACGGGCGCAGGCTCTCAACAAGGGCAAGTGGAGAAGCGGCCCGTGGAACGGAGGAAGAACCAAGCGCGGGATCAAGGTAATGGGTAGAAGGTGAACTTGCGGAAGAGAGACCTGGATATTTCTCATTCCTCCCGGGGATATTACCTGTGCTTGATGGGATGTCTTGTTACGGCGTTCGCGACGTGTCAGGTTTCCCGCAGTTCGGGGGTTCGTTCGAGCAGGGATTGCTGGAGTTGCGCGCGGGAGTGGAGGAGTTGCTGATACCACGTGAGTCGTGTGCGGTAATGGTGTGAGAGCAGCCGATGATCGGCAACCATTTGATAGGCGTTGCGGCCGACCTTGAGCCGCAATGCGGGTTCGCGGAGGAGGCGCTTGAGGGTGGATTCGAATTCCGCGAGTGATTGGTAGAGGAACCCCGTTTCGCCGTGGCGAATGGAGCGATCGTAGACCGTGGGGCTTGCCAGTACGGTGATTCCGTGCGCGGCGGATTCGATGAATTTGAGATCGGACTTGTGCTGGTTGAATTGGCTGGGCTCAAGCGGCAGGAGTGCGACATCGGCCGTCTCCAGGAGCATGTGGTAGCGTTCGTAGGAGCAAAGCGGCTCAAAGCTCTTGTGGGGCGTGATCAGAGCGTCGTGAAAGGTGCGATCGTGAACCACCAGGACGTGCACCTGCCCGCCGAGCTCCGCAAGCACACGATTGATTGCGGGAACAAGAGGCGCCCAATCCGCTTCACGATTCAGGGCGCCGAAGAAAAGTGTGACCTGAGTGGCGGAGGGGTTCTCGGCGGAGGCGCGTTTGAGCGCCTGGGCTGCCCCCAGGCTCGCAACCTGATTCGGGAACACGGCGACTTCTGGATTCCAGGCACGGAGCGTTTGGGCCATGGTCTCCGTTGTGGTCTGCACGGCGTGGCAGCTCCGAAAGGCAAAGCCGTTGGTTGCGTTCAGCATGGGGAAATGCGCGGGGTCGTCGTCGAACTCCGCAATGATCAGGTAACCGCGTTCAAGCAGGCTGCGCTGAAGATTCAAGTGTTCCGGGAGCGGTAAGACAATCCGTTGTTGAAGCAGGATTCGTTCCTCGCCCGGTTGAACATCGTTGAGCGATTCGAGTGTGAGCCGCGGCGAATGGCGAATGCGCACACCTGGGATCGTCGCCAGAAAGGCGAGGGGCTCCTGAATCCGAACCTCGCTGCCGATCTCCGAGCCGAGGAGTGCGCGGATGAGAGTGCGTGCTGGGGCGTGTGTCATGCGTCCCGCGCGGATCACGAACTGAACGACCGCGCTGCGCGTTGCAAAGTCAACCGCGTCGATCTTGAGACTCGAGAGCACGGGCTCGAGCAGATCACGAAAACGCGCTGGCTCCGCCCCGGGTGTGGAGCGTGTGACGACGTCGTGCACATGCAGCCCTGCGCGGGTGAAGAGCTCCAGGGCACCGTCGAGTGTGAAAAACCGCAGGTGCGTTCGGTCAAGTAGACCCTCGTCCTGATACTCCCACTTCCCGCGGAGCAGGTTTGCAACCACGGAATAGTGCTGAATGTTGGGAATGGAGGCAAGCACCTGCCCCTCTGGGCGGACGAGTCGAACAAGCCGTTCGACGACCGACCAGGGGTCGACGAGATGCTCGAGGACATCGCCGAAGACGAGGCAATCGACGGTGGGAGTTGTGTCGTCGAGGTCGAGTCTACCTGGATCGAAGGTTTCCACATCTCCGACAAAGATGCGATCGAGGCGTCCTGGCATCACCGCGCGCTGGGCGGGCTCCAGGGCGCGCTCGACGCCGAGATAGGCAACCGAGGGATTGCGCGCGCGATATGCGGCGGCAAGTGCACCCGCACCACAGCCGATCTCGAGCACAACTCGAGCATCGGGCGGCATCAGCCGGAAAAGCTCCGGGTTCACGCGATCGTAATAACCGATACTCACCAGCAACTCCATCAGCCAGGGGACGCTGGAAGCCGTGCCGTTCCAGGCGAATGATGATCCATGAGAGGCGTTGTGGAAAGGTGATGGTGGGATGAGGCCGGTGGTGAACGAGCGAAAATCGGAATGATAGGCTGGCTGGGGATTCTGGGGATCTAACGAAGAATTTATGAGGGAGAGTCGATCGGGTTGTGTTGACCTGATCAGAGGGTTGAGTTATGGTCCTGGCGCTTGGGTGTGAGACGGGATCAAAGAGCGAGCCAGGCGGGGCAGGGAGGCCCACGATGGCAACGATCACGGGCGCGCCTTCGGCCTCGGCAATCGAGGCGGAGGGACTGGCGTTTGCGCGCGAGGTCCTGCGCGTGGAGGCGGGGGCCCTCGAACGGGTGCGTGAGCGCCTGACGGGGACGATTGTGCGCGCGGCGGAATTGCTGCTGCGCTGCTCGGGGAGCGTGATCGTCACGGGGATGGGCAAGGCGGGGCTTGTGGGGCAGAAGCTGGCCTCGACGCTGGCTTCCACGGGCACGCGAGCGTTTCCCTTGCATCCGGCCGAGGCGGTGCATGGCGATCTGGGCCGAATTCGCGCGGGGGATGTGGTGCTCGCGCTTTCGCAGAGCGGTGAGACCGAGGAGATCGTCCGCCTGCTTCCCGCCATTCGACGCATCGGCGCATGCTTGATATCCATTACTGAGCGCGCGACGAGCGCACTTGGCCAGGCGTCGGACCTCTGCATCGAGCTTGGGCGTATCGAGGAGGCCTGCCCGCTTGGCCTGGCACCTTCCGCCAGCACCACCGTGCTGATGGCCGTGGGAGACGCCCTGGCTCTGCTCGTGAGCCGCCGCCGTGAATTCACAGCGCAGGACTTCGCCTTTTATCATCCCGCCGGCAGCCTGGGCCGCAAGCTCGCGCGTGTCGAGGAGATCATGCGGCAAGGCCGACAGATCCGCACCGCCAGGGTTGATGAGACCGTTCGCGCTGTCTTTGTGAGCCAGGCTGGTCCGCGCCGGCGCTCAGGCGCTGTGCTCGTGATCGACGAACACGAGACCTTGCTTGGCATTTTCACCGATAGCGATCTTGCCCGGCTGTTCGAGCGCAGACGGGAAGAAGAACTCGACCGGCCGATTGGGGAGGTCATGACAGCGGACCCGTATTCGATCCCGATCGGCGCGCGTGTCAGCGAGGCCGTCGAGATCATGAAGACTTTTAAAATCAGCGAGCTTCCCGTGGTCGATGCCAACCGGCGGCTGGTCGGGTTGATCGACGTGACCGACCTGATCGGGGTCGACGCGAGCGAGGTGGCTGAGGTTTGAGGTTCTGGCCCGATCGGCGCTTGTGGGCGCGGGCCTGGGACCATGGCGTGCGTTGTTTGGACTTCGATCCCCCGCGCTTGGGACGAAAGACGAGTGCTCAAGAAGCTGGTCAAGGCTGGGACCACCTTCACCCTTTTGCTGGGGTGCTATTTCGTCTATGTGCGCGCTTTTGGTTTTCTTGTTGAGCATGTGAGTGAGTCTCGACCGCGGAGTTCCACGATGTTCGTGGCCCGCGATTCGAAGTCCAAGCTGGAGGCGATCGCAATCGCCCGGGCGGCGTTTGGCAAGAGCCACTGGAGCGGCGATCGCGATCTGCCCTATCGGTACTACAGCGCGGAACGCGGCTTCTGGATTTACGCCAAGCAGGTCTGGCGGATCTCGGAGGAAAACGGCGTCAAGTATGATGGCAAGCGGCTTCGGATGACCCCATTCGCGCTTGTATCGCGCTCGCGGGATGGGCGCGTGACCAAGACGGTCGAGAGCGACGAAGCGATTTTCGACCTGAATGAGCCGTTGAGCTTGAACGTGAGTTCGAACGGCGAGTCGCTCAAGATCAAGCATGCCAGGATCGAGCGGAATGTCATGATCCGCGACGATCATGGCACGCCGAGCGATCCGAGCGACGATATGCGGATTGGTCCGCTGTCGATCGTCGAATACGATGCGGGAAACGAGCGGATCGAGAGCCCTTCCGACGTCGTGATTCAGGATCGGGACATCCGGGTCACGGGCAGACATCTTGAGATCACGCTTTGGTCTGATCAATCTGGAAAGCCCGGTGGAGGATTTGGCGGCGCCAAGCAGCTCAGGCTCTTCGAAAACGTGCATGTGGTAATGCGCGACGTTGGTAAGTCGGGCCTGTTGCCCGGGGCAAGCGACAGCAAACGGAGTGTCGATGCCACGGTTACCGTCGATCAGACCGGCAAGCCCGCGTCGAAGGCGTCTCAGCCGACCCCGCTTGACCTGCGCTGCGATAGCGAGATGCAGGTGGATCTGCCGCGTCCGAGCCTGGGCGTGGAGGTGGGGCCGCCTGAGCCACCCGCACCAACTTTCGTGCGCTTTGATCGCAACGTGGTCGTGCTCCGAGGACCAGCGAGTGGGCGCCCCGATCAGCTCACCTGCGATACCTTGCGGCTCACCATGGTTCCCAACGATGCAACGGGGGCCAGGGCCGCGCAGCCCAGGCCCACGCAAGCCACGGCGGAGCAGCCCGCACTGGCGTCGCGCCCGCCAGAGCAGTCGGCCGCGCAGCCGGCTCAGAATCCGTCCCCCTCGACGGCCTCGACAGCAACCGCCCCCGCGGCCGCAACCGAGCCAGGCGCTTCGCCGCCGGACGATGGACTCTTCGGCGGCTTGACGCTCGAACGCGCCCACGCAACCGGCCACGCGGTCTGGCTGCTTTTGCCGACCAGCGGAGTCAAGCTCCGCTGCAACGAGCTCATCCATAAGAAGCAGAATCCGCTCCGGCCCGATGAAACCTATTTCCGGGGCGATCTCACCCGGCCGCTTGAACTCGAGAAACTGGATTACGCGCCCGACTCAGACAAGGTTACCGCGGTCACGCATGTCTGGACGATCGACGCCACACTCTTCGATGACGGCTCGGGCCTTGATTCCGCGGACGTCGTTGCGCATGGGCCCGGCCGGCTCGAGACCAGGCCCGACCGCGATCAACCGGTCGATCGAATCGCCGTGTGGCAAGACAAACTGGTGGTGCTGAACGAAGTCGACGACGCGGGACGGATTGTCCAGAAGATCGTTGATCTCACCGGCACGCGTCCTGCTTTCATCGACAAGCTGCAAGAGACCCGGCTCGATTCTGGCCGTCTCTTGCGCATCTGGCTAAAGCCCAAACCCCGGGTTGAGTCGAGCCCGGATGCGCGTCTGGCTCAGGCGAATCCGAGCACGAAGCCGGAGGGGACTTCCGTTGCTGGCGGGGTGAAATCGCCAGAGCCGCGGGGCGAGGGTGCAAACCCGCCTGGGAGCCTGGGGCTTGGCGGCGGCGGATTTCGGATCGATCGATTGCTGGCGTATCGCGATGCGCATTTGCAAGCGCCTGCGCGTGTGATGACAGCGCGGCAGCGGCTTGACGCGGAATTCGTGGAAGATCCCGCGCCTGTGGCAGCGCCCGCGGCCCAGCCCGTGGTTGCGTCCACAGCGCCCGCGACCCCGGCGCCCGCCGAGAACCCTGCGCCCGAGGAGACTCCCGCATCCGCGGCGTCCCAGCCTGAACAGGCCAGCCGGGCCATGGTCGGTTCGGCTGATCGCATCTGGGCTCGCGTCGCCCTGCTGCCGGAAAAACCAAAACCGAAAGACACAGCGGCGGCCTCGCAGCCTCAGGAAGATTCCGCCAGTGTCGCGCTTGCGGCGCAGAATCCGGCTGGTGTCACGCCTGCCGTGAAGCCCCAGCCTTCCAAGCCGGGAGGACTGGGATCGCGTTCCGAGATCCGCAAGGTCTGGCTCTTCGGCTCGGTGGCCGTGCATCAAGATCCCGCGCCCGGCAAGAGCCAGGCCGATGAGGCTTACGGCGAGGCCATGTATCTGGAAAACCCTGGACCAGGGCGGGCGATCACGCACATCTATCATCGCGACCCGACCGAGGAGCCGCCGCGGCCAGGCCCGCTCCCGCTCGCCTGGGTTGTCAACGAGGATCGTTCAATCAAGGGGGAGCTGATTCGCGTCGACCAGGCCGCGGATCGGGTGTATGTCGATGGACCGGGAACGTCGACCCAGCTCGCCGATCGCAACTTCCTCAGTGACAAGAAACCCGAGGAGGAAGGCGAGTCGGAGACGCAGCCCGAGGTCGACGCGAGCGGGCGCATTGTGCGCACGACCTCCGCGGCGAGCGACGGCGGCGCGGCCGCTCACGATCAGACTCGCACGACCGCGCCGCCCGCCGGCGCAAATTCCACCGCAACCGCCGCCGGCGCAGAATCAGAGCCCAAACCCGCTCCCAAGCCCAGAACCCGCGCAGGCAAGCCGCTGTCTCAAAAGGCGCCCTATTCCATCACCTGGACCAAGAAAATGGAGTTCTTCGGGCGCTCCCGCGATCCTGACGGAAATCCCTGCGCCAGGGCGATCTTCTACGGCAAAGTACGGGCCGACATGGAAGACGGGCTGATTCAGTGCGAGGACCACATGATCACCTACACCGATCGTGAGGTTCCGCTCGCGCACCTTGGTGCGCTCGCACAGGCGACTTCAAAGTCGGCGGAGGATGAGCAGGCCGAGGACGAATCCAGGCCCAAGCCTGAGCTCGCGCTGGTGGAATGCTTCCAGAAGGCGGTGGCCATCAACCGCAAGGTTGACCCCGTGCGCCCGGTCGAACTCGAGCGTCAGATGATTCAGGGCGATTACTTGCGATACGACAAGCGCACGGGCGAATTCTACGTTCCGGGCAAGGGCTACGTGCACCTGTACGACCGCTCGAGCGGGCAAGATGCCGCGATGCAGGACGGGAGCGCAAACCCAGGTGAAAAACCGAGCGCCTCACGCAATGCAAGTAAGCCCGCGGCCAACGCGCCAGAGAGCTCAGGGCGAGAAAAGGCCAGGAAGGGGAAGAAATCGAAGAGCGACGAGCTGCCCCCGCTCGTGCTCACCCAGATCAAATTTATGACCGGCATGCGCGGGCGGTTTGGCGTGGGCAAGTCGACCGACGTAACCGAAACGCGCTGGGCGGAATTCTTCGGCTACGTTGAAACCGTGCGCGCGAAGGTGCCCGACGTGCACACGTTCCTTAAGCCAGATAAGCTCCCCAAGGATGGATTCTTCCTCACAGGGCAAACGCTCCGCGTGATCACAGAGCCGCCGCCGCCTGGCTCCCCCAGGTCGACTCCGTCGCGCAACTATCTCAAGGCGTGGGACAATGCCTACGTCTGGAGCCAGGACAAGACCATGCAGGCGGATGTGATTACTTACGATTCATACAAGGATTTGATCTACGCCTACGGCGAGAACGGTCGTGGCGTGGTGTATGCCCAGCAGTATGCCGTCGGTCAACCTGCGCCACCCGAAACGGTACGTGCCGTTCAACTGAATCCCAAGACGGGCGGAGCACACTTCATCGACGGCAGCACGATTTCGACGATCGATCAGCGCACGGGAGTGCGGCCCACGCGAATCGAAGCGCCTGAGCCTTTCCCCAAGGTCGGGAAAAAGAAGAAGGGCCCTGTTCGCGTACCGTTTAGCAACATGGAGCGGCGGGACTTCAACTCCCAGTGACCGAGCCCTGGGTCTCGCTACGTCCCTGCTCCCGGGCGGGTTGCATGCGGTTGAGCGGGCGAATTGGTCCCACGCCCATGCTGCCAAGGACGCCGACCATCTCGTGATTGGAGCGTTCAAGCGAGGCAATTCGCCGCGCGGCGACGTCAAGCTGTTTACGGAGCTCGGCGATGCACGTCTCGTACTCATATTCGAGCGCGGGGTCCACCGGGTGGTCTGATTGCGCGGCCGAGGCGCGGCACTGCTCGAGCTCGGTCGTCAATTGCAGCATCCTGGCTTCCTGCGCCTGAATCCGCGCCTGGGTGGACTGCCCCTCTTCCTCAGCAGCCGCAAGACTGGCTTCGAGTGCATTGCGGAGCTCGCCCGCCGACGCCTCTTCCTGCGCGCGAGCGAGTACAAGTCCGTCGATTTGCGCCCTGGCCTGCGCAAGCTCGCCCGCGAGCTGGTCGCGCTCGGAAATCGCGGCGTCACGCTCCAGCCCGCACTCCGAATACGCCGCCTCGAGCCGCTCAAGCTCCGAGCACAAGCGCTCCAGCTCGGCGTCGACCCGGGCATGCGAGGCCTCGAGCTCGCGCTGGGCACGCTCGAGCTCCGCGAGTGACGCCTGCGTCGACGCGTGCTGAATCTCCAGCGCCTCGTAGCGCTCACCAAGCTCCGTTCGCTCGTCCAGCAGCCGCTGATGATCGCCCATCAGGGCTTCGTGCGTCGTTTGCAGCTCGGCGTGATTCGCACTAAGACGCCCGTGCTCCACCTGCAAAAGACCGTACGCCGCCTGGAGCGACTCATGCTCCCCGACAACACGATCGTGTTTCGTCTGAAGCTCGTCGTGGGTCGTTTTGAGATCGTCCGGCAGCTCGGTGCGGCTGGAGAGCCTCGCCAGAATATCGAGTGCATCTGGCTCGCGTGTCTGGCTCCATGATGAGTCGAAAGAGGAGCGGGAGCCTGTGACGGGCGGCTGAGGAACCACGAATTTGTGGCTACAGCCCCGGCACCGCACGTGCTGGCCAATATAGACAACCCGCACGCTTAGCTCAGACTGACACTCCGGGCAGTTGATCAGGATGCGATCAGGCTGGCTCGGCTTCGAAACCGGCGGTGCGGTGTAATCGCCTGAGCTCTCGTCGAGCAACAGTGGCGGATGAGCCGTGAAGCGATGGCCGCATCGGGCGCAACTGATGAGTTTGCCAAGTTTTGCCGGCTTGACTTTCAAGCTGGCGGCGCACTCGGGACATTCCACAATTTGCGGTTCGCCGGTTTCGGCCATCGTCCCCGCTCTCCGCTGCCTTGCGTTCTGGATGGAACGGCTCTCCACGCCAACCAGGAATTGACGTATCTCCTGATCCTTCCACCATTCCCGCACTTTTGCAAGAGGCTGGTTCGCTTGCGAGAAGGTTTGAGGCATCCCCTAGCCGCCGCTGCTCCTGGGTGACCTGGAGAGCGTAAAACGATCGAGCTCGCCGCCGCCGGCATCAATCTGGCGGCAGACAAGCTTCGAACCCGTGACCTCGACCTCGGTAAACGAAAACGTCTTTGAAATGAACTTTTGCGTAAAGCTCTGCCACGTCCCAGGGTTGTCTTCTTGTTCCGGATCATAGAGATGGTTGCCGCCAGCCCCGGTCACCAGATAGATCACGCCGTCGGCCACGGTTCGCTGCTCGCCGTCGAAGTTGCGATCGAGCGTCCAGGTTCCTTTTGAGGTCGGCTTCCCTTCCGGCCCTGTCCTGTAACGGAGTGGATAAGTGCGTTGATAATTATGCACATGGCCGTTGAAGACCAGGTCGACGCCTGCGTTTTCGAGCACGTCCGCGATGGCGCGCATGCGCTGGTCGTCAAAGTGAGCCCTGGAAGAATTGAATCCGGGGTGATGGAAGGCCACGAACTTCCAGGTCGCGTTTTGGGCTGCCGCGAGATCCTGGATGAGCCACTGTCGGACGCGGGGATCCTCCCAGTCGACGTTTGGGTCGGAATCGAGGATCGTCCAGTGGCTATTGGCGTAATCAAACGAGAAGCACGCCATGCCGGGGTAGCGTCCCGCGGTCGAGTCGATGAATCGGCGCTTTTGCTCGTCGGTTCCGAGAAGGGGTGTGCGCCAGGGACCTTGCGATCCATTGCGTGGCTGATCCCAGTAGAGGTAGTAGGCCAGTCCGTCCGGAGTTTTCGAGAGGTCTCTGCCCGCGATGTCGTGATTTCCGGGCGCGGCGAAGACCAGCGTGGACCGCAGGAGCGGGGCGCCCTGCATGAGATCAACACGGTCGGCGTTATAGACCGGCCAGAAGTTGCGCATGTACTCCGCGATCAAGCCCCGACCATAGACGATATCGCCTGTGATGAGCACGAAATCGGGGTGTGCGGCGAGGGCTCGAATTGCGATCGCTTTCTGAGGTTTGGAGCCAACGCCGCTGTCACCGAAGGCGATGAATCGATAGGGGGATCCCGGGGCGCGCGGAGCGGTTGCATTCGAGTTGAAAACCAGCTCGCCCTGGCGCTTGATCTGGTACTCGAAGTCCCCCTCGCAGGTTGCCAGGTCGAGCCGTGCCCGGTACACGCGGTGGCGTGGAATCCCCACCATGTCCACGCGGTTGAATTCCACCGCGCCGGCCGCCTGCCAGGGCTCGTCCCGTTTGATCCGGAGCTCCACGCGCCATTCCGCATCCAGGTCGGGCGTCTGCCATAACACCGATAATTCCCGCGTCGCGCGGTGCGCGGGGGGATTGCCAAGCTGAAGATAGGGCTTCACCACGAAGACCCCGCCGTCGCTGGGCTGGACGAACGTCGGCCAGATGCTGGCTTCAACCTCGCAGCGGCGGAGCGACATCGTCACCGCTGCCACGATCACAGCCGACAGCACAATTGCGAAGCGTCTTGTCATCGGCACTGGGCACTCCCTATCCGGGCACGGCAGAAATCAGGGCAGGGCGGCCTCGAGCTCGTCCAGGCCGACAACCGGCGGGCCGCATGTCGACCCCTTGCAAAGGTACGTCGTCACGCGATCGCCCCGAGCGGGACGCTCCGCCAGCAGCGGAGAAGCCTGGTCGCTCGCGCCTCCTGGGCGAGGAACCACCACACGGCCAGGCATGAACCTGCGTGCGATCTTCTCGAGCGCCCCGTGAAACTCGGCCGCGTCGGAACCGGCGACGACGGCCAGATCGAGCCCTTCACCCTCCAGAAAATCCAGCGCGATCAGGCTTTGGCCTGCCGCGGTCGGCTCGTGTTCGAGCACGTGGGCGACGGCCTCGAGCGCGCGCTTCGCCGTACGCGTGAAGGAGTCGTGCGCCAGCAGCCGGCCGAGCCGTGCAAGCGCTGTCGCGGCCATGCCATTGCCGGAGGGCGTGGCGTTGTCGTGCACGTCCTTGGGCCGCGCGATCAAATTCTCGTGCGAAACCGGCGTGTAGAAAAAGCCTCCGTTGCGCTCGTCCTCGAACTCGCGGATCATGATCTCGGCAAGCGCCCTGGCCTGCTCGAGCAGACGCGCCTCGCCGGTGGATTCAAAAAGGCGGGCCAGGCCGTCGATCACACACGCATAATCGTCCAGGCACGCGTTGAACCGTGCCCTGCCGTCCTTGTAGGCATGCCACAGCCGGCCGTCGGGCTGGCGCATCCGCGTGAGGATGAAGTCGGCCGCGGCGCGCGCGGCCTCGAGGTCGCCCAGATTCCCCAGGATGCGCCCGGACTCCGCGAAGGCCGCGATCGCGAGCCCATTCCACGATGCCAGGATCTTGGCATCAAGCTCTGGGGGAATGCGCCTCTCGCGGTGGGCGAGCAACTTGCGCCGGCTCTCCAAAAGCTCGAGCGCAAGCGTCTCTGGATCACGGCCCAGGTCGCGCGCCACCTCATCGATCGAGCGCGGCAGGTTGAGGATATTGGCCTCTTCCCAGTTGCCTCGCTCGCTCACGTCGTAGACCTGGCAGAACGTCGCCGCGGCGGCCGGGCCAAGAACGCTCCGCACCTCATCCGCGGACCAGACGTAGAACTTACCCTCCACCCCTTCGCTGTCGGCATCCTCGGTGGCGTGGAACGCACCCTCGGGACTGCGCATGCGCCCGAGCAGGTAATCGAGGGTCGAACGCGCGATTGCGGCGAACCGCGGCTGCCGTGTCGCCTGGTAGGCCTCCAGGTACGTCGAGGCCAGTAGCGCGTTGTCGTAGAGCATCTTCTCGAAGTGCGGGACCAGCCAGCGCTCGTCGGTCGAGTAGCGGGCGAATCCGCCCCCCAGGTGGTCGTGGATTCCGCCCTGGGACATCTTGTCGAGCGTAAGGGTCACCGCGTTCAGAAACGCCGGCTGCTGGCCGCGGGCGTATGCGCGCAGCAGCACGCGCAGATCCATCGGGTGCGGGAACTTGGGCGCCCGGCCGAACCCGCCGTGAACTGGATCGAGCACGCGCAAAAGCACTCGGGCCGCCGCGGTGACCCATGCGGGATCGAGCTTGCCCGGAGATCCAGGCGCGCGTGACAGTGAACGGAGCTGCTCCGTCATTGCCCGGGCCGACTCGAGAATCTCCTCCCGCCGCTCGCGCCAGGCACGATCGACGCCTTCAAGCACACGGGGAAAACCCGGTATGCCCCGCGAATCCCGCGGCGGAAAATAGGTCCCGCCGAAGAACGGCTCGAGGTCCGGTGTGAGAAACACCGACATCGGCCAACCGCCGTGGCCGGTCATCGCGGTCACCGCCGACATGTAAATCTGGTCGAGATCCGGGCGCTCTTCGCGGTCCACCTTGATGTTGATGAAGTGCTCATTCATGAGCGCGGCGATCGCCGGCGATTCAAAGCTCTCGCGCTCCATCACATGGCACCAGTGGCACGCCGAATAGCCGATGGAAAGAAAGATCGGCCGATTGAGCGCACGAGCCTGCGCAATGGCCTCCTCGCCCCAGGGATACCAGTCGACGGGATTTGCCGCGTGCTGCAAAAGATACGGGCTCGTCTCGCCGGCCAGGCGATTGAGCCTGCGGCCGGCGCGACTCGCCGGATCGGTTGGTAGCTCGGACATGAAATCGGTCCCTTTCGCGCGATCGCGCGCCTGCCGTGAGATTCTCAGATCAGGGGCGCGTCGTTGGCCCTAGCAATGCGTCCTTGAGCCCCGGTTCGGCGTGGCCTTCCTGTGCGTTCCAGTAGCGGAATCCAGCCTTCCAGTCCCAGATCGCCCAGCCAAAGCCTGCCTTCTCAGCCGCCTCCCGAGCCGCGCGATAGTAATTCGCACGCGATTGCGGATCGGCCGCCGTGAAGGCCCCAAATTCGCCCAGGTGGATTGGCCGTCCGTAGTATTCCGACCATTCCTTCGCCTGCTCGAACAACCCCTCGAATGCCATTGGCCCGCATGGATTCCTGGCCGCGGGCTGTGTGTTATAGGCCTGGACCCAGGCCAGCACGCCGCGGCCTGGCTTTTGCTTCTCGTCGATGACGAGCGGTGTGGCTGGCGGACCTGGAAAATGCACACCTGAGAGCGCCTTGACATCATCTCCCGCCCAGGTCGCCCCCTGATGCGTGAAGTAGAAAGGATCGTAATTGTGCACGGTGACGATCAGGTTGTCGTCCGCGGGCAAGCGCAGGCTGGGGAGCTCAGAAATACTGTTCCAACGCCCAGGCCCCACGAACACGGTCCGGCCGGGATCGATCTTGCGAATCGCCGCCAGCGCGATGGGTATCACATCATTCATCACCGCCGTGGTGGCGGCGTCCTTGGGCTCGTTCAAAAGCTCGAACGCCAGCGTGCCCGGGGCCTTCGCGTAGTGGGCGGCAATCTGCGACCAGATCGCCACAAACTTGTCGCGCTGCTTCGCGGGATCGGTGGTAAAATCATCGAAGTGGTGAATGTTGATGAGAACGCCGAGCTTCTGGCGGAGGCCGGCGGTCACGAGCTCATCGACCCTGGCGAAGAAATCCGGCTCGATCCGAAACTCCGGCCCGGGGCCGGTGTAGTGGTGCCATCCGATCGGGATCCGGATGTGATCGAAGCCCTCTTCGCCGATGTGTTTGATATCGGCCGGCGTGTAATGTTCGCCCCAGGTCTGGCCGGGGGGCACTTCGAGCCCATTGCCCAGGTTCGCCCCGTGGCGGAAGTGCGCAAGCGCGCGAAAGGCGGGCGAATTGCGATCCAGAATCCGGGGCATTTCCTGGTATCCGGCGGGAGTCGTCGCCCGCGCGTGGAGTTCGATGGTTACGAGCGCTCCACCCTTGACGGCGATCTCAGCGACCACCGGCTCGTTGTGCCACGTCCGCGCGAAGGATTTCCCCTCAAACGCGGGCAGCTCGCTCGATCCTGCCACACGGGCTCGCTCGAGACCGCGCCAGCCCGCGGCGTCCGTTTCAAAATCGCCCCCGCTGATCGTCGCGCCCGTGATCTTGACTCCATCCCAGTCCAGCTCCTGGCGGTAAATCTGGCCGGGCGAAGCGACCTCGTAAGGACCCATGAGCGAGATCGTGAGCTGGCCGTCATGCGCGGGCATCATCTGGATCGTGAGCGCCCGCCAGCCGAGCCGAGTGACAGGAAACTGAACCGTGTAACCGCGATCCTTTTCCTCCTCGCCGACCCAGTTGCGGCGCTCGATGGTTCCCCGGCCCGCAACAATGCTTCCTGAATCCAGCGTTCCCGCCTTCTTGTCCACGACCACATCCAGCCGAGCGTTGCTCGCAACTTTGAGCGGAATCTCGCTCTGCGCGGCCGCTGCCCACGCCGTTGCCAGAACAAACGCCGCCACTGACCAAGCCGCCCGACCCCGAATCGCCATGATCAATCTCCCTGATGACGGCCGCACACTTCCGAGCTCGACTCTCCTGTTATAATCCAGAGTCGCCCCGGAATTGCTGAGGCCGCCTGGACCCGACGAATCGCACCAGTGGGGATCGTACCATGACATGGACTCCGACGTCTCGCCGCCGGTTTCTGCAACGGAGCGCTGGATTCGTGGGAATGCTCGCCGGCCTCGACTCGGCGCAGTCTCTTGCGCCTCGCGCCTACGGCTTTCCCGATGACGATGACCGCAAAGCCGCCGAGCTCATGGCGCGAGGCATTGCGTTTCTGCGTCCTCGCCAGGACGCCAAGGGGGGCTGGTCGACCGAACGCGAGCCAGGCATCACCGCGCTCGTCGTCACAGGGCTTTTGCGCTCCGGCCAGGTTGTGCCCGGCGATCCCGTCATCACCAGGGCACTCGACTACCTGGAAAGCCAGATCGGTGCCAAGGGGGGCATCTCGGAGGCCAGGCACGCGAATTATGCAACGTCGCTCGCACTCGTGGCTTTCAACGAGGCGAATCGCGATGGCCGCTACGACCGGGTGGTCAAGCAGGCCCAGGCGTTTCTCAAATCCATGCAATGGGATGAAAGCGAGGGGAAATCCCGCGACGATTCCTTCTACGGAGGCGCAGGCTATGGCGGCTCCAACAGCCGCCCTGACCTTTCCAACACCGCGTTTTTCATCGAGGCACTGCGATCAAGCGGCTTGCCGGCCGACGATCCCAACCTCAAGAAAGCGCTCGTCTTCGTCTCACGCTGCCAGAATCTGAAGAGTGAATTCAACGACCAGGCCTGGGCTGGCAAGGTGAACGACGGCGGATTTGTATACACCGCGGCGAGCGACGGCCAGAGCATGGCCGGTAATGAGGCAAATGGCGGCCTGCGCTCTTATGCCAGCATGACTTACGCCGGACTCAAAAGCATGATTTACGCCGGTCTGAGTCGTGACGACCCTCGTGTGAAGGCCGCCATGACTTACATCGCCAAACACTACTCGCTGGACGAGAACCCGGGGCTGGGCCAGCAAGGGCTTTACTACTACTATCACACCTTCGCCAAGACCATGGCTGTGCTGGGCGATACTCATTTCAAGGATGCGTCCGGCGTTGCGCACAACTGGCGTGCGGAACTCGTGGCAGCGCTCGGCAAACGGCAGGGAGCGCGTGGCGAGTGGGTCAACAAGGCCGACCGCTTCCTCGAGGGCGAGCCGAACCTCGTCACTGCCTATGCTCTGCTCACGCTCGCCTACACCCGGAGCGAAACGCCGGCGAAGAAATAAGCCGGTCTGATTCCACCGGCTGTTTTCTGCGATGACACTCTGCGCTCGGTCCTCGGGGGTAGGGTCCAGCTCGCCCCAGAGCCCTGGCGGAGTGCCGCGGCCGGGCACCGGTGGTCAATCGTTCGCGGCAGCGGGGGCGAGTGCCTCGCGGAGGTCCGCCTGGATCTGGGAAAGCGCTTCCTGCGTTTGCTTCTGCCCATGCGGCCAGGGCCAGTGCACTGGATCTCCGGCAAATCGCGGGATGATGTGCCAGTGGCCATGAAAAACCGTCTGACCCGCGAGCGTGCCGTTGTTGATCACAACGTTGAACGCCTCGGCCTTTACCACCGAGCACACCGCACGCACCAGCGCTGGCAAGAGCGCACCCACCCGAGCCGCGTCGACCTCGGGGAGTTCCGTGAGATTGGCGTGGTGCACTCTGGGCACCAGCAGCACGTGGCCGACGTTGATCGGGTTAATGTCCAGAAACGCGACGGCGTGCTCGGTCTCGAGAACCTTAAGCGCGGGAATTTCACCCCGTATGATGCGGCAGAATACACAGCCTGAATCGTGCGACTGCGTGGTCACGGGGATTCTTCCGACCTCAGGACCAGGGGAAATCCCAGGCGATTGAAACACAAAAGGGCGCCAGGGCAGGCGCCCCTTCGCGCTCAGGAAGTCGTGGCCGGTGCGACGACGGTGGGCTTGGCTGGAGCCTTGATCGCCTCATCCTTGCCGAGGAGCGAAATCACCGCCATGGGGGCGGCATCTCCCTGGCGAACCTTGGCAAGTTTGTAGATTCGCGTGTAACCGCCCGTGCGGCCCTTGAACTGGGGACCAATCTCGTGAAAAAGCTTGTAGGCCACCTTCTTGCTCGTCAGGACGGCAAGAGTGCGGCGAAAGTGGTCGAGATCCCAGCCGTCCTTCGCGAGTGTGATCAGCTTCTCGGCGTACGGCTGCACTTCCTTGGCCTTGGCCAGGGTCGTTTGAATCTTGCCGTGTTCGAGCAGGGCCGTGGCCAGGTTGCGCAGGAGCATCTGGCGGTGCGAAGGCGATCGCTTGAATTTACGGCCGGCTTTGAGATGTCGCATGGGTCTTCTGAATAGTTAAAAGGAATTCGAATGGGGCTTCCGCGTCACCGTTTGGCGGCGACGTTCATGCCCAGGTCGAGACCGATTTCGTGGAGCTTGGCCTCGACTTCCTTGAGAGTCGTGTCGCCAAAGTTGCGCACACCGAGAAGCTGATCCCGGCTCTTGCTCACCAGATGCCGAACAGTGGTGATGCCCTCGCTCTCGAGACAGTTGGTGGCGCGGACGGAGAGCTCAAGCTCGGCCAGGCTCATGTCAAGCTTGCGCTCGAGCTCGGCGTCGAGCGGCATGTGCTGGCTGGAATCGCCGCCCCCGGCTTCGGCAGGCAGGCCCGGGCCAGGCTCATTGTACTGCACGAACGGGTTCAGATGCTTGCGGAGAATTTTGGCCGCTTCGACGAGCGCCATCTCCGGCCCGATCACACCGGTCGTCCAGATTCTCACAATGAGCTTATCGTAATTGGTCCGCTGCCCCACCCGGGTGTTCTCGACATGGTATTCGACGCGCTGGACCGGACTGAAGCTGGCGTCGATGGGGATCACGCCGATCTCGGGTTCCTCGGCATGGCCTTCGGCCGCGGTGCGGTAGCCGCGGTTATTTTCGACGGTCATCTCGAGGTGAAAGGGGACATCCTCGGTGAGCGTGCAAAGGATGTGATCAGGGTTGATGACTTCGACCGATTCATCGTGCAGGATGTCGGCCGCCGTCACCACGCCGCGGCGATCACGATCGATTCGGATCGTCTTGGGCGACTCCGAATGATTCTTCACAACGAGCAGCTTGATGTTGAGCACGAGGTCGGTGATGTCATCGATCATGCCCGGGATCGACGAGAATTCGTGCTGGACACCCAGAATTTTGATACGGGTGACAGCACTCCCCTCGAGGCTGGAGAGCAGGATCCGTCGCAAGCTGTTGCCGACCGTGTGGCCGAACCCGCGCTCGAAGGGCTCGACGTGGAACTCGCCGAACGTGTCACTGAGCGTCTCGCGATTACAAATGACCTTGCTCGGCAGTTCAAGGCCGCGCCAACGAATCCGCATGACGATCTCCCTCTGACATACCTGGTGCGCTGGAACGCGGTCTAGCGGCTGAGCAACTCAATGATCAACTGGGGAATGACCGGCAGACCAACGTCGTCGACGGCCGGCAAGCGGGTCACGCGCCCTTCGGGCGGGTCAACACTCATCCGATCAAGCCAATCGGGTACCCTGGGACCACCCACCGCGAGCGCATCTGCGGTGATTTTTCGCGAGTGCTCGCGATTTTTGACCTGAATCTGGTCACCTGGGCGTACCAGATAGCTCGGGATGTCGAGCTTGCGTCCGTTGACCAGGATGTGGCCGTGGGTGATGAGCTGGCGGGCCTGCGGGCGGCTGATGCCGAAACCGAGGCGAGCGACCACGTTGTCGAGGCGGCGTTCGAGGAGCGACATGAGCGCGTTGCCCGTGTTCCCCGGGCGGCGGCTGGCCTCCTGATAGTACTTGCGGAACTGCCGCTCGAAGATGCCGTAGTATCGCTTGACCTTCTGCTTTTCACGCAGGCGGACGGCGTACTCACTCGCCTTGCCGCGGCGGAAAACGTGCATGCCAGGCACGCCCTCACGGCGTGAAATGGCGCACTTGGGCGACTCGCATCGAGCCCCCTTCAGGAAGAGCTTTTGGCCTTCACGGCGACAGAGCCGGCAGACTGGACCGATATGACGTCCCATGGCGAATCCAAGATCCTCGATCGCTTGACGACCTACCTGGAAGGATGGGGTCGCTGCCGACCCTCCGAAATCCTCGAACGTTCTGGTTTCGTTCGCTGGCTGAAGGAGCTACGCCCTGCTCGTTCGAAATGGGAAGACCCATCCCGCCACTCGACCAGGGCCTGGCCCGTTCGCCAGTGCTGAATTACACTCTGCGCTTTTTGGGCGGACGGCAGCCGTTGTGCGGCAGTGGAGTGACATCCTCGATGGTCTTGATCAGAAGGCCGGATGCCTGAATCGCTGTAATCGCGCTTTCACGGCCTGACCCCGGACCCTTCACCTTGACTTCGACTTCCTTGACGCCGTACTTCGTGGCCGAGGCGGCGGCGGTTTCCGCTGCGCGCTGGGCCGCGAATGGCGTGCTTTTGCGGCTTCCCTTGAAGCCAACCGTCCCCGACGATGCCCAGCAAAGGGCATCGCCGTTTGGATCCGTGATCGTGACCGTTGTGTTGTTGAAGGTCGCCTTGATATGCACGACGGCTCGGCTCACATTGCGTCGCGTCTTACGCTTCTTGGCCTTGGCCACGGATCGCTCGCTCCTCGAATTCGTCCAGAATCGCCCCCATGCCGAGCGAGTCGCCACAGCATGGGTACGTGTGTAAGGTCTCTTGTTTGCTGTGCTGCGCCGTTTCGGGCCGGAGGCCGGCAGAGAAAGGGCGGATCAGGATGATACCAAAAACTCATCCCCGGCGTCCTCGCCACGCTTCTCGCAGCGTGATCAAGTGACCGGGGAGCCGCGGGCGGATGACCGCCGCTCGTTAACGGAGTTCCTTGACGCCCTTCTTGCCCGCGACCGTCTTCCGCGGTCCCTTGCGGGTACGAGCGTTCGTCCGGGTTCGCTGCCCGCGCACCGGCAATCCCTTGCGATGCCGGAGGCCGCGGTAGCAGCCGATGTCACGCAGCCGAGCAATGCTCTGTTGCACCTGACGGCGAAGCTGACCTTCCACCACGTACTCATTGTCAAGGAGCGACGCCAGCTTCGCCAGGTCGTCCTCTGTCAGTTCGCGAGCCTTCTTGATCGGGTCAATTCCCGCCTGTTCGCAGAGCCGGCCCGCCAGGTAGGGACCGATCCCGTAAATGTAGCAGAGCGAGAATCTCGTCTGCTTATCGTTGGGAATATCCACGCCAAGAATACGAGGCATCCAACCAGACTCCCCGAGCTATGGACCCATCAGAACGCACGCCGGGAAACCCCCCGGCGCGGCGTAACTCTTAACCTTGCCTTTGCTTATGCCGCGGATTGGTGCAGATGACATAGAGCTTGCCATGCCGCCGCACGAGCTTGCAATGATCGCAAATGCGTTTGACGCTCGATCGCACTTTCATGACCCGCCGCCTATCCTCTACCGGCAACCACTGAACCAAGGCCGGGCTCAAACGGCACCGCGAACCCGCCAGTCACGCAAACGAACGGATAATACTAACGGCTCCAGTATCGGGACGCAAGCCCGCTTGCTCAAGATTCTCTTTCAAGACCTGGAAAGCCGCCGCGCTTTGCCTGGTCATCCTGGTTTGTAAAGGTTCGGCGGGGGGGCTGCATGGAGTCCGATGAGTCCATGAATTTGATCCAATCGTCTCGAAAAAACAAGCCGCGATCTTGGCAATGTGACTTCTGGACGATTATGATTGTAACTTCCCGCCATGCAGGGGTTGTTGCCGTCATCCGATTCGATCGTCCCCTCGAGGCTTGAAACGAGCGGGGCGAATTCGGCGTCTGAGAATCGCTGGCGGTGCACAATAGTGGGTACAGTCGCCGCGCCTGAGGGGAAATCGGCGTGAGCGATCGGGCGTCGGATGATGGCGTTCATTTCCAAGTCTTGAGGAGACCTGGCCTGTGGTGAAGCTTAGAGTTCGTGCCGGCGAATCGATCCAGGAAGCCGTACGCCGCTTCCGCAAGTTGTGCGAGCGGAGCGGACTTCGCAAGGAGATGCGTCGCAAGGCTTATTACGAGAAGCCCAGCGAGCGGCGGCGCCGGGAAGAGCTCAAGCGTTTGCGCAAGGCCCGCCAGCACCAGACGTCTCGCGTCTAGGACCGGTTGCAGGATCGTCGCCGCCTAGACGCGCACTTCGTCTTCCAGGCGGCGCGAGACTTGGGCCCTGTAGCGATCGCGGATGGGCTCAACCTCGGCTTTCACAAAGTCGTCCACCTGCTGTGCGGATCGGCCGACGTAACGTGTCGGGTCGAGAATCGACTCCCAATCCAGCCTGGGGAACAGCGGATCGGAGCCGATGCGCTCGAGCAAGTCGTTCCGCGTGGCGCCGGCTTTGAGTGCGCTCGAAGCCGCGAGGGAATGCTCGCGAATGCGCGCGTGCAGATCCTGGCGGTCTCCGCCCGCGGAGACGGCTGCCATGAGCAGGTTCTCGGTGGCCATGAATGGAAGTTCCTCGTGAACGCGCCTGGCGGTGACCGCCGCATTGACCACGAGCCCCGGCACGACGCTCAGGTAGAGGTTGAGAATCGCGTCCACGGCCAGGAATGCCTGCGGGATGACAAGCCTGCGAATCGCGCTATCATCGAGCGTGCGCTCGAGCCACTGACATGCCGCGGTTTGCGCTGCGGCCGCCGGCAGCGCCTGGACGAACCGGCCGAGCGAGCACATCCGTTCCGCGCGCATTGGATTCCGCTTGTAGGGCATCGCCGAGGAGCCGATTTGCTCGGCCTCGAACGGCTCCTCGAGCTCGCGCTCATGCGCCAGCAGGCGTAAATCCATGCCGAAGCGATGGGCGCTTTCTGCGATCCCCGCCAGGGCCCCGACAACCTGGCTATCCACCTTCCGTGAGTAAGTCTGACCCGACACCCGATAAACCTGCTCAAAGCCGAATGCCTGCGCCACCAGGCGATCGAGGGCCTCGACCCGGGCGTGATCTCCCTTGAACAAGGCAAGAAAGCTCGCCTGCGTGCCGGTTGTTCCCTTCACTCCCAGAAACCGCAGGCCGGCCAGCCGATGCTCGATCTCTCCCAGATCCAGAATCAACTCGTGACACCACAGGGTTGCGCGCTTGCCCACTGTGACAAGCTGGGCTGGCTGGAAGTGGGTGTAGCCGAGGCAGGGGAGCGCCTTCCATTGCGTGGCGAAGCGGCCGAAGGCGTCGATCACGGCGACCACCTTGTCGCGGACGAACTCAAGCGCCTGGCGGATCAAGATGAGGTCAGTGTTGTCGGTGACGTAGCAGCTTGTCGCCCCCAGGTGAATGATCGGCCTGGCTTCAGGCGCCATGTCGCCAAAGGCGTGAATGTGGGCCATGACATCGTGGCGAAATCGCTTCTCGTATGCGTCTGCCGCCACGAAATCGATGTTGTCCACGTTCGCCTTCATGGCCGCGATCTGCTCGGCTGTGATCTCAAGACCGAGCGTGCGCTCGGCCTCCGCGAGTGCGATCCAGAGTCTGCGCCAGGTTGAGAACTTAACCTGGGCTGACCAAAGCCTGGCCATGCTCGCGCTCGCATAACGCGCGACCAACGGATTGTCATAAACCTCGTGCATGCACTCCCCCTGCGATCTGGAATCAGCCCCCAATCCTAGGGCGGTCGCACGCCCTGAGCAAGCACTCCGGTACCAAAGGGATGAGCAGATGACCGCCAGGCGCAAGATAAGACCGATACACAGGTTTCGCTTCGCGGCGGGGATTTTTCACAAAAAAACGTGTCAAAAATCCGGGGCGGGGTCTTGCGGGTGGAGGGTGTCGATTTAGAATAGTGCCAGCAACTGGAGAGGATCTAGGCCGCACTGAGATGTACAGGAAGTGGGGCGATGTCGGAATCGGCGGATCGAAATCTGCTGGACGTCCTGCGCCGGAGCGGCCCGCTGACGATCGCCGAGCTGGTCGATCGGCTGGGAGTGACGGGCACGGCGGTGCGGAACCGGCTCGCGCGGCTGATCGACGCCGGTCTGGTGGTGCGTGAGGCGTTGCCTGGTGGACGCGGCCGGCCGCGGCACACGTATCAGGCGAGCGACCTTGCCAAGCGGCGTCTGGGGCAAAATTACGCCGATCTCGCCGTGGTTCTCTGGGACGAGATGATGACCACGGTCGAGGATCGGCGGCTCAGGCGGCTCCTGTTTGCGAGAATCACGGAGCGGCTGGCTGACCTTTATCGCCAGGAAGTCCAGGGCGCGGAGTGGCAGGGGCGGCTCGTGCAGCTTTCGCATGTGCTCCATGGCCGCGGCGTCGAGGCTGAGGTGGCGCGAGACGCGGACGCGCTGCCGATTCTGCGACAACATTCTTGCCCTTACTTTGAACTTGCGGAAGCCGATCGGGCGATCTGTGCTCTCGAGCGGAAGATGTTCGAGAAGATCGTCGGGCGCGGGCTGCGAATCAGCCAGTGCCGACTGGACGGCGACCGTTTCTGCGACTTCCAGGCCAAGCCAATTCCCGCGGTGGGCTAGGAAGTTCCGCGGCCGCCGGCCCAGCCGGCTTTGAATGAATCTCTTCGCGGCCCTTGAGCCGCGTTTTTGTGAGATCCGATCGAACGAGACCCGAGGCGAGTGACGCATGAGTCGAGTGCTGAAGATTGAAAATCTGCATGTTTCGGTCGAGGGCAAGCCGATCCTCCGCGGCGTGGACCTGACACTCCGCGAGGGCGAAGTCCACGCGCTCATGGGGCCGAACGGATCGGGCAAGAGCACGCTTAGCTACGCTCTGGCCGGCCATCCTCGTTACGAGATTACCGAGGGCTCAGTCACGCTTGATGGCCACGACCTGGTCGGCCTCGAGGCTGACGAGCGGGCCAAGGCAGGGTTATTCCTCGCATTTCAGTATCCGACTGTGATTCCCGGCGTCACGCTCGCGAATTTTCTGCGGCACGCGGTGAGCAACGTGCGCCGGCCCGACCGCAAGGAAGGCGAGGACTTGATCGCGATGCGCGAGTTCCGCAAGGAATTACGCGACCAGATGGACGAGCTCGGCATGGATCAGGAATTCGCCCGCCGGTACCTGAACGACGGCTTCTCTGGCGGCGAAAAGAAGCGTGCCGAGATCCTCCAGCTTGCGATGCTCCGACCCGCGTTCGCCATTCTTGACGAAACCGACAGCGGCCTCGACATCGACGCCGTGCGGATCGTCTCGGAGGGGGTCAATCGCGTCGCCGAGCGGAACCATACCGGCGTGCTCGTGATCACCCACTACGAGCGAATTCTGACCTATATCAAGCCGAGCTTCGTGCACATCCTCTACGGCGGCCGCATCGTCGAGGAAGGCGGTCCGGAGCTTGTCAAGGCACTCGAGAGTCAGGGCTACGACTGGGTGCGCGAAAAGCATCCTGACGCCGCCCGCGCCGAAGACGAGCTGGAAGCCGCCGCCAAGCCGCACGCCATGGTTTGACCAAACTCCCTGGCGGCGAGTGCTCGAAAACACCCCCACGAACATGGAATGAGGACTCGAACGATGGCGACCGACCTGAACTTGCAAGTGGCCGGCATCAAGGAAGAATACAAGTACGGCTTTCGCGATTCCGACGACAACTACGCTTACAAGAGCGGCAAAGGGCTCTCGCGCGAGGTCGTCTGCCAGATCTCCGAAATGAAGAACGAGCCCGCCTGGATGCGGGACTTCCGCCTCAAGGCCCTCGAGGTCTTTCAACAAAAGGCGACTCCGCTCTGGGGCGGCGACCTGTCCACGCTGAACTTCGATGACATTCACTACTACATGAAGGCCACGGACCGGCAGGGCAAGAGCTGGGACGACGTGCCCGCGGACATCAAGAATACCTTCGATAAACTGGGCATTCCCGAGGCCGAGCGTAAGTTTTTGGCCGGCGTGGGCGCTCAGTATGAATCGGAGGTCGTTTATCACAGCCTGCGAGAAGATCTCCAGAAAAAAGGGGTGATCTTCGTCGACACCGACACAGCCGTGCGCGAGCATCCCGATCTGGTTCGGGAGTATTTCGGCACGGTCATCCCAATCCAGGACAACAAGTTCGCCGCGCTGAATTCCGCGGTCTGGAGCGGGGGCTCGTTTGTCTACATTCCCAAGGGTGTTTCGGTCGACGTCCCGCTGCAGGCCTATTTTCGGATCAACGCCGAGAACATGGGCCAGTTCGAGCGGACGTTGATCATCGTCGAGGAAGGCGCCTCGGTTCACTATGTCGAGGGCTGCACAGCGCCCATTTACACGAGCGAGAGCCTGCACTCGGCGGTGGTCGAGATCATCGTCAAGAAGCATGGCCGCTGCCGTTACACGACGATCCAGAACTGGGCGAACAACATCTACAATCTGGTGACCAAGCGTGCGGTCGCCCACGAAGACGCGCTCATGGAATGGGTCGACGGCAACCTGGGCAGCCGGCTCACGATGAAGTACCCCGCCGTCTACATGGTCGGCAAGGGGGCGCGAGGCGAGATTCTCTCGATCGCGTTCGCGGGCAGGGGCCAGCATCAGGACGCGGGCGGCAAGGTGGTGCACGCCGCGCCTTACACCAGCTCGCGAATCATCTCCAAGAGCATCAGCAAGAATGGCGGGCGGGCCAGCTACCGCGGCTTGCTCAAAATCGCTGATGGCGCCCGCGGGGCGAAATCGAACGTCGTCTGCGATGCGCTCATTCTTGATGAGATCAGCCGGTCCGACACCTATCCGTCGATCGAGATCAACGAGGACGACGTCAAGATCGGGCACGAGGCCAGCGTCTCCAAGATCGGCGAGGAACAGCTCTTCTACCTCATGAGCCGCGGCCTGTCGGAGGCCGAGGCCTCGACCATGATTGTGAGTGGGTTCATCGAGCCGCTCGTCAAGGAGCTGCCGATGGAATACGCGGTCGAGATGAACAAGCTTATTCAGCTTCAGATGGAAGGCTCGGTCGGCTAGGTGGCTACATCGATGGACATTGCTCAGAAAGCGGCCTCGGGGTTTGACGAGGCGGTGTTTTCGCGATTTGCCGCGGGGCGGAACGAGCCGGCGTGGCTCCTCGAGCGAAGGCGCGAGGCATTCGCGCACCTCAGTGCGCTCGGGCTTCCGAGCTCAAGTGATGACGAATGGCGGCGGACCGATATTCGCGGGTTCCGATTCGACGCTTTCTCTGCACCGGGAGGCGAGACGAACGCGACCCAGGAATCGGCCGCGGGACTGGTGCATCACGACGGCGCGCTCGCAGGCAAGTCCGTCCAGGAATCCGGCGGCGCCCGGCTGATGGATCTCGCACAGGCTGTGCTTGAAATCCCAGAGCTCCTCCATCGTTATTTTGCAACCCGCGCGGTCACGGCAAATGAGGACGTCTTCGCCGCGCTTCATACCGCGTTCTGCTCGAGCGGGACGGTTCTCCACGTGCCCCGAGGCGTGCGCGTCGAAGCGCCGTTTCTCAGCACCATCGGCCTATCCGGCGGCCGGACTGACTTTAGCCACACGCTCGTCCTGGTTGAAGAAGGGGCCGAAGCCGCACTCGTTCGAGAGGCACACACGCTCGACGCGAGTGACGAACCCGCTCTGCACGCGGGAGCACTCGAAATCTTCGTGGCCCCAGGCGCTCGCCTGAAGATCGTCGATGTGCAGAACTGGGGCTTACAGACCTGGCACTTCAGCCGCGAACGCGCCTTCGTGGCCAGGGATGCATCTCTCGACTGGAGTGTCGCCGGATTCGGCTCACGGCTGGCCAAGGTCAACCAGGAAGTCGTTCTCGACGGTCCGGGCGCATCCGCCAAGGTGAACGGGGTGATGTTCACCTCCGGCCGCCAGCATCTCGCGTATTTCACGCGCCAGGATCACCGGGCTCCCCACACCACGAGCGACCTCCTCTACAAGGGCGGGCTCAGGGATCGGTCGCGGATCGTCTGGAAGGGCATGATCCGCGTGGAGAAGGACGCGCAGCGAACCGACGCCTATCAGCGCAACGATAACCTGGTTCTTTCCGAGAGAGCCCGAGCCGACTCGATCCCGGGCCTGGAAATCGAGGCCAACGACGTTCGCTGCACCCACGGCGCGACTGCGGGGCGAGTCGACGAAGACATGGTCTTTTACGCCCAGGCCCGCGGCGTTCCACGCCAGGACGCGGTGCGGCTAGTCGTTGAAGGTTTTTTCACCGACGTGGTCGATCGCGTGCCGATCGAGTCCGCACGCGAAGCCCTGCGGGGCAAGCTCACCGCCAAGCTGTGATTCCTGCCGCGCGGGTTCGCCGCCCGGGCGACCGTGCGATCGACGCCGAACGATCCTTCGGCCGCGGCCCCTCGATCCAAGCGAGGATCATCAAACAAGCCGCATCAAGTCCGTCACCCTGGGAGATTTCGATCATGGCAGAAGCGTACGCTCATCCCGAAGTCATTGTCTCCGCCGACTGGGTCGTGGCCCACCTGAACGACCCCAAGGTGAGGATCGTCGAGAGCGACGAGGACATCCTCCTGTACGATCTCGCCCACATCCCTGGCGCGGTTCGAATTGACTGGCAGGGCGACTTGCAGGATCAGCTTGTCCGGGATTACATCAATCCGGAGAAATTCGCCGCGCTCTGCTCGCGCTCAGGGATCACGCCTGACACCACAGTCGTCTTTTACGGCGACAAGTCGAACTGGTGGGCGTGCTATGCATTCTGGGCGTTCAAGCTCTTTGGCCACGCCGATTGCCGCGTCCTCAACGGCGGCCGCAAGCTTTGGCTCGACCAGGGGCGTCCAACCAGCACCGAGGTCCCGAAGTATCCGGCCACGCAATACTCCGTCAAGGGAGGCGACGTGGCCAGGATCCGCATCTTCCGCGATGGCGTGCTTGCCCACTCGAACAGCGGCTTGCCCTTGCTTGACGTGCGCAGTCCCAAGGAATTCACCGGTGAGAAACTCCACATGGAGGATTATCCCCAGGAAGGCGCGCTCCGCGGCGGCCATATTCCGGGCGCCAAGAATGTGCCCTGGTCCCGCGCAGTGAACGAGGACGGCACGTTCAAGTCAGTCGCCGAGCTCAAGTCCATTTTTGAGACCGAGATCGGCCTCAAGCCCAGCGACAACGTCGTCGCTTACTGCCGCATCGGTGAACGTTCGAGCCTAACCTGGTTCGTGCTCACGTATTTGCTCGGCTACCCCCAGGTGCGCAATTACGACGGCTCCTGGACCGAGTGGGGCAACCTGGTTGGAGCACCGATCGCCAAGGGTGCCTGAGCGGCCGAAGGGCAATGGATCCGAGAACGGCAAGGGATTCGAGAACGCTGATGCCAGGCGAGCTTGATTCAATCGTCGAAGAAATGAGCGGCTGTGACCGGCAGGAGCGAATCGACATGTTGCTCGATTTCGCTCGGCGGTTGCCGCCGCTTCCCGAGAGGCTGGCCGCGCACAAGGATGCCTCGCACAGAGTCGAGGAATGCCAGTCCCCCGTTTATCTGTTCGTGGAATTCATCGGGGATCAGATCGCGCTTTACGCCGACGCCCCGATCGAGGCGCCGACCGTTCGGGGCTTTGTCGCGCTTCTGCTCGAAGGACTCAATGGCGCAACGCTCGAAGACGTTCTCAAGGTCCCTAACGACCTCGTCGAGCGTTGCGGGCTTACGGAAATTCTGGGCATGCTGCGGGTGCGAGGACTGGGAGGCGTACTCCGCCGCGTGAAAAGCGAAGCCACGCGGGCTGCCATGGCCCGGTCCGAGCCTCCCGCGGGCGGTGCGCCCGCCTGAGTTGAGACTCAAATTCATTACCCGCAGGGAGAGTTCGCGGTCATGGCATCGTTGACAAAAGTGGCCGAGCCAAACGAGCTCGCGCCAGGAGATAAGAAACTCGTCGAGATCGACGGACGGGCAATCGCCCTGTTCAATGTGGAAGGTTCTTTCCACGCGATCGACGATATCTGCACCCACGACGGTGGGCCGCTCGCCGAAGGGGAGCTATTCGGCCGCGAAATCATGTGCCCGCGCCACGGCGCACGCTTCGACGTCGTGACTGGCCGACCCCTTTGCATGCCCGCTGTCGAGCCGGTCGCTGTGCATCTGGTTGAGCTTCGTCCCGACGGCGTCTACGTTGCGATCGAGGACTGAGCCTCGCTCTCGCCCTCGCGTCAGCCGTCGTTTTCCACCAATCCGATCACAGGAATCAGGACTACTCAGATCATGATCGACCAGGAATTGATCTTCTCCGCGCTCCGGGGCGTCAAGGATCCCGAACTCAGCGTCAACGTGGTCGACCTCGGCCTGGTGTACGCTGTCCAGACCAACGAAGGAGAAGTGAGCGTCGAGATGACCCTCACCTCGCCAGCATGCCCTGCCGGTCCCGAGATCCTTCGAAACGCGAAACAGGCGATCGAGAAAATCGAGGGGGTGACCAAGGCCACCGTCTCGCTCGTGATGTCACCCCCGTGGTCGCCCGAGCGAATGACCGACGCGGCACGCGACGAGCTTGGGATCTTCTGAAATCCCGCCTGGACGCGGATACCTGGTCATTCTCGGCCAGCTTCATGTGGAACCTCCCTTCCAACTCGGATTCCCGCTTTTGCATTGAAGTTCCCGAACAACACAAGCCGCCGACTCGTCCTAAGAAAACAGCCCACACGTTGCCGCCAAACATCACGACGGAATGATTTCGGTACTCCGGACGAGGGGCTGATGAATCTTTTGTGCCTTTGTGATACGTTCAGGCTCTAGCCAGGCGAGCGCATCGACCGAGGGACAAGGACTGGTCCCGATTGGGCCGGCTGCTCGCGCGACGAGAGGCGCGAGGCGGCTTATCTATGAGAGGCCGGGCGACTCGCGCGAGGCAGCGGCGACAACGACGACGTGTCCGGTGACCTTAGTAGGTTCCCGTTTACGGGATAGAGCATCGTGGCTCGAAAAAAGACCCCAAAAGTTCGGCTCAGCGTTAAGGCGTCACTGTCGCGCCGGCTCCGGGAAGTGCGGCAGGAGGTGTTTGGCGAGCATGGCGGGCCTGAACTCGCCCGGCGCCTGAGCCTGCCGGCAAGAACCTGGTACAACTACGAGACGGGTGTGACGGTTCCCGCGGAAGTTCTGCTTGGCTTCATCGAGCAGACCGGCGTGAATCCCATGTGGCTTTTAAACGGTGAGGGACCGCGATTTCGCCAGACCGTCGACGAAGGGCGGCTCGCCCGACTGACGCCTGTGGAATTGATTCGGCGCGGGCTCGAGGAGCTCGAGCGAAATAATTCCGACTCGATGGCGAGCTCTTCTCAATCCGTTCTAGAGGAATCCGGTGAATTCGTCGACGTGCCGCTTTATCCCCTTTCACGGATTGGCGAATCCGGGCTCGACCCCACGAGCGCGGAGGGACGTGTGCTCGCGTATCGCCACTGGCTACCGCATCCCAATGTGACGATTGGCACCCGCCTCGTTGACGACGCCATGCACCCGATCTTGCCGTCCGGGTCGGTCGTGGCAATCGATCGCTCGGTGACCGATCCACTCGCGCTTCATGGGCAGATCGTGGCGGTGCAGCCCAGCGGTACGCCCATGATTCGCTGGCTCGAAGTGAGCGGTCGGCATGTGATCCTGCGACCCAACCAGGGTGCAGGCCGCGACTATCCCCTGATTCCTCTCGAGCTCGACGATCAGCAAAACGTCATCATCGGTCAGGTCGTCTGGTCCTGGAGCCGGTTTCACAAAACCTGACTACCAGAGCGAGTGATTCACACTCGATCCATGCCTGGGTAATCAGCGCACGAATTTGGCTGCTCCCTTGCCTTGAGCGCAAGTGCGGGCGATCCTGTGAGCCGTGGCGTTAAGGCGAAATCAGGCGCCGCGATACCGTGGTGACCCCCGCCGCGGCTCGCGTTCGAGGGAATCGAGCGTCCATGGCGGCCCGAGCGCGGAAGAAGTCTCTGACGCTCGACCTCGAGCTGCTTGAGCTCCACGCTCGTGAGCCTCTCTTCTGGCTTGATCACGACTTCAAGTTCGTCTGGGTGAATCGGGCCTGGGCCGAGCTGACTGGGCGGAGTTTGAACTACATTCAAGGCGCGGTTTGTGGCGCCTATTCTGGCACGCATTCGGAACATCCGGCCGACCTGGCCGCGTGCTTCCGTCCGCCGGTCGAGGTATCCGCCGGAACTCGCGTCTCGATCACCACGCACATCTTTCGAGCAGACGGCGCGGCCCTTGATCGCCGTCTCGACTTTCTCCCCGTGATTGATCGCGAGGGGAAGTTACTGGGCGTTCTTGGTTTTGTGCGTGAGCTGAGCGATGCGCCCTCTTATCCCCGCTCACTGACGCGCACCTGGCAAGATGAGTTCAGGCAGGCGCGTAGACGTCTTCAGGAACGATGTGGGTTCGACTCCATCATCGGCTCGGGGCCTGCACACGCGAGGCTAATCGATCAGGTTCGACTGGCCGCGGAGTCGCTTTCTCCGCTCCTGATCGTCGGAGAAAGCGGCGCAGGCAAGCGGCACCTGGCCCGGGTGATCCACCTGCTCGGTCCCGGGCGGGACGAGCCGCTCATTTCTTGTGATTGCAAGGCGCTCCCTGCCGAGGTGCTTGAGCGTGAGTGGTTCGGCCTATCGCAGGAAGGCGAGACGCGCGGGGACCTTGCGGAAGGACTTCGCGCTCGGCTAACGCTACGGCCCGGCTCAACATTTTTAATCCAGGAAGTTACGAGCCTACCGCGCGAGCTGCAAGCTCGGCTGGCCGCGATGGTGAAGGGGAAAGCACGCATCATTGTAACAACATCTGTTGATCCAGAGATTGCGATTGGCGATGGTCGGTTGCTCCCTGCGCTTTACTTTGCTGTTTCGCCGATCATCGCCAGACTTGAGCCCTTGCGTGTGCGGCGCGACGACATCCCGCTGTTGGCCCAGCATTTTCTGGAGCTGGCCAATCAGCGCGGCGGCCCGATGCGCGACGGATTTACGGACGACGCGATGGCCGAGCTTGTCGCTTACGACTGGCCAGGAAACCTGCGCGAGCTGGATCGTGTGGTCAACGACGCCCGCTCCAAAAACGGCGGAACCGACACCCGCATTGCTCTTGCCGATCTCCCCAGGGCGTTACGCAATCAACTCGAATCAAACGCGCCCTTGCTGGGAATGCCTCGGCCGGTGAAGTCGCTCGATGAGATTTTGCTCGAGATCGAACGGCGCATGATCGAGACAGCGCTTGCGCAGGCGCGTGGCAACAAGTCGCGCGCGGCGGATTTGCTCGGGATCTCCCGGCCCCGGCTCTATCGGCGTATCGGCGAGCTCAACCTGCCTGACGTCGAGCCTGCCGAGCCCGAATCGGATGCAAGCGAGGGCGCTGATCAGAGCCGACCGGAAACGCTCGAGGACGCGCGTGAGGCATGATGGGGGGCGGGAACCGACTGTGTAGCACCTGATGGGTGGTGCGCTCGGATCCACGACACGATCATCCCGGCCGAGCGCTCCGTCGCCCCTGGTTTGCCGACCTCGTCCGCCAGGGCATTCAACGCGCGCTGGATGCTCTCGCGCTCGGCACCGTCATCGATCCATTTCTCCGCCCAGGCGGCCAGTTGCGGTGAGACATCAAGACACGTCAAAAATTCGGGAAAGAGCTCGCGATCGGCCAGAAGATTGACCAGCGTGATGAATCGCGTGCGAATGAACGGCCGGGCGATCCACAGACCAACCCTTGAGACCGTGTAAAGCACCACCGACGGCAGACGTTCGGCAAGAAGCTCGAGACTGACGGATCCAGAAACCGTCCACGCCGCGCGGGCCAATCGGATAATCTCCGCTGTTCGACCGGCGTGGATCACCAGAGGGATCGCGGATTCCACAATCCCCTGCGCTTGCAGATCGGCCAGAATGCGTTCCGCTATTGCCTTGTGTTTCTCATTCAAGCATGCGATGGCGAATCGAACGTCGTCCCTGCGTCTGGAAAGTAGAGCCGCTGCGCGGAGCATCGTCGGCAGGTTGTGCTCGATCTCCTTGACACGTGAGCCGGGGAGGATCGCCACCAGGCGCCCAGGTTGTGCTTGCTCCTGCGCCAGAAAGTCGTGATCAAGTACCCGATCGGCTAGCTCGTCGAAATAGGGATGGCCGACGAAGGTTGCGTGGTTCACGCCCCTTGCCCTGTACCACGCGGGCTCAAATGGCAGGCTGCAGAGCACGAGATCAAAATCCCTGCGAATCTTCTTCACGCGCCAGGGCGCCCAGGCCCAGATTTGCGGTGGGACGAAGTAAAACACCGGTACGCCGTGTTTCTTCGCCCGTCGCGCGAGCCACCAATGCAGCCCAGGATAATCGATCAGGATCACCGCATCGGGCCGTTCGTCACGGAAAAACCGATCCGCCTGGATGATCAGTTTGAGAAATGTGGCGATGTTTGCAAATACGCTCAGGAACCACATCACGGCCAGGTTAACGAGCACGAAGTTCAAGTCGGCCCCCGCCTCGATCATCCTGGGGCCGCCGTAGCCCGAAATGCGGGCTTCAGGATCGATCCGTTTGAGTGCTCGGATCAGATTGGCGGCATGGAGATCGCCACTGGGTTCACCTGCGGAGATAAAAAAGTGCATGGTGCGTGCTCCACGTCCTTGTGAATCGCGAGGACCTGCCTGCGTGGGTAGATCAGCTTTCGCCGCCGGGCTTGCGCGCCTTGAGCATGAGATTGCTGGCGATGCGGTTGATCGGCCAGACGTGCTCCATCACCCCGTTCAGCATCCAGGCCGCGGCGTGCAGTTTCTGATAAACATCCTTGACGCGTCCAGGGAAGCCGTTGAGCATCGTCGGGACCAGGAAGCGATATCCAACCTCGAAGACCTCAAATCCCGCCGCGCGAAGCTGGCGGCCAGCCGAGCCGATCGTGTAGAGCCGATCATGCGCAGTGTGCCCCAATGAGCGCTGAATCGCCTCCGTGTAGCTATATCGATTGGGCAGACAGGCGACCAGAAAGAGTCCCCCTGGTCTCAGCACACGGAAGATCTCACGGAGTGATCCTTCCTCTTCTGGCACGTGCTCCCAGACACCGTTGCTTGTCACGACGTCGAAGTATTCTTCGGGGTAGTCGAGCCGGTAGGGATGGCGGATTTGCTCGTACTGGATGCCGCAGTAAGTGTGAAACGGCTGATAGGCGCAGGGCTCAACGACGTCGCAGCCGTGAAGCTCGACGCCGCGCCCGAATCGCAAGCGGTAGATGCACGAATCGAGCGCGTGCTGGCAGCCCCACTCGAGAATGCGATTACCCGACTGGATCTCAGCCGCGAGCCAATCAATCACGGCGAGTCTGCGTAGCAAAGTGAGCTCCATCCCAGCGTGCGCGGACAGATACTCCTGGTTCACCCCTGAGGAGCCGCGGGTTGCAACGTACTCTGCCTGTTCGCGGTAGAGATGCCGGATCAGGGCCAGCTCGGCGTCTCGCCTGCCTCTGCGGGTGCCGGCTTGCTCCACGGTCGACTCTGTGAGAAGCCTGCGCAGCCTGCGAGGCTGCTGAATGCTCGTTGCCTCTCGCCCCCCGCTGGATGAGAGTGGGTCCATTTGAGTCATCCCTTTTCTCCTGGACCATTCGGACTGTCATGGTCCTGAGCGAATCCAGCCACGGGCGAACTCCATCGCGGCAGGATGCTACTGGCTTGCCGGAGTTCCTGCAATTTCAATCGTGTATGCGAGACCCGTTTTTCGAGGAACTCGACGTGTCTGCGTCAGGGATGGGGACGAGGGAAGGGAACAGGCACGGGGAAGAGTGGTTGGAGTGGAGGAGCAATCGCGGGGTTCGCGATCGCGGGAACGCGCGGTAATGAAGCGACTGGGCGGCCAGTGACCAGCCCCCCAATCGGAGTGGACGGAAATCGAAGCGAACTACCCACAGGAACGCCCGCAAGCGCCGCCGCGGCCAGCAATTCTCGCTTGATAACAGAGCCTACCTTGAGCGATTCGATTTCACCCCGTTCGCGCGAAAGATCGACCGCGCGAGAGATCGCGATATAGTCTGGATACTGAGACGCGATCTGCTTCAACCAGCGATCGACCGCGGGGGAATCTTCCCCCTTGCGGACGTCGTAGATCTGGTATTTGAAGGTCCCGAGCGGGTCGCTTTTGCTATACCAGACGATCACGCGATAGTCGGCCCGACAAACGCTACGGCCTCGGCCGGCTTCACCAGGGCCGAAGCCCACGAGCAAGCAGACCGAACACGCTGCAAACACCAATGCGAATCGAGCCGCGATCGCCATAAGCGCATCCTCCAGCGGACAACGTATTGTACCGCGTTCATCCTGGAGGATACGCGTGGGCGTCGAGCTCTGGCAATTTGGGCCGAGAACCTAGCAAGGGCTGATCTGGGTGACGATCCGCCGTTTGCGCACATAACCCGCCCGGGCCAATGCTGCGAGTGCGGCGACGGACCAGACCATGATCGACATCGGCTCTGGAATCGCGTTCGAAACACTTCCACCACCGCCGCCCGTGGTTGTGCCTCCCGAGCCCGAATTCGAGCCGCTGCCCGCGTCGGTCACGGGAGCGATGCTAATCCCCGGCGTGAGAACCTCAAGCATCGGGGGGTTGCTCGCGAGCGACTTATCGATCGAAAGCGAAAAGTTGAGCACTCCCCCCGCCTTGAAGCCCTGGCCGAAAAAGACGAGTCCGAACATCTGCTCAGCCTGACCATTGGAACCCGTGGTGTTCTTGAGCGCGACCACGAGCTGATTGGGATCGAACCCGGTCGAGCCAGGTAAGACCGTGAGCGGGCTTAACTGAGCACCCGAGCTCGATGTGGGCGGCACCACACCCCCGGGTGGAATGATCAGGGCCTCAACCTGGGGACCCGAGATATTCGGGCTCGGCGCGGAGATGTTGCTCACGCTCGTCAAGCTATAGTCCGCGGTCACGGTCTGGGAGCTGGGCGTGAGAGAATCGCCCCAGACCGTCGTCGAAACGCCAAATGATCCCAAGGCAACAACAGCGGCCAACGTGATCATCGGAGCAGGACAACGACGTACCACGACGGGTTTCCTCCTTGAGCTCTCAGCCACGAACTCGCAATCCTTGGGCGTAGTCACAATCCGAACCGAGCTCCATCCAGCGGCGAAGCGTTCGGGGCACAGCGCCAGTCCATCCTGTCCCGGCGCTCACCGAGGCGAACCTGGGCTCGCCACAGCGAAGTTCTCAAGTCTCGAGCTTTGGTTCGGGGAAGCGAGCTCTCGGCTGACAGACCCCAAAACTTGAGGCCGGCATTCTGCAACGCTTCGAAAAAACGGTCAAGGCGGGATCAGGGCTTTTTCGGAGATCGACGCCAAATCTTCCGTGACCAATCCCGAGCGATCGCCTCAGATGCCTGATCGTAATCCGATCTCCTTTGGAGAAAATGAGTTGTGCTGCTGGCTCAGGCGGTGAAGGCCTCGGCTAAAAATGCCAGATAAAGGGAATGAGCGCTACGGCACAAAGCCACATGAGCAGATTGAGTGGGATCCCAACACGCAAAAAATCGGTGAAACGATATCCGCCCGGTCCGAATACCATCATGTGGGTTTGATAGCCGATCGGCGAAGCGAACGCGAACGAGGCGGCGAGTGCCACGGCCATGATAAAAGGCCGCGGGCTGACTCCAAGCTCCCGCGCAGCTTCCACGCAGAAGGGAAACGAGAGCGCGGCGGCAGCGTTATTGCTAATCAATTCGTTGAGCACCATGACAACGAAGTAAACCGCTGCCAGAGTTGCGATCGGACCGAGCTCACGCGTGGCGCCGACGAGCAAACCCGCAGTGAGCCGGGCGACGCCAGATTCCTCGAGCGCCCGGCCGACGCCGAACGACGCCGCGATTGCGATCAACACCGGCAAATCGATCGCCTTGCGAGCCGCGGCCCCCGAGAGGCAGCCAGCTCCAACCATGGCGCCGGCCGCCACCAGTGACGGAACGGCGTAATCCTCAACCTGGTTGCTCAGGAACGTTACGATGAGCGCCAGGAAGATTGCCACCGCGGCCCAGGCTCGCTCATGACGCACCGGCCGCGAATCCTCGACCTCGCTGACCAGATAAAAATCGGGATTGTTGCGGTACGCTCTGGGGAAATGCGGGCCCGTCTGCAGCAGTAATGTGTCACCGGCCCGAAGCTCGATCTCACCGATTTTGGTGCCCAGCCGCACCCCGTTGCGGTGCACCGCCACAATCGCGGCATCGTAAAGCGCTCGGAAATCCGCATCCCGTACTTTGCGATCGATCAGAGGCGAGCTTGGACTGATCACCGCCTCACAGAGCTGGCGACCCGCACGTGCAGCCGCGGTAATGTCGTACGACTGGTCCGCCGCCGGCACAAGCCCGGGAATCTTTTCCAGATCCACGATCGTAGAAACAACACCTGTGAACACAAGCCGATCGTTCACGAGGATCGTCTCGTCCGGGCTGACGGGGCCAATCAGCTCCCCCTCGCGGTCGATCTCAATCAAAAACAGGCCAGGCAGATGCCTCAGCCCCGCCTCCGCGATCGATTTGCCCACCAGGCGACATTGCGGCTGAACCAGGAGCTCAACCAGATACTCGCGGCGGCTCTGCTCAAGCTGCTCGATCAAATCGAGTCGATTGGGCATCAGCCGGCGACCAATCGTGAGCAAGTAAACCGCACCCACCAGCGCGCAAGGAAGACCCACCCACCCAAGCTCGAGGTAGCCCATTCGCGGCATCTTGCTGTTGATCAGGAAACCCTGGACGACCAAATTCGTACTTGTGCCAATAAGGGAACACGAGCCTCCCAGAATCGACAGGTAAGAAAGCGGCATAAGCAAACGCGAGGGCGAAATCCGCTTCTTTCGGCACCAGGTGAGAAGCACGGGAGTAAGCAATGCCACCTTGGGTGTATTGTTGAGGACAAGGGCGGATGGTATAAGCACGATGGCCATCAGCAGAAGTGCTTTGCCCTCGGTGTTCACCCGACCGAGAAAGCGATCGCCAAGGTAATCCATCACCCCTGTTTCGCTAAGACTGGCGGCGACCACGAACAGGGCGCCCACAAGCAGGACGCCGGAATTGGAAAAGCCAGCGAATGCTTCGTCCGCCGGGATCACACGGAGAGCGGTCAGGATCACAAGCGCGCCCATGAAGAGGACGTCGGCTGCGCGATCCTTGATCAGGCCGTAGAGGAGAGCGAGGAGAACGGAGAGTGTAACGGCGATTTTGTAAACGTCGATCGCTGGAGTCGTGCTTGGGTCCATCAATGTCTCGCATCATGTGGGTCGGCGAACGCTGTTTAGCCAGGACGCCTATCCCTGCCGGTATCTGGACCCGAACATGCGCCAATTCTTTCTAAAAGACAACTCCAGCGAAGTCCACAGGGCGGAGCATGCACCGGTTGTAAGGGGGCGGCCTCGAGTAACGTGTGGTATTCGAATCTGTTTCATGGAACCAGTTACGTTGACTGGGGTATCGGGGTATGATTCATTATCGAGAACCAATCACGTTAATGAGCAACGCATGACGCGACGGGTTCGCGATCAGATCTCGCTCTCGATGGCTTGAGGCGAGCCGAAAGTCGGCGGGCGGTTTCGCGGAGTTTGAGCGAGGCGTCCGAACAAATCAACGTCGAAGGCAGCGATCATGACTCCGGCGCTGGAGCAACTCGCTGAGCTGGTCAGGCAAGTCGAGGCAAAGTCGCGCGCGCGTAAGATTGAACAGGAAACGCGGCACGCGGCGGAGCAATTTCGGGCAGCGGAACAGCGCGCGCGCCAGGCCTCGGACCGCTGGCGCGCGGGCCGCGCGGCAAGCGCCCGAACGCTCGAGCAAGCGAATGCGGACGAGCAGCTTCTCAAGGAGCTTGTCCGAAAGTTGGCAGTGTATCGGGCATCGTTGGCAGCCGAGGCGAATCCGGAAGAGCTTATTTCTGCATCTCAAGTTGAAATCGACCGCACCCGCCGCGAGGCCAAGCGCGAGATCGAGGAAGCCTGCCGCGAGCTGGAAGAGGCCAGGCGGGTGCTGCGTGCCGCGGTAGATCATTTTCGGACGCTTCGCAAGGAGCTCGATCGGCTCGAGCCGGAGTCCGCCGCTCAGTACGCCCCTGAAGATCGCCTGCTCTGGGACGCGGAAGGTCATTTCCCAGGCGGGCAGCTCCAGCTTCTGGCACACGAGGTGGAGGCTGGCTTTCACGCCTTCGGCTCGCTCTCAAAGACCGAGCAATACGCCCGGCTGAAGGTCTGGATCGGCCGCTTTCGCTGGCACCAGGCCAATCAGGAACGCGAGGGGGATGCAAGCGAGGATCAGCTCGCGTTGGCCGCGCAGATCTTCCGCCAGCTCAAGTATCTTTCGCGGCATTACGAGCCTGGTTATATCGAGGCCTTCCGCCAGGACTTCTCAACTGACTGGACGGCGTATGTGGCCGAGGCACAGGAGCAATTTGTGATGGCGATTGAGGCACTGCGCAAGGCGCGGGAGGGGGATCCCCGCGGCCCGCGCGAGCCCGTCGCGCGGCGCACGGGCCTGGAGTCTGCACTCGATCGTCGCAACGGTACGGCTGCTCCCGCCGACGACACTCTTCATGCCCATTAAACTGGCGCACTGTCTCCCCGGATGAGGTGCACTCGACCTGGGTCGGCCTCACGGCCATAATGCCTTGAGACCGGCCGGATTGGGTGGATTCAGGAATCGGCCGGCGAGGAGGCACAAGCATGGAGGCCGGTTCCGGATCCGGAATCCGTCGCCCGCTTGCCCCCCGCGTGGGCGCTGCGGCTTCAAGCACCCAGCTCGTCACGCGCTTCGCCAGGGTGGAAAAGCCGCTCATTCGTCCGGCACCTCCCTCGGCGATGGTTTTCCCACTCGTTGTGCTCGTCGCGGTCTTGCCGGGGCTCGTAGCGCTCAACCTCTGGGATTTGACGCCTCCGGGTCCACTTTGGGGCTTGCGTGGTCTCGCCGTGCTCGACGGCCACATCATCGATCAAACTCCCGCCGCGGAAGCCATTCGTCCCGTGCAGGAACGAACCGCCTATCGGCTGGTGGCGTTTCGCCCGCCTCTACCCGCCTGGTTGATCTCCCTGGGATTTCTCTCGAGCAGCGAGCGTGACCCGCTCTGCGCGGTGATCCCGTCCTATCTCGCCGGGGCGGCGGCGGTCATCCTCGTGCATTTCCAGGGCAGACTCTGGCGCGGCACGGGCCTGGGGCTGACCGCGGCACTTCTGGTGGGCTTTAATCAAGACTTGCTCCTACGAATCCAGGAAGCCACGCCTGATACTCTTGCGCTTTGCGCAGCGTCGGCCGCACTCTATTGCTACGGCCGGCATGAACGCGCTTCACTGGGGCTGGCGGGCGAAAAAGGCTGGTCGACACCCCTGGGCTGGGCGATGCTGGGCGGACTTTCGTTAGGGCTCGCGCTGCTCGCGATTGGATCCGCGGCGCTGCTCGTACTCCTGGTCATCGCCTTCCATCAATACTATCTCGCCTCGTGCCGAACCGAGCCCCACACCGGCACGCCCTCGTTTCGATCCTGGTTCTCGCTCCGCGACCGGCCCATGGCAATCGCCGCGATTGTGGTGATCTCGCTCGCCTTCGCAGTCTCCGCTCCCTGGTTCATCACCATGGTCGTGAGACACGGCTGGGAGCCTGTTAGTCGAGGCTTCAGCCCACACGGTCTCATGGCGCGAGAACCGAAATCCCTCCTGCGCCGGCTGATCGAGCTGGCGCCTGCGATCTTACCACTGGCGTTTCTTGGCGGCTGGCGCTCGATTCGCGCAGCGGTCATTGATGAAACCGGATCGCGGGAAACGATCGGCGGCTCGCTCTGGGTTGCCTGGTTCAGCGTTGCCGCGCTTGCGCTCTCGTTCTGGAGCCAGGGTCCGACTGGATTTCTTGAGCTTTTCACACTCTCGCCACTCTGCCTGCTTGCGGCGAGCGCAGTGGCCGATCTGGTCAATCGCCGTGCACCGGTTCGCTCCTTGATCGCGCTTGTCCCCGCATCCACGGCAACCGTTGCCTGGTGGTCGAGCGCGGAGCTCAGCCACGCGGTTGAGGATGTTGCAGGCGGCCACATCGACGCCAGGGCCGCCCTCGGTCTCCATCTGGCCTTCGACCTGATTCTGGCTTCGATCTTTATTGTCTGGGCGCTCAATCGCCTCACTCGCCGGCACGATCGATATCAGCGCCTGATCCTGGCGGCATACCTGCTCGCCGTGGTTGCGATCACGATTGCCGACGGCTGTCGTGAAATCGTTTTTCGTCATAGTGAGACCAACGAGCTCCTGGCGCTCCGTTCGATGATCCTCAGACGCGATCGCGAGTCTCCGTTCGCTCTGGTCGCGGTCTTGAGCCCAAGCAACCTCCCGGACGACGCCGATCCCGACGCCACGCCGGGTCAGCGGCCCTCTCTTGGCGGCCGATTACGCTTCGTTCTCAAGACGGCGTTGCCGCGGCTTCCCCAGCGCGATCTGGAATCGATCGAGGAGCTCGAATCGCTGCCTGAGGTCGAGCGCCTGGTGATCCTTGTGGGCGCAGAGCGGGGTCTATCTTCGGTCACGCTCGCGCGAATGGGCCTGGAATCGATTCATCCAGGGCGCTCGGGAACCCTTGAGGCATACGCCACCACCCGCGAGCGAAGACGCAGGCGTTAATCTGAACTTGCCTTGTTGCTGGATTTTGGTACACTAAAAAACCGATGCGATCGCGCCTGGATAGGGAGGTCCAGCATGAGGCACGGACGCGCCGGCGAGCGAGCTGCGCCAGTGGTCATTTCCTCTCACGATGCGGGCCAGGCGCAGAGCAATCGCGGTAAATCCGCCGGCCGCGTGAGCGCCGGGCGACCGATGCTCGATCGACGCGTGGTTGAGTTGGTTCAGCGCGGGTGGATGATTCTCGAGGCAGCCACGGCCGATGTGGAAGTGGCTGAGTCGCAGCCAACCCCGTCTGAGGAAATGCTCTGGTCCTGCCGGTCCACGCTGGCGGAGGCGGTACGGGCCTGGGAAGCGCTCAAGGCCGAGCTTGGGCCGCAGACCGTCAGAGCTGCTCTGGAAGCGCCGACAACCTCCGCACTTGAGCTCTCGCCCACGGGCTCTCGAGGGCGATCGGTTGCTCTGGTACTGATCGGTGGGTTCACTTACGCGGCTGTTCGTGTGCCCGGGGTTGAGCTCGCTCCCATCCAGTGGCGCATCATCCGGCTCCGCGGACATCATGAGATCGATCCGTATTACGTTTGCCGTCTCGCTGACGGCGCGATTCAGTGCGACTGCGCCGAGTGGACATATCGCATCGCAGAGACCGAGCGGCACGGCAAGGCCCACTGCAAACATTCCGCGGCGCTCGTCGAGCTGGGCTGGATTTGACCTTGAGAAGCCGAGTTTGGCAGACTAATCCCTTTCATCCCTTGTCTGCGAGGGATGAATCAAGGCGTGAGAAGGGCTCGATTCGCAAGGAAATGCTGAGAGAACCCATGATTGACTGGTCGCGCGTTTTCCATGATTCCTTGCCCTACGAAGTCTTTCTCGAGCGACATGCTTCGCCAGCGGCACGGATGCGATGGGACTCCATCCGCGATCGCGTGCAGTTTGAGCCGGCGCAGCGTTCGTTGCTTGAGAGCTTTGGCAGGCGGATGCCGCTCGTCTGTCTCGCCGCCGGCTGGTGCGGCGATTGCGCCCAGCAATGCCCGATCGTGGCGGCGATCGCCCGGGCGACCAGGAACGTCGATCTGCGATTTTTGGAGCAAAACGCACACCCCGCAGTCCGCGATGCGCTCTCGATCAACGGCGGCAAGCGGCTGCCTGTCTTCGTGTTTCTGAGCGAGGACTGGTACGAGGTCTCACGGTACGGCGATCGCACCCTTTCGATCTATCGACGCATGGCGGCAGACCAGCTTGGCTCAGGGTGCCCCACCGGTCTCGTACCCCCGAGTGAGGAATGGATTCGAACAGTAACCCAGGAATGGCTCGACGAGATTGAACGAGTGCACATTCTTTTGCGACTATCGACCCGGCTCCGCGAAAAGCACGGCGACTAATCAGTTCCTTCATAGCGCGACTTCTCCATGACCGTAACGCCACTGATTACCGAGGAGCAGATCCAGGACCGGCTGAGCCAGCTCGGGCGTCGGATCGAGGAGGATTACACCGGCAGGCCGCTCATGATTGTGGCCGTGCTCACCGGGAGCCTGGTCGCCCTTGCCGACCTGATCCGGAGGATCCAGATTCCGCACCGGGTTGGGCTCGTACAGGCCAGCAGCTACCGCGGCGCAACGACCAGGAACACCACGCTCGTGCTCAATGAGTCGTTCGCCCCTGATGTCGTCGGCCGGGATGTTTTGCTGCTCGACGACATTCTTGATACCGGGCAAACATTGGCGGCACTGGCCGAGCATCTCCGGGACCGAGGGGCAAGCCGGGTGCGAACGGCTGTCCTCTTGCGCAAGATCGGCCGGCAGGTTGTGCCAATCGAGCCGGACTACATTGGGTTCACCATCCCAGACGTCTTTGTGGTGGGATACGGGCTCGACTACAACGACGATTATCGGCATCTTCCGTACGTCGGTGTACTGGCGGAGTAATCCCCGGGACGGCGAGACCGAGCGGCTCTTTCCTTTGCTGAACTCTCGAACGGTCGCGGCGAATTGAGTGAACGTCCTCTCAATCTGGTGCTGATCACCCGGCGATATCCGCCCCAGATCGGGGGTGCGGAAAAGGTGCTCTGCTACCTGGCACAGGCCCTTGCCGAAGCCGGCGCCCGTGTCATCGTCGTTTGCTCACGAGATCCTTTAGGTGGTGATGACGAGCTTGCTCAGCCACACTCCGATCAAAGCTCCCCCCGGCCCCAGATCGTTCGCCTGCCCACTTCATCGCTACGATTCGTGGGAACCTGGATCTACATGCGAAATCTGAGGCGCTGGCTCAGTGCGCATGAGATCGATCTAGCATATGTTTCTATGCTCAAACATGATGCCTACGTGACGATCGGCTCGGGCGCGCGCAGGGGCTTTCCGGTGGTGGTGCGCCCGGAGGGTGCGGGCGCCACGGGGGATATTGCGTGGCAGGGCTGGGGCCGATTTGGCCGCAGAATTGGCCTGCGATGCCGCGGAGCGAGCGCATTCGTCTCGATCGCGCCCCGCATCGAGGCAGAGCTTGAGCAAGCATGGCGCTCGGGGACGATGCGGCCGTCGCGGCTCGAGGAATATCGGAATCCCACACCTTCCACGCCCCGGATCGTCTCGCTTCCGAACGGCGTTCCTCTGCCCGAGATTCCCTGGCAGCCACGATCAGACTGGCGTCGCGCACCCCGCGCTGTTTTTGTGGGCCGACTCGCCGCCGAGAAGGGGCTCGATCGGCTGATCAGCGCGTGGAGCGAAGTACGAACCGAATACCCAGGCGCCCAATTGCTGTTGCTTGGCGAAGGGCCCATGCGAGCGCAGCTCGAATCCCAGGCGAGGGCCGCGGGCCTCGCCGTGGGCGCCGGGCAGGCCATTGAGATGCCAGGGGCCGTCGCGAATGTCGAGACGATTCTACGCGCGAGCGATCTTTTCGTCTTACCTTCATCGGAAGAGGCCATGAGCATCGCACTGCTGGAAGCGATGGCGCTCGCAATGCCGCTGGTCGCAACCGATATCCCTGGCAATCGCAGGCTCGTGGAACACGGCGTGCATGGCCGGCTATGCGCCTTGAATCCCCAGGCTCTCGCTGCCGCAATCCGAGAGCAGTGGACTGATTTCGCCCACGCGGTCGAGATGGGTCGAGCTGCTCGGCGACACGTCGACGCTCACTATTCCATCCGCGCGGTAGCCCGGCAGCACCTCGAGCTTTTTCGTACATTGATCGCTGAACGGAAGCGGACCATCTCGTGAGTGCGGAAGGAGATCGCATGCTCAAGGTTTTGCAACTGATACCCTCGCTTGACCGCTCGGGCGCGGAGAAGCAAATGGTACTGCTGGCGACGAAGCTGCCCCGCGACCGCTTCGCCGTCGAGGTTGCAACTCTGAGCCGATCTGGATCCTTTGAGGCTGAGCTCAGGTCGGCGGGCATTCCGGTCACTGCAATTAGCAAGCGATTCAGGATCGATCCGTTCGCACTCCGACGGCTCACGCGGTTCCTGCGTGCCAATCAGTTTGACGTGGTGCAAACCTGGCTCTTCGCGGCGAGTGCCTACGGCCGCGTGGCGGCGCATCTCGCTCAAGTGCCTGTCGTGGTCGTGGCCGAAATGGCCGTCGACCTGTGGAAGGGTAATCTGGAGCGAGCAATCGATCGTCGCCTTGCGAGATGGTGTGACCGGGTTGTCGGCAACTCGAACGCAGTCGTCGACTTTTATCGGGAACTGGGCGTACCGAACGATCGACTGGCGATGATTTATTCGGGCGCGGACGATGAGCCGCCCGTGATCGACCGCACGCGCGTCCGCGCTGAGCTTGGCATCGATCTCGCCGCGCCCCTCATCTTGTTCGCAGGCCGTCTTGCCGAGCAAAAATGCGTTGGAGACCTGCTCAAGGCGCTCGACTTGCTCCATCACGTGCAACCCGACGCGCGCTCACTCATTGTGGGCGATGGTCCGCTGCGCGAGCCGCTTGAGGAAATCGCCTGCCTGTACCGGCTTGAAGATCACGTCCAGTTTCTTGGCCATCGTGACGATGTACCAGCGCTGCTCGCCGCAGCCGATGTGCTGGTGCTGCCGAGTGCTTACGAGGGCCTGCCCAACGTGGTGCTCGAGGCGATGCGGTTCCGTAAACCGGTGGTGGCAACCGCTGCACCCGGCACCACTGAGGTTGTTGTCGATGGTGTCACCGGGCTGCTCGTGCCTGTTGGGGATCCACCGCGGCTCACTCGTGCGCTTCGCGATGTGATACGAGACCCCGCACTCGCCGCGCGAATGGGCGCGGCTGGCCGCGATCGCGTGGAAAATCACTTCCGAGTCGACGCAATGGTCGATCAATTTGCACAACTTTACGAGTCGATCCACCGCTCAAAAACAGCGCGATGAGCTCGGGTTCGCACCGACTCCTCACGCCAGTTGACTCACGCGTTCGAGCGCAGGGGCATTGCGTGAATCGGAGCGCAAGGCGTCGATTGCCTGCGTATAGGCACGCGTGAGCTCGCGCCGGCTGAGAAGCCCCAGGAGCCGATCGGGGGCGCCTGGATCGACGACAGGGATCTCATCCATGTTGAGCTCGGTCATCTTGCGAAGCGTGACGTGCAAGTTGTCATCAGGGACCACCGACACCACGGGACGATAGGCCAGGTCGTCAGCCAGCACGAGCGGCCCCCATTCGGAACCCAAAAGCGCAAGACGCAGGTCGCGCAGCGTGAACACACCTGTGAGTCGACCCTCCGCGTCAACGACTGGGAACAACGTCTCCGCCGAGTTGGCCACGTATGTCACCAGGCTACGAAAGGGTGTCGAGGCTGGGATTGTGATGATCCCCTCGCTGCGCACACCGACGTCGCGCACGCGCAATTGCTCGAGCACGTTCACCACAAAGTCGCCCTGATGCGCGGGGCTGTCGATGGGCGTAGGAACCTGCTGCTCATAGATAGTCCAGCGCCTGGAGAGCGCAAGATTCAATCCGCAGGCTAGCATGAGCGGAACGAGCAAGCTGTAAGAGCCTGTCATCTCGCTAACCATTACGATCGAGGTGAGCGGAGTTTTCGAAACCCCGGCGAAGAAGCCTCCCATCCCCACGAGCACAAACGACGCCGGGCTGATGTGCGCTGAGGGGAACAGGCCGGCCACGAATTGCCCGAACGCGCCGCCGAGCATGCCACCGATCAAAATCGAAGGCCCAAAGACGCCGCCGCTGCCTCCTGAGCTGATTGTGAAACCCGTTGCTACAATTTTCACAAGGGCGATGAGTAACAACATCCCCACGCCCAGATGCGGAGTGAATTGCTGCACGCCGTCGAGTTCCAGATGCGTCGGCATCCCGATTGCACCCCACTGGACCCAGCCGTAACCCCCGGACATCACCTGCGGACACGCGATCGCCAGGAGCCCCAGCAGCGCCCCTCCGACCGCGGGTTTCAGCCATCGGGGCAGCGGCATCGGATGGAAGAGCCAGTCGCGCATACCGTAAAACACCCGCACATAAATCAGCCCTACCACCGAACACAGAAGAGTCAAAAGCGCGTAGAGTGGTAACCGCGTGAGCCCTTGAAAAGAAAGCTCTGGGAAAATGAATACTGGGTTCGGATCACGAAACATGACAAAGGTGGAGTACGCCACGATTGAGCTCGCCAGGCATGGCAACAGAGCGGATGCCTCGGAAGCGGTTGTGGAGTAGAGCACCTCACCGGCGAAGAGTGCACCCCCGAGTGGAGCGCGAAAGATCGCACCCACACCCCCCGCGGCGCCTGCCAGCATGAGCAGGCGGCGATCCGTGGGGGATAGCCGCAGGAGTCCTCCCAGCCATGAGCCAAACCCAGCGCCAATCTGCGCGATCGGCCCTTCCTGACCGGCGGACCCCCCGGTTCCAATTGTGACGATCGACGCGGCCGCCTTGATCATCGGCACGCGCGATCGAATCGCACCGCCCCCTTTGTGGAAGGCCCGGATCATTGCGTCTGTGCCGTGCCCTTCCGCCTCAGGCGCCCAGGTAAAAACCAGAATCCCCGAAATCAGGCCCCCAATCGCGGGAATCAGGATCAGCAGCCACCATGGACCAGGCATCGTGATCGGCCCGGCAGCCTGTTCGCCCGTGGGTGGCATCTGGTAATGCAACAGTCCAGTCAGGACAAGTCGCTGGCATTCTTCAAGTGCAAGCGAAAACAAGACAGCACCAAGGCCCGAAATGAGACCGACGATCGGACTGCAAACGGCGACGCGCCCAAGCCGAGGCGACGACCAGAAACTGGCGAATCGATCCAGAATCGCCCGCGAATAGGTCGCGAGCAGCCCGGGATTGGAGGACAATACTTCGGAATCTGAAGACACGCGCAAGGATCCTGAGGACAAACGAGGAAACTCGTGCACCAAGAACCAATGATTGCACTGGATTTTGCCCCGGACGTCTAGCCACGTGCACGTGAATGCGCTCAAGCGAGGCTCATGAGCGGGGGCTTTTCCGCGATGACTCCAGGCGCAAGAATAAATCAGAGGACCTTTGCGACAGGGTCCTTTCGCTATTCCTGGAGCGGCGGGAACGATGTGCGGAATCTGTGGCGCGGCCTGGACAGAACTGCGCCACGCGCTCAATCCTGGCCAGCTTGAAGCCATGATGAACCGCCTGGTCCATCGCGGGCCCGACGATGCAGCATCACACTTCGATCCAAACGCCGCGCTTGGCTTTCGGCGGCTCTCGATCATTGATCTCGCAGGCGGCCGACAACCGCTCGCCAACGAAGATCAAACGATCTGGACCGTCTTCAACGGCGAGATTTACAACTTTCACACGCTCAGGCGCAGGCTCGAGGCGCGTGGGCACATCCTGCGATCCAAGGGGGATTCCGAGGTCATCGTCCATCTTTTCGAGGACGAAGGCGCGAGCATGTTGACCCATCTGCGCGGGATGTTCGCGCTTGCGGTATGGGATGCTCCCAGGCGCACCCTCCTGCTAGCGCGCGATCGCATGGGGCAAAAACCACTCGTCTACTACCAGAGCGCAGGCCGAATCGCCTTCGCGAGCGAGCTCAAGGCGTTGCTCGCCCTGCCGGAATCCGACCTGCCGCGCAAGATCGACCCCGTGGCGCTTGATCTGTATCTGTCACTCGGGTACATCCCCGCGCCCTACACCATTCTTGAAGGTGTGAAAAAGCTACCTCCCGCTCATTTTGCGATCTGGCGCGAGGGCCAGTTTGAAATCGAACGCTACTGGCAGCCCGACTGGAACCTCGAGCGAGCACGGCCGCCGCGCGAGGAAATCGAGGAATTGCGCGCCACACTGGACGACGCGGTCCGAGAGCAAATGATCGCCGATGTACCGCTTGGAGCATTTCTCTCTGGCGGCATCGATTCCTCGATCATTGTAGCCCTCATGCAGCGCGCGTCTTCGCGTCCTGTGAAAACCTTTTCCATCGGCTTCCCGGACCCCCGATACGACGAGACCCATTACGCTGAGCTGGTCGCTCGCCAGCTTGGAACGGAGCACGAAACCCATCGAGTCGAACCTCGCGCCTGGGAAACGCTTCCTGATCTCGCCTGGCATTTCGACGAGCCCTTCGCAGACAGCTCCGCTCTGCCGACCTGGCATGTCGCTCAAGTCACCCGGCGCTCGGTCACGGTTGCACTCACCGGCGATGCGGGAGACGAGCTCTTCGGCGGTTACGACCGATATCGGGCACTCGCGCTTACGGAGCTTTTTGTCCGTGCACCCGAGGGCGCGCGGCGGCTCGTACGCAAGGCCCTAAGCGCATTCCTGGGTCGATCCGCCCCGCCCAAATCGATTCGGAGGCGGCTTGCGCGGCTGATCGAGAACTCTGACCAGCCATATCGCACGCGCTACCGCGGCTGGATGCAATCCTTTGACGACGAGGAACGAGCGGCACTTTACTCTCCACAGCAACGTTCCGAACTCGCACGGATACAAAGCGCCGCCGACAACGAGCTGTGCACTCCGCGCGCATTGCTCGACTGGGCCTTTGGCTCGGCCGCCGCACGGGATCCCGTCACGCAGGCCATGGTCGCCGACCTGCTCATGTATTTGCCCGGCGACCTCCTTGTGAAGGTCGACATCGCGTCGATGGCACATGGCCTCGAATGTCGAGGCCCGTTTCTCGATCATCGCGTGGTCGAGCTCGCTGCGGCGATACCCCTGCGCAGGAAGCTGCATCCCGTTTCCGGTCGGTCGAAAATCGTCCTCAAGGAAGCCTTTGCGGACTTCCTACCGCAGGCGGTCAAGCGGCGCGCGAAGATGGGGTTCGGCGTCCCATTAAGCAACTGGTTTCGCCGTGATCTGAGGCGAGAGCTTGAACATGTTTTGCTCGATCCAATCTGCCTTGGCCGCGGCCTCTTCGAGCCCGGGCAGATCGAGCGGTTGGTGCATGACCACATCTCAGGAGCCCGCGAGCATGCGCACAAGCTCTGGACGCTCTTGATGCTTGAGCTGTGGTTTCGAACACATCTGGATTCGTCGACCCCGCGAGCAGCAATCCCGGCACGTGCGGATGACGTCCAGGGTTCCCACGTCACCTGACGTGAATGGCTTTACTTCGCTGCGTCACGTTCCATTCTCTGTTCAGGTGGGCAGGTCGTACTCGCGGATCTTATCGAAGAGTTGGCGGCGGCTGATGCCCAGTTTCTCAGCGGTTTTTGTGCGATGTCCGCCACACGCGGCCAGCGCGCGTTGAATTGCCCGGCGTTCAACTTCGGCCAGGAGAGCGCGAAGCGGGAGCGTGTCGCTCGAAGATTCCGCCGACGCGACCAACGGATCGATTGAATCCTCGGTGTCGAGATGCTCGAGCAGGATGGTACGACCGCGCGCGGCGATGACCGCACGCGCGAGCGCGTTTTCAAGCTGACGAACGTTGCCAGGCCAGGGGCGGTTGCAAATCGATCCGAGTGCCTCGGAAGAGAGCGCAAGACCGGTCCAGCCATGTCTCTGTTCGATTCTGCGCAGGATCGCTTCGGCCAGGAGGGGAATGTCCTCGAATCGCTCGCGAAGCGGCGGAATCACAATCCGAGCGACGTTGAGACGATAAAAAAGATCCTCGCGGAACCGCCCTGCGGCAACCTCCCTGGGTAGATCACGATGCGTGGCGGAGATTACGCGCGCGTTTGTGCGGAGCGTCTCAGTGCCGCCAACGCGTTCAAATTCACGCTGCTGAATCACGCGGAGAATTTTGGCCTGGGCCGCGAGCGGAAGCTCGCCGACCTCGTCCAGGAAGATCGTGCCTCCATTTGCGCGCTCAAATCGGCCGGGCTTCTGCCGATCTGCCCCCGTGAAGGCCCCGCGCTCATGGCCGAAGAGCTCGCTTTCCACAAGTCCTTCCGGCAGAGCGCCACAGTTCACGCGGATGAATGCTCCTGTTGAACGCGCGGAGTGCCGGTGCAGGGCAGAGGCAACCAACTCCTTACCTGTCCCGCTCTCGCCCACGATCAGGACGGGCGCATCGGTGGCCGCCGCCAGACCGATCAGCTTGAAGACCTCGCGCATCGCCGGACACTGGCCGATGAGCTCCGGCTCCACGCCGGCCGCGTCTTCCGCGTTTTCGTCGGACGCACGGCCAGTTTGCGCACGAAGCTCCTTCACCTCGAACGCAAGTGCACGCTGCTTGAGCGCGCGATTGAGCGTGAGAAGCACCTCGTCGAGGTCGAATGGTTTTGTGAGATAATCGTAGGCCCCTCGGCGCATCGCTTCGATCGCGGCGGCCGAGCCGCCGAAGGCAGTGATCACGATCACGGGAAGATCGGCGAGGACCGTGGTACCAAGCTCGGCGAGAACTGCGAGCCCGTCGAGCCTGGGCATCTTGAGGTCGAGTAGCACAGCGTCGAGACTCTCGTTGCGGATTTTCCCAAGGGCGTCTTCGCCGTCTTCGGCCTCGAGCGTTGAGTACCCTTCCGACTTGAGCAAGCGCACGAGATTACGACGGATGGTTCGATCGTCATCGGCGACGAGGATCTTGCCCGCGGCTTCACTCATGGGAAGGCCCCTGGCTCGCCACCGTTGATGCCGGCAGCGAGAGTACGAACAGAGCGCCAGAACGGTCGAACCGATTGCGTGCGCAAAGCTCGCCCTGGTGGGCAAGGGCGATCTCGCGCGCGATGGCAAGCCCCAGGCCAGTGCCACCAGCCTTCGTCGTGTAAAACGGCTCAAATAAGTGCGCTTCGATGTCTGGGGTGAGCCCGGGGCCGGTATCGACGACGTGGGCTTCGACGCGCCGGCCCATCGAATTGTAACGTGTGGACAGGCCAAGCACGCCACCATTCGGCATCGCATGAAGCGCGTTGGAGGTCAGATTCCGAAAGACTTGCAGAAGCGCGGGGGCGGCCATCATCACACACGGGAGATCGGAGGCGATCTCCACCTCAACCCGAACGCCCTGCGCGTCAGCCTGGGCGCGGACTAGCCGGGCCGCTTCCACCACAACTGCATTGAGATCGCCGGGGGCAAGATCCTGGGCATCCGCGCGAGAAAAATGCAGGAGCCGGGCCACGATTCCTTCCAGCCGGTCCACCTCATTATGCAGACCCTCGAACGATTCTGCGTCGGGACCGATCCCGCGTTCCCAAAGCTGGACTGTCGATCGAATTCCAGCTAGGGGATTGCGAACTTCGTGCGCGACACCGGCAAGTAGCTTGCCGAGTGCGGCGAGCCGCTCGGAGCGTCTCAGTTCAACCTGGAGCCGATCGCGTTCGATTGTCTGTCTGCGCACCGTCTGTGCTAGCCCCGATGTAAGGCCGAGCGACAGCAGGATTCCTCCGAGAGCCAATCCCGCCGCAAGCTGGTATCCCTGGAGCGACTGATCCAGAAAAAGAGGATCGATCAGCCTGGTGATCACCCAGGTTGCGCCGGCGACCTGGCCATCGATCAGGATGGGTGCTGCCCGAATTGCAACGGTCACCGGGCGGCGGTCCTCGAGCTCCTCGATCGAGAACAGGACCTGCTTCTTGCGGATCGCGGCGTCGACCAGGATGTCGATGAGATCCGCCTCAACCGGTGGCAGGCTGCGGTCCGCACCCGGCTCTTTCGCGGTCTTTTTTGCCTTCGCGGCCTCGGGCCTCTTGTTTCTGGACCTGGCAAACCCCAGGAATTTCTGAAAGCGCGAAACGTAGTATCCCCCCTCGATCCCTTCGTACTCGCGGAGGGCCGAGACCGCGGCGGATTGAAGCTGATGATCAAGCTCACGAAGTGCCTGATTCTCAGGATAATATGGGAAGCCCTCCGACCTACCCTCGGTTCTGGCCACGATTTCTCCACCCTGGCTCGCGAGCGCTTCGCCGGCATGCCGCAGCAGATTCTTGGCCTCCGCCCTGCGCCTTTCCCTCGCAAGCACACGCGCACCCGTGATCCACAGTACCACGAGCGCCGCGATGAAAAGCGCGGCAACCGCACCCACCTGAACCGCCAGAGGAACCTTGAACTGCATCCGCGGCAAACGCATGACTCCTGCCTTCGCCCGCAAAAGGAAGCGACTCTGCTCGTTCCCTCATCTTCCCACTCTTCGCAACGCACGTGCCAAGCGTTTTCCTGCGATAACGCCAGTCTCTGATCGTCGCAATCTCGGTCTAATGGGCAAAAACGCCCCCGATCGATGGGGGAACTCTTCCCAACCGGAAGGACCACGATTCAAGGTCCCGCTCAATTCTGAGAAAAACCTCGCGGCACTGGATTTGCTTCAGTTTTCAAGCAGGGCGGGTGAACGGTGCCTCAGCCGGACGAATCCGCGACGCGAATTCTCGGCGATTTCCAAGGAGTTCCTGGACAATGCAGGCCTCTCGCTTGCTCGGTATGGTGATCGGCATGGCCGGGCTATTCCTGTTTGCACTCGCGGGCAACGGGCAGGACAGTCTCGACATCGCCAAACCGGGTGAGTCGCTCAGGCTTTCGCTCCTGCGCACGCCGCAGGTGCAGAAGGAGCTCAAGCTTCGGCCTGAGCAGATTGGCAAGATCACGAAGATCGTTGAACAAACCAAGGTGGCAAAGAAGCAAGTCGAGTCCGCCCATGGGAAAGACAAGGAAAAGGGGAAGCCGAAGGCGGTGGATCCGATCAGCAAGGAGCGTGAGCGTATCACTCGCGAGTCGCTCAACGCCGACCTTGCGATCGTCGAGAGAGAGTCCGACCGCCTTCTCAACGGCGTGCTCAATAAAGCTCAGCGGACACGTCTCACACAGATTGTTCTGCGTGTGCAGGGACCATGGGCGTTTCTCACGCCTGACCTTATCGACGCGCTTGGCCTCGCACCGGAGCAAGTCGAATCGATTCGCGAGATTCTGACAGGTCTCAAGTCCGCGCAGGAAGCGTTCAAGGAGAGTCGCAAGAAGCAATTCGATCGACTGAAGGGGAGCGGAGACTTCGAGCTCGAAAAGATCCGCAAGGATCAACAAAAGGGCCAGATGCGCGCTGGGGCTTACAAGCTCAACACACAGACCATGCCGCTCATCGGGCGGATTCTCACAAGAAGCCAGCGCGAGAATTACAAGCGATTGCTCGGCGACGAGTTCGAGCTCGGCACGCTCACAGGTCCAAACGGTCAACCGCTCATCGATGAGTCTGCGAGCCTGGCGCAGTCACTCCTGCGCCAAAAGGCGGTTCAGGAAGAGCTCAAGCTCACGGCCGCCCAAAAAGAAGGCCTGGCGCGGGGCGAGTCGCCCGAGGATGTACTCAAACCAGAACAGGTCGAACGCCTCGAAGAGATCGAACTCCAGAGCGAAGGCCCAGCCGCGCTCACCCGTCCCGACGTCGCCCGGACACTGCGGTTGAGCGAGGATCAAATCACAGTGATCTGGAACATTCTCGACCAGCTCACTGGCGCCAATGAGCAAGTAAAAGCGGCCCTCAAAAATGCACAAGCGGGCCTTGACCCACCCAAAGACGAGGCGCGCAAGGAACAGGAAAAAGCTCAGTTCCGCACGGCCTCGAGCCGTCTTCGAGGCGAGGCTGTTCGCCGGATCGAGGCCGTCCTGACACGCGCCCAACGCAACAAATTCACGAGAATGCTGGGCGAGCCATTTGACTTTTCCCGAATCCGGCCCGAGCCGCCGCAACCGCCACGCTAGGGGAGCGGCAGCCGCCTTGTCTACTTTGGTTTTGAGGCAGGGAAGATCGCGCGTGCCCTGGCCTGAATCGCCTGCACGAGCGGTATGACACGCATGAAGTTCGACTGCACGAAGAGCACGCCGACCAACTCGCGGTCAAGATCGAGCCATGGCGTTGCCCCAAAGAGGCCGGGATGCGTGATCACGTGGGCGCGTTGCTGGTCGTCGAGTCGGCTGAGAAAGAATGCCAACCCGTAGTCCGCGCCCACGGGTGTTGCAGAGCCAAGTCTGAGATTCAAACTCGTCTGGCGGGTGCACATGGTATTCACGCTCTCGAGCGAAAGAATCCGTTGGCCACGATAGATCCCACCGGCCGAGAACATTTCGTAAAACGCGGCAAAGTCGTCGAGCGTGGAAACCATGCCGCCACCCGCGATGATGAACCGGCTTTCGCCGTTCTTGAGCCGGGGACCACCAAAAACCCCTGCGCCGAGCGGCGTGAACCGCGTCTTCTTCATCCCGAGCGGCTCAAAGAGCTCCGCTTGCACAAGCTCCTCGAAAGGTTTTCCCCCGGCAACCTCGGCAACGCGCGCGGCCACGTTGAATCCCATTGTGCAGTAATGAAACTCCTCACCCGGCTCACTCTCGAGACCGCCTTCCGCGAGTGCTCGCACTGAGTCTGCCAGCGAGCTCGTCCGTTTGCCAATAAACCCAAATCGGGCACGGGGACGCGTGGCCTTTTCCTGCTCAACCTTGGCGTCGAGCTCCTTGAGCATCTTGCTCGCATCGCCGCCGCTCTCCTTCGCCTGAGCTCGAAGACGATCCCGGAGCATGAGAAAAATCGGGTCGCCAGGCAAGCCGGAGGTATTCGAGAGGATCTGGCGCACCGTTGGCGGCCGTTTTGGCGCGCGACCGTGAATCATAACGCCCTTGAATTCGGGCAAGTACTTTTCGATGGGATCGTCGAGCTTCAGTTTGTTCTGGTCGACGAGGATCATGACGAGCGTCGCGGTCACGGGCTTGGCGCATGACGCCATCATGATCTGGCGATCGACCGTTAGATCGCCTACGGCTTCCTTAAAGACCACCTGGCCCTTATGCGCGATCAGGAGCGACACTCCGGGAACGGTCCTGGCGTCGACTGCCTGCTTCAGGATCGAGCGAAGCGCATCGCGGTCCTGGATCTTGAGCTCGTCTCCAGCGGCTAACTCGGAGCCAGCGTTCGCGAGCAATCCCACACAAATGACGAAGGAAAATCGGCGAAGAACCGCGCGCTGTCGGATCATGGATGTTGCTCCTGCTCAATCGCGGCGAGTCACTTCTTGCCCGCGAGCGCTGCCAGATTGTCAATCACGAGATAGTGACCGTGATCGGATGAAACGATCAGGGCGGATTCGTCCCAGTTGCTGTGCTGCTCGACCCAATCAATGACCACACGCACAGCCTCCTCACCGCTCAGTACCGCGCCAATGGCGTTATCAAGGTTATTGGCGTGAAGGGCAAAATCGACGTCGCCGGCCTCGATGAACAGCGCGAAGGGCTGATCAGGATTCGCGGCCAGAACTTGAATCGCAGCTCTGGACATCTGCGCGAGTGTCGGCTGTTCGAGCCGATCCGCCGGCGCGTAGACCTCGGCCTCGCCTGGCTTTCCGCCGCGTCCCATGCCAGGAGCGGGATCGTAGCCGCCGTCGGCTGTCTGATACGGCAAGTGATCAAGTCCATCCCGGCCGAAGAATCCAAATAGCCGCTGCGACGCCCGAGCCGCCTGGACCGCGGCACCCTGCAGTGCCAGGGAGCCGTTTTTGCCCGCTTCCGTGTGAACCACAACGTACTGGCCGCCATGCCGCACATCGATCGATTTCAGGTCGGCTGCAGTGATGTAAAGTGATCCGGGTACGCCGTTTTTGCCCTGTGCCGCAAGGCTGCGTTCGCTCGTGTTGATTCCGTACCCCGTACCCATCACAACATCGAGACCACGCTTGGATGCTACCCCGCGGACTTCCTGAACAATGCTCTTGAGCCCAAGCATCTCCCGCGCCAGATCCTGGTAATCGTCGCGATAGACATTTTGCGCGTACATCCCAGCCGGAGAAGCGTGATCGAAGGGGACGCTGGTCACGGTGCCAAGCTTCCAGCTCTTTTGTTCGAGTTCATGGAACAAGGTCGGGATGAGCCTGCCGTCATCGGCCACGTTGAGCCCGTTGTTATACGACTTAACGCCGCTGATCATTTCCCCAGCGCTTTGCGAGCTATCGGTGTACGCGTGCAGAACTCGGCCGACCTTCTCAACGCCGCGCCTGTCACCTGGGCTGGCCGATTGGCCCTTGAAGTACCCAGGCGCCTGGTTCCCGAACCGGCCGAGCTGCCAGGGACTCGGGCCAGCAATCAACGCATCGTAGCCGCCCCCCAGGCTGGCTTTCGGGATCTGGACCGTCTGCGTGTCGACATTCGGGCGATTCTGATCATGCGTCGGGCTTGTGACCACGTAGCCGTACTGGGCTGATCCCTGCGCAGTGTAATCCTGAAAGATCAGTCCTGAGCCCTTCCCCTCGGTGTAGATCCGGCCTGTTTTGACCACGGCCGCAGCCTGCTGCGTTTGCCAGTCGGTACCGTCGAACCACACGATGAAAAGGTGCTTCAATCCGCGGTCGATCGCGTCTTTCTGAATCTTGTAAAGATCGCTCTGATCCGCGTACTCTGCCTCAGGATTCACCGTGTTTGCTGGCAAAAAACCGTACGCCTTTTCGACGCGCCTGGGGTCGCGATAGCGGCTATGCACACCGCTCACGCTCGCCAGATCGACCTTGCGACCAAAGGTGTAAACCGGTACCAGCCGGTTGGTGTGACTGCCGTGGTTCGTGAATATCCCGCCAGGTCCCTGAGAGCCGAAATGATAAGCCCGCGGAGCCTTCTGGTTTGGATTCCGCACGTACTCGGTTTGCATGGATTTGAGCCGGTCAGGGCCGCCAGCCAGTGCGTTCCCGGCCAGAAGCACGCCAGCAGCCACCGTGGTGACAAACATCCGCGTCATCCATCGCGGCCGATCGCAGGGCACGGTCGCAGGCACGAGAGCGGGTAGAGGGATCGGTTGAAATCTGGAGGCTTTCCCGCGGCTGGACTCGCTCACCCGTTGTTCTCCCTTGCGATCGTTTGGTTCCCGTGCTGGACAACGTACTATGAATACCGTGCTTGACGCTCGACCGGCAACGTGCCTGCAATAGAGTCGCGCGCCCGTTGGATTGGACTTAACGGTCGGGCACAATCAGGGTCGCGATTCGCGCCGGGCTCGCCGGCGATCGCGACGGTGTGGAGGTCCCTCGGTGTTGAGAGATGTACTCGCTATCGTGCTTGCAGGAGGTCGAGGGTCACGCCTTGAACCCCTCACCAGGGACCGAGCCAAGCCCGCCGTTCCTTTCGGTGGAATCTATCGCATCATTGATTTCACACTCTCGAATTGCATCAATTCCGACCTCCGCAAGATTCTGGTCCTCACTCAGTACAAGAATATCAGCCTGAACCGACATATCGACCAGGGTTGGAACTTCCTCTGCCGCGAGCTTGGTGAATACATCGAAGTCATTCCGCCGCAGCAACGCATTGCCGAAAGCTGGTACCAGGGGACGGCGGATGCGATTTACCAGAATGTCTACACGATCGAGAAATCCGCGCCTCGCGATACGCTCATTTTGGCTGGCGATCATATTTACAAAATGAATTATGCGCGAATGATCGAGGAACATCGCGCGAATCGCGCGGACCTGACGATCGCCTGCCTCCCGGTCGAAAGCGAGCGAGCGCGAGAATTCGGCGTGATGCATATCGACAGCGAGCAGAAGGTCCAAAGCTTTGTCGAGAAGCCGCGGAATCCCCCACCGATGCCAGATAACCCCAACATGGTACTGGCCTCGATGGGGATCTATGTCTTCAACACCGACGTGCTCTATGAACAGCTTTTCCTCGACGCCGCTCGCAAGGAAAGCAGCAACCATGATTTTGGTCAGGATATTATTCCGTCGATGATCAGCGGCGGGGCGCGGGTGTTCGCATACCCATTTCGCGATGAGAACCGTAAGGCGGCTGCGTACTGGCGGGATGTGGGCACGCTCGACGCCTACTACCAGGCCAACATGGACTTGATCCAGGTGAATCCCATCTTGAATCTCTACGACCGAGACTGGCCGATCCACACCTACCAGCCGCCATTCCCGCCGCCGAAGTTCGTGCATACTGAGGGTGACCGGCGCGGCGCAGCGTTCAACGCGATCGTGTGCCCGGGCGCGATTATTTCAGGGGGCCAGGTTTACCGTGGCATCGTGTCGCCGCGGGTTCGCATCAACAGCTTCGCACTCGTCGAGGACTCGATTTTGCTCGACGGGGTCGACGTTGGCCGCGGCGCCCGTATCCGCAAGGCGATTATCGACAAGGACGTGCGCGTGCCTGCGGGTTTTGAAATCGGCTGGAATCGGGATATCGACCTGGCCCGCGGCTTCACTGTGACCGAGGAAGGCGTTCTGGTCGTCGCCAAGGGTGAAGATCTCGAGCGATTCCTCTAATCCCACCAACTGGTCGATCAGCCCAAGCGCTGGGCGATCCTCCCCCGATCGGTGGGTGATTCATGCCCATTTTTGACCTCCAGATTCACCTCAAATCCTGAATTTGCTGCATTTTGCGTTTGGCACGCGGCCTGCTTAGAAATCCTCCAAGCCTGGGTTGGCAAGCAAGTTCACCCAGGCCCTCGATGCTTGTTCGGCATTCACACTCGAGGGGAGGACCGATGCGATTCAAGATCCTGGCTTTAGGTCTGTCGTTCATGGCGTGCGTCGCCATGTTAGGGGCTGTCCAGCCCCCGCCTCAGCGCGAGGAGGGGAAGCCATTCGCCAAGCGCAAGAAGGACGAGCCCAAGAAGAAAAAGGGCGCGGAGGAAGGCCCTGCGGGCGATTTGCGGAAGGCGTACGACTTGCTTCGCAAGCTGCGTTCGGAAAACCAGGCCGCGGGCCGGCCGGAGGCTCGCATTCGCGACTGGACGGAACGTGCAAGCCGCTTCTACCGCGAAGGGGTCCGCGTCTTTGAAGCCGGAGATCGCCAGGCAGCGCATGAGTACGGCGCGATGGCGCATGAGCTCGCCCGAGCGGTCGACCACGCGCGGAACGCCTCGCTCTTCGATCGCCCGGACGACGATCTGCCGCCGCCACCGGAAGGATTCCGCGGCGACCGCCGCGATGTCGTTGAGCGCGATCTCCGCGAAGCCTATGACCGGCTGCGAGACACCAAGGACTCGCCCGCGCCACAGGCAGATTCCAGGTTCTATGCCGACGCAGCCTCTGATGTCTACCGGGCGGCCGTTCGCGATGCTCAGCAGGGGCGGCTCGAGCGCGCGGGCGAACTGGCCCGCGCCGCCGTGGCCATGACCCACGTCATCGAGCACATGGGCCACCTGGCTGACAGGCCTGAGCCGCCACGCCGCGATCCGGGTCGCAGGACACGACCCGCCCTCCCGGATCCAGACAAGGATGCTCGCGACTTGCCGTTGCCACGCATTGACTGAACTTCACCGCGCGGTCGGCCGTGACGCCGGCCGCGCTCAATTCCGATCTATCTGGATTCCTCCAAGAGAGCAGACGACATGGATTCGCGCAATCGACTGGGACTCCACGGAGCCTACGCGCTTGCCACTGCTGGAATCGGCTTCACACTGCCGTACTTGCCCCTGTATCTCAGCCAGCGAAAGCTTTCTGATTCCGCAATCGCCCTGATTTCAACCCTTGCCGCACTCAGCGCGCTTTTGCAATTCCCAATCGGAGTGTGGTCAGACCGAGTCGGGCTGAGAAAACCGTTCATCCTGGCAGCGCTCATAGCGCTTACGGCTGCGACCATCGCCCTTCCGCTGGTGGGTGAGATCACCTGGCTGGCACTGGCGGTCGTGCTATTCGCCGAAAACGGAATCTGCCGGGCGGTGATTGAATCCCAAACCGGCGCAGCCGCAGTGGCACTCGCCTGTTCTGACCAGGTTGGAAGCGCGCTTGGGCGCCTGCGGTTCTGGAAGCCGATCGGGATTATCGCGGTCGCGCTGGTTGGCGGCCGTATCGTTGAGTACACCGGTCTGGACTTCATGTTGATCCCTCTCGCCGTGGCCAGCGCCATCGCATCCGCGCTTGTGCTTCTGGTCCGCGAACCTGCGGCCGTTCCAGCCTCGGAGCCGCTGGCAAGCGCGGCGACAACTACCGCTCGCCTCGGCTCCTGGCATGATCGAGGGCTCTGGAGTTTCATCGTGGCAATGGTGCTCTTCCACGCTGCGAACGCCCCCGCGGGTGTTTATCTGGGACTTTTTCTCAGCAAGGAGCTCGGTGCGGGGGCGCACCAATTGGCGGATGCCTTCGTCGTAAGTATGATCGCCTGGATGATCGTCTCGCGGCCGGCAGGGATGCTCGCTGATCGCTTCGGCCGAAGACCGCTGCTGATCGTCGGCTGGGTGGTGATGACGCTGCGGCTTTTCTTGATCTCCATCGCACGGACTCCCGAAGAGATCATCGCGATCCAGGCGCTCGACGGATTTGCGAATGGGCTGTTCGCGATTCTCGCGGCGGCGTGGACCACCGACCGCATGGGCGGCGCATCGCACGCAGGCCGCGCTCAGGCGGTGGTGGGTACTTCGCTCGTGCTCGGTTCGGCCGTGGGGCCGGCCGCGTCCGCACTGATCATCACTGAGCTGGGCTATCGTGGGCTCTTCATGGCGCTCGGGGTCGCAGGTGCGGTCGCGACCGGGATCCTGATCACGCTGGTTCCCGAAACGCTTAAACACCCGGGACCGTCCAGCCGTGACGAATCCATCGAAGCCGCCGCGTCCGCCGAGGCCGTGTCATCTTAAGTCACATGGTTTCATCTTGGTTTGTTGATTTTTATCATGAACGTCGCCGACCCAACCAACGCCGTGGTACCCATCACCTGCCTCATTTTTGGGGCAACCTATATTTGCCTCGCGCTTGGCAAGGCGCCTGGGCTCCGAATCGACCGCGCGGGCATTGCCCTCGTCGGCGCGGCCGCGATCCTGGGCTTCCGAGTTCTCAGCTTCGAGGAGGCCGCCGCGGCCGTCGATTTGCCAACCATCGTGCTCTTGCTGGGGATGATGATCGTGGCCGGTTATCTGCGGATCTCCGGCTTCTTTTCCGTACTCAGCCGCTATATCGCAGCGCGGGAATTGAGCCCTCGCGCGCTTCTTGGTGCGACCATCGCCGCTAGTGGGATTCTCTCCGCGTTTCTCGTCAACGATGTCGTCTGCGTGGCGCTCACCCCGCTTGTGCTCGAACTTTGCCGCGGGCGGAAGCTTCATCCCACTCCCTACCTGATCGGGCTGGCCACCGCCTCCAACATCGGTTCCACGGCCACGATCACAGGCAATCCGCAGAACATCATCATCGGCGGTCTTTCCAAAATTCCCTACGCCGTCTTCGCGGCGCGGCTGGCCCCGATCGCTCTGATCGGGCTTGTCATCGAATTCGTCTTGCTCTCGATCGTCTACGCAAAACACCTGAAGCCAGGCGAATCAAACGAAATCACGGGCCTGGCCCCACAGCTCATGCCGCGATCATCGGTGCGCATTCATCAGCCACTTTTGCTCAAGTGTTTCTGTGTTACCTCGGGGATGATCGTGTTCTTTTTTTCCGGCGGATCGATCGCGGTGATCGCGCTTGCGGCCGCGGCGATTCTTTTGCTCGACCGCGTGCGCGTCGAAAAGGTCTACCGGCTTGTCGACTGGCCATTGCTCGTGATGTTTGTCGGCCTGTTCGTGGTGGTGCACGCCTTCGAGGTGCACGTGATCCACGGCTTTAAGCTCCAGGACTCCGCGATGCTGCGGAATTCACCTGTCGTGATGCTCTCAGTGGTCTCGGTCGTGCTTTCGAACATCGTTTCGAACGTACCCGCGGTGCTTCTTTTCAAGCCCCTGATCGAGGCGATCCCGCAGAATCAGACGGCGTGGCTTGCGCTTGCGATGTCGAGCACGCTCGCCGGCAATCTGACAATGCTGGGCTCGATCGCCAACCTGATCGTCGTCGAAAGCGCCCGCCGTGCTCGTGTGGATCTGGGGTTTGGCGAGTTTCTCAAGATCGGTGTGCCGCTCACGCTCGCCACGACCGTTGTGGGGGTGTTGTGGCTGTCGATCTTCTAACCGCGGCGCGATGGCACCGACTCGGCTCTAGCGCTCAGGCGGGGACATGCCCTCCCAGCCGGGCAGGGGAGTGACTTCGGGCACCTCCACGCGCTTGAGGTGCTCGTCGACACCGTCGGCCTTACGGTAAAGCTTGTGGATATTATCCTTCGTGCCAGCGATGCGCCGTCGCTCTTCCTGCCATCGCAGGAGCACATCGCGCCCTTCCGGTTCCAGCAACCCAATCGGCGCCTCGAGAGCGGTCGAATCCTGAAACGTGGCGTGAGGCACGGGGATAAGCTGACCCAGACTCTCGCCGCGCGCAAAGAACACCGTTCCCGGCTCCACAAGCTTCCAGTTGATTGTGAACGTATAATTCAGCCACCATGTCTCAATGACTCCTTCAAGCGGAGCGCAATTGGCCTTCCAGCGATTGCTTGGACCTTTCAAATAGAGATCCCAGCCGCGCGGGGTGCGGAAGAGCCACGGCGGCGAAAATGTAACGATCCCCTGGCCGAATTGGCTCTTGATGGCCGGGAGATATTGAGGTTCGACATCGATCGTGAGCGCATCCAGGCCAGGTCCGCCGTTCCAGACCACCTGGACGTCGGTGGGGCACTGGACTTGCCAGCCCCACTGGTTGGCGATGACGAGAGGTAGACAATGGTAGGCGTGTGTGAGTTCGTCCATCCAGCGCCTGCGTGCGGGCGATGGCCGCAGCCGCCAGCCTTCCCCCCAGCCATGAGGCAAGAGCCGCAACGCCTTGAATTCCACCGTTGGAAGCGAACGATCGCCGCCGGGATCGGCCAGCCGCGCTTCGAGTTCCGCGATCCGCGCTCGGAGCGCATCGCAATTCTGACAATGGGGATCGGAGCAGGCGGCCAGAGGCTGCGAGACTTGCGCAGCGCCTGGCTTTGTCACCGATTCACCTGAGGCTGTCTCTGCCGGTGCGCCCGGCTCTCCCTGCGGCCCGAGTGATTCGCTCATGCCCAGCCTCTCTGATCTATCATCAGCCCGCCATCCTTGCGATCATCATCGCGAGGTTTGCCAGGACCCGTCAACGACAAACGACCAACCCGAGCCAGCATTCGCCGCACTCTTGGCGCGGGCGCTTCGCTTGCTCACTCTCTATGCGAGACAATCACATTCACGCGAACACAAGGAAAGGAGCATCCGATGGCAACGCGCGTGTGCTTTCTGGGGCATGCCGCTTTACTCTTTGAGTCGGACGGCCTGAACGTTCTTATCGATCCCTTTCTCACAGGCAATCCCGTCGCCGCCATCACGGCGGATCAGGCCAGGGCCGACCTGATCCTGGTCACCCACGGACACGGCGACCACGTGGGCGACACGGCTGCGATTGCCACACGCACAGGCGCGACCGTCGCCGCGAATTATGAGATCTCGGAGTGGTTCAAGGGGGTGGGGGGCAATTTACCCGCGGATAAAGTGCATGGTCCTCAACACGGCGGGAGCTTCACGTACAAAGGGGTGCGAGTCAAGCTCACGCTGGCTTTCCACGGCTCCGAGCTGCCCGACGGCTCCAACGGCGGCAACCCCTGCGGCTTTGTCATCACGTTCGCCGACGGATTCAAGGTCTATGACGCGGGTGATACCGCCCTGTTCGGAGACATGGCTTTGATCGGGGAGGCAGGGCTCGACCTGGCCACGATTCCAATCGGCGACTACTACACGATGGGACCAGACGACGCGATTCGCGCGGTCCAGATGCTCAAGCCCCGTTACGTCTTGCCAATTCATTATAACACCTTTCCCCCGATTGCGCAGGATGCCGCTGCGTGGGCTGCCCGGATCGAGCGCGAAACCAGCTCGAAAGCAGTCGTGCTCAAGCCCGGGGAATGGTTCGAGATCCCACCCCGATGACAGAACCGAGGGCGGATCTTTCGCCAGTGCGGGTTCCCTGGGGGCAGGGGAGCGTTCTTGAGCTTGAATGGTCGAACCTCGCGGTGTTCCGTAAGGCACAGATCGAGATCGCCGCGCCCGACCTTTCTGGCACGGTTGAGAACTACGCTGCGTCGCTTGCTTCCGCGCTCGCTGTGCCTGTGGGATCACCGCCGCTTCGCGCGCTTGTCCGCCCAGGCAACAAGGTTGCGATTGTGGTCGACGACCCCTCGCGCTGGACGCCGGTGCAAGCAGTGCTCGAGCAGGTGTTGCCTTTGCTTGAAGAGGCGGGTGTGGCCCGTACCGACGTCGCAATCGTGATGGGAGTGGGACGGCACCGGGCTGTTGACTCCGCAGGCATGATCCAACGTCTGGGCCGGCAGATTGCAAACGATTACGCCTGTCACAGCCCGCCCGTCGATGACCTCTCAGCCTATGCCGACGTGGGGTTCACCCCGCGCGGGATTCCGATCCGCGTCTTTCGGCCCGTGGTCGAGGCGGATCTACGCGTCCTGATCGGCTCTGTGTTGCCTCATCTCCAGGCCGGTTTCGGCGGTGGTTACAAACTCATTGTGCCTGGCTCAAGCCATCGTTCCACCCTCGCCGCGGTTCATTCTCAGGGACTCGATCACGCGAGCGGGGCGGAGCGGCTCCTGGGCTCGCACGCCGGTTCAAACCCCATGCGCCTGGCCATCCACGAGGCCGTCGCGCGACTCGGGCCAAACTTTTCAATCAGCCATTTGCTCGGCGAGCCAGGCCAAACGTTGCGCGTTCTCGCCGGCGATCCCGAGCAGGTACAGGATCAACTGGCGCGCGAAGCCGAGACTCGCTTCCGCGCGCCCATTGCTGAACTTGCCGACATGATCGTCGTCGGAAACAATCCCTGGCCTGGCGATCCGCTCCAGAGCTTCAAGGCCCTGTTGCATCATCAAAATGCCTGCCGCAAAGGGGGCGTTCTGGTGGGGCTTTTCTGGACTGATCCAACCGAGTTCGATCGCTCGGCGCCATTGTCGATGCTGCGGATGATTTCGCGTTCGGGCAAGGCAGGTGCTTATATGATAAAGCATGTGCTGCCGTGGGCGGATCGCCTCGCCCGCCGGGCGCGGTTGCCATCGGCTTTCATGATCCGCTGGGCGCGAGAACTGGTTGTGGATCGGGAGGTGCTGGTGTTTGCGCCCCCCGTCCGCGAACGTCTGGGGCCGCGGCTAGGGCCGGTCCGTCTCTTCAGTAATCAGACCGCACTCTGGTCCGCCGCGGCCGAATGTCTCAATCGCCAGACCAGAGAAGCGGCCTGTATACGCGTCTTCCCTCGCGGCGGGCTCACCTATGCCCTGGCCACAAAGAGCGAATCCGCCTGGGACCGCTGCTGAGAACAGTCCCAGGCGAATACTCGAATCAATAAACCTCGCCGGGCGCTGCCTTCGAGGGACCCGTGTGCGAGATCGCGCCCAGGGGCGTGGCATAACGTGCGTGCCAGCCCTCGCAGGCGCGGAACTCGCTCAGATCCTCGGCGGTGAGCCCATACCGAGCGTACCAGGGCGATCCCTGCTCGCGCACGAGCGTGTCCACGTCCGCCACTCGCTTCACACCTGTCGTGTCGGCAAACTTTGCCCGTGCGTCGGCTCCATCCTGGAGGAAATACTCCTTCCAGAAGGCCCGGCCACCAAGCACGCCTGAGGCCCCAGCCTCGAGCGCCATGCCGACCTGCTTGTAGTAATCGGGATAGTCCACTCCAGCGGAGAGCAACACCCATGGGCGTTCGCTTGCCGCGTCGAGCGCCTGCAGGTTGTCACGCAATTGGTCCTCCGAGTCGTGGCCCATCGTGCCCGGAAACTCAGCTTTGTAAATGTCGCAGAACCGGCTGAGTTGCCGCGCTGACTCGATCACCGTCTCCGCCTTGCGGCTCAAGAAGCTCGCGTCCGTCTTCTTTTCACCGCCGAACGGAAACGCCACCGTCTCCAACAAGAGCAAGATGTCGTGCTTCTTGCACTCCTCGTAGACGTGCTCGATGAGCTGAAACTGGTGCTCTCCCGACATCGGCTCGGTCGGCTCGAACTGCGCCAGCAGCTTGACCGCGTCCGCACCCATCAGCTTGATCTTCTCGACGCTCCAGCCCGGCTCAACCAGTCCCAGAGGCGCGCCGACCTTGTTCTTCGGCCCACCAGACTTCTCCACGCGGACGAGCAGTCCCGTCTTCGGACCAATCGCACCCGAGGCCATGCACGACCACGCGCCGTAATACGCGTCGATAAGCAATCCCGAGGCCGACGGCGAGAGCCGCTTTGCAAGGTCAACCTTGGCCTCGACGATCTCCTCGTACGTCGGCTCTCGATCCTGACCCTTGGCCTTCAAAGCCTTGGTTGCCATGTCGATCATCGAGCTGTTCTGGTCCAAGGCCACCATCGTCAGTGTGCCGTTGGGATTGCCAATCCGCTGCAAACCACGCATTTTTCCAGGCGTCAGCCCCTTACCGAGCAGCACAGTGGCTCCCATACGACTCGGACGCTCCGCGGTAGCCATCGAAATTCATCTCCTCTGGTTAACGAAATCGGTGTTGGAGGTGGCCACGCGTCTTGGAGGGCCATCCCGCCCTAAAACGTGATCCGTACGTTCCTCCCCGGGGAACAATCCCTCGGCTCCTGATTTTACCGGTGGCAAGCCGCGATTCCTACAACCCGGCGGCCCTGGCGATCTGGACGTGCGCGCCTCGTTCAGGAGGATTCTGATCACACGTAAGCCCTTGTCGGTGCATGAGAACGATCCGCAAATCCACTCCGAAGGCAGTCTTCGTGGCGAAAAGGTTGCGGATCCGCTTCCAGCCTGGTCGATATAACCCATGTCGGTTGGAAAACCGAACCGGTCAGGGAAGACCGAGGATGGGCGTCGCCGAACTGGGGTCTGGTCCAGGGATGGACTCGCGGCTCCGACGCCCCGGGCCAGGGAAGGCCCGTTCCTTTTGCTCATGATGAGGAAACGACCGCCCCCGCTCGAAGGGACTCGAGTGATGGGGCGTTTGTCGTGCGCGGCTCGAAGCAGCCCACGCTCGCTCCCAGGCATCTGAGCCTTGCGACAGTCGGGCCGGAGCCGAAGAGTTAACGCGCCCCGATCCCCACGAGAAGCCGTTTCCCTTCGTCGAGAGGGTATTCGATAAAGAAGATTTGATTCAATGGCGCTCGCACCTCGGTGACTCTCGGCTCTTGCCCCTTGATGTCGAGCTCGCAGCGAATCTGGTATTTGCCGTGTTCATCGGCGGATTCGATCACGACAAGCTTGAGCGTGCAGCCATTCGAGAGCTGCGCTTTGAGACCTGAAGTGCCGGCAATAACCGGACGGCTGCGTGCATCGAGCAGCGCGAAACCATAGCCCGGCCGGAGCTTCTCGAGCCGCGCCTTGATGGCATCAAGCTTGGCATCGGACGTTTTGGCACCCCGGCTGGCCTCAATGGCGAGCACAGTGATCTGCGGACCAGACTGGAGACGGTCGTCATCAGGTGCGGGATCGATCGATACGCCAGCGGACGACAACGCGAGCAGCAGGCAGGCCGGAACAGCCCAGACGGCGTGCTTGAAACCCAGTCTCTCCAGCCCGCCCGTTGTTGCCACCTTGTTACTCCTGGTAGGCCACAACAGGAGTTGTGACGAGGGATTCAATCTCGTTGAACAGGACAAAGCCGTCATCGACGCCGGAGGCCGAGTCCGTATCCGCGGCGACCACCTCGCGCGCATCGCCTGCGAATGAGATCACCACAATGGGACCTTCGTCGATCTCGATCGGCGACGCCTCGGACCTGGGCTGGCTGACACCAGCCAACTGAGTCTTCTGTGCGGCATCTCGCCCTGGGCCGGGAATGAAATGCCAGCCAATCTGAACGACGAAGAGCACAGCAGCCGCCTGGGCCAAGGCGAGCAGGCCGAGCCGGCGGAAGCGGCTCGAGGCTTTGTGCGTCGCCGGCATGGCGAGCACGGTCGGATGATGCGATTCAATGCCGGAGGCAAGCCGGCTCTGAATCCCGTCCCATACCTGCGCCCAGGAATCGAGGGAGGGGGAGACGGGCCTTGTCTGAGTCCAGACGCGGTCAAGAAGTTCGGAATCGTCGGCAAAACGCCGACATGAAGCACATGTGGTGAGATGTGCCACAACCGCGTCGTCACGCCCGCCCTGGGATGTAATCAGCTCTTGAATCACTTCAGAACATCGCATCGACTACCATCCTCTCAGGCTTAACGCAGCCGGTTCCAATCCAGAACCGACTGGAGCTTCGAACGCGCCGCGTGGATTCGGCTCATAACCGTTCCGATCGGCACCTGCTCGACTTCCGCGATTTCCGCATAGCTCATTTCAAGTTCGGCGAACAGCACAAACGTCGATTTCAAGGTAGGGCTTAATCGCGCCAGGGCCTGGTCCAGAATACTTCGCAATTCCTGACAATTCACGGACCGAGAAGGATCATCATAAACAACAGGTTCATTCGAAGTGACGTCGGTTCCAATCTGCATGGTTGGGTTTCGCCGCCGCCGCCGGCCCCAGTCGAGAGCCGTGTTGGTGACGATTCTCAACAGCCAGGTTCGAAATCCGCAACGACCGTCGAATTCGGCGAGTCCCGAGAACGCCTTGATCATCGCCTCTTGCACGACGTCAAGCGCGTCTTGCTCATGCCCCAGCAGCCTGTAAGCCACCCGGTACGAATCGCCCCTGTGTTTTTCAAAGAGCATCCCCTGGGCCGAAGCATTGCCCGCGCGAGCCGACTGAACCAGTTCGGCCTCGCTCGTCCTTGCATCGTCCAGGGTCTCGAGCATAAATTGCCCCCTCTTAACACTGACGATTCATTCTCCCTTCTTATTCGGCAGTCGTACAGCAAGTTCTGACCGTGAGAGTCACCGGGGTGGCCGCCAAAGATGCGAAGCCCTTGATTCCTGGCTTTGCGCCCTCCTGCAAGCTGTGTGAGGAAAGTACCCGAGCCCGGTGCACGTCCGCTTCTCGATGATTCTTGGCGCGAGTCTGGGTAACGTTGATCGACGAGTGAATGCCCATTCTCCGCGGCACAAACCGCCTCATTGCAAAAAAGCACCTACCCGGCACGACCCGCCCAGCCGGAAACCGGTCTCATGATCGAGCAACCGCCGTATCCGAAATCTCACCCTCACCATTTCGCTCAGGTTTCGGTTCGCCGCCGCGCTGGGTTCGGTCTGCGCGGGCGCGCTGGGTTCGCGTTTTCCGCGCGCTGGGTTCGGTCCGCGCAAGCGCGTTGGGTTCGCTTCGCGAATGTGATTAACTTCTTTCCTGGCCTGTGATTAATTCGATTCTCCACGCTTCTTTTTCGCACGTTGGGTTCGGTCCGCGCAAGCGCGTTGGCTTTGCTTTTTCCGCGCGTTGGGTTCGGTCCGCGCGGGCGCAATGGGTTCGGTTCGCAGTCGACTTTTCTCATTTACTGGATTCATGTTATGGCGATCCTCGGTTCGATTTTGCGCAACGGTTGCGGCTTCACTTTCTGACGAGCCTGGGCTCGATTCCTGGCGCGATTGGTTTCGCTTCGCGGGCTGCGGAAACGACACCTTGGCCCAGCCGGTCACGGCGCGAACACGAACTTGCGGGCGAAGTGCTCAGACCGCCCGGTATCGGCTTTACGGTTTCGTCGACTCAGGAATCGCCGAGGTGTTTTGCGTGAGTCGTGGAAGGTGGAAACCGGAAGGCTCAGACGTCTTGCCGGGTTCTTCTCACCATGAATCTAACGCACGTCAGCTCGACCCGAATCAAGAACCTCTGGATTTTGCTCGGCTGGGTTAGCCTGCGCAAGGAGTGAGGGTTATAACGAATCACAGAGGCAGGTTGGCCCTGGCGATCATGTTCCTGATGGGGCTTCACCCCCGTCCGCCACACGAGTGCGCCGCGCGAGCGCATGGGGGCCGATCGCAAATGCGGAGCGGGTCGAGGCGGGCAGTGGCGGGCAACACAGACGCGCCTGGGCTTGAATGGATTCTTGAGGGCGATGCGAAGGACTCGAAAACCGAGGTGCACCCGCCCAGCCACTCGAGCAAAAAATGCGACCCGCACTTGACCGATTTCCGTGTCCGGTATAGCCTCCCCGGACCGGCGATATTCCACATCCGTCGGTGGTTCGTCACACAGGGAAGTGTGCGGACGGTCATGTCGCGACTGATGCGGCCTGGTTCTCGGGTCGTGTCCCGGGGTTTCTTCCCCGACGCAGCGCAAGGAGGCTGATGATGCGGCGAGCTGTTCCAGGCAGAACCCTGGCGATCCGATGCGCGTACGGTCTGTTCGCGATCGCGTTGCTTGTCGCTCCGTTGTGCGCTGGCCCGGTGAAGAAGCGGAAGGAACCACCGCCGCCCAAGGCGCAGGAAACGGTGGCGGATCTGGCGTTTATCGTCAGCCGCGGTGAAATGCGTGTCGAAGGCGTTGGGCTTGTGGTGGGGCTTGATAACACGGGCGGCGATGCACCCCAGTCGTGGGAGCGGAAACTGCTCGTCGACGAGATGTCCAAGGCGAACGTCGATCATCCCGAGCGCTTTCTGAGCAGCAAGCGGGTGGCAATGGTGCTCGTCGAGCTCACGATTCCGATTGGCGTGGGACCGACTGATCGTCTCGATGTACAGGTGGAGACTCCGCCGGGGACCAGCACCACGAGCCTTGCCGGCGGCTATTTGCTTTTGACGCGTCTGCGTGAGGTTCTGCTGGCTGGCAACACGCCCAAGGCAGGCCGTGACATCGCCCTGGCGCAGGGGCCCATCATGATTGGCACACCCGCCCGGCCTCATGATCCCAAGGTCGGACGCGTGCTCGGCGGCGGCCGGGTCAAGAAGGAAAACCCTTATACCCTTGCGATCAAGTCCAATCGCAAGAGCTTCCGTACCTCAAAGCTACTCGAGGATGTGGTCAATGACCGCTTCCACCAGACCGAGGAGAGCAAGCAAAAAGGGGCGGCAACGGCCAAGACCGACGGCTTCCTCGAGCTCAAGGTTCCCAAGCGGTATCACCAGAACCAGGACCACTTCTTCCGAGTGGTTCAGAACTTACCGGTGGTCGATAGCCCAGAGCTCCGCGAGCGCAGGCTCGCTCTTTGGAGCAAGGAGCTGCTCGACCCCAAGACGGCGGGGCTCGCCGCCACGAAGCTCGAAGGCATGGGTTTGCCCGCGGTTGAAGCCCTGAAGGTCGGTCTCAAAAGTGACAACGCCCAGGTGCGCTTTTTCTCGGCCGAGTCGCTCGCCTATCTGGATGAGCCGGCGGGTCTCGACATTCTGAGCGAGACCGTGGTCAAGAATGACGACTTCCGGGCCTATGCCCTGGCGGCCATCGCGTCCATGGATCTTCCCGCGGCGAATCTGAAGCTTCGAAAGTTGATGGACGAACCCTCGATCCCCGTCCGCTACGGCGCATTCAATGCGCTCCGTACGCTGGATCCCACCGATCCCTTCCTTGGCCGCGTGCAAGTGCTCGACACTCCGAAGCTTGAAGAAGTGGAAGCCCCTGACAATCTTGCCGCGGCCATTGTCACAGCCCAATCCCGCCAGCGGCTCCGACCGGATGATCCATTCGACCTCTATGTGGTCGATTCCGAAGGCCCGCCGCTCATTCACGTCTCACGCTCGCGCCGCTCGGAGATCGTACTCTTTGGGCGTTCCCAGAAGCTCCTGCCGCCGATTGTGCTCGGAACCGGTCCGATCTCCTTGAACGCCTCGCTCCACGACGAGACAATCGAAATCAGCAAGATCGTTCCTGGGCCCGAGGACGGCAACGCCAAATACTCCTCGAGCCTCGACCTCGCCGAGGTGCTGCGTCGCACAGCGAACCTTGGCGCATCCTACCCCGAGCTCGTCTCCATCCTGGAGTCTGCTTACCTTCAGCGCAATCTCGACGGTGCGCTGGTGGTCGATGCGGTACCAGCGCCTAGCCCGGCTTACCTCCAGGCCGTTCTGGGCAAGGACATCACCGCCAAGCAAGATCACTCGGTCAAGCGTACCAATCACGAGTCCACCCGCCGCAAGGGACTCTTCGGATTCTTCTCAAGAAACACGGACAGTTCGAACAACGGGGACACGGCAAAGAAAAGCACCTCCGCGACGACACCCTCTTCGTCCAGTGGTTCTGGAGCAGCCAAAGAAAACGCCTCAAATGCGTCAGACACCCCCTCGAAACGCGATGAGGATCTCCAGAAGGCGGCCCTGAGCCAGCCTTCCCTGGGGTCTCGTATCGTGGATTTCTTCCGGGGTAATGCCAACAACTAGCCCTTCGATAACCGCCCGCATCCCACAGCAGAGCTTCCTTAACCATTCATACAATGTATGGTTAGGGCAAGCTCTGTCTTCGTTTATACCCCCCAGGGAAATGCCAGGAACACGCTTTGGGGGGACGGCAAGGCAGTCACGGCACACCCCTCGACCCAAACATTCCAGGAATCGTTGGCCTGTTTTTTCATTTTTTTTTGCTTCACGCCATACAAGGCTTATTTGACGTAAGTCACAATGAATTCGAGGAAATTCGTCGCCCGCAGAGGCGTTACATACCGCGTTCCTGGTTGAACCATGCCTGACCGTTCCTAAAGTCGTACGTCGCGCGGATCGAACTATTAGTGCTGGCGGTCGGGTTTGCAGCGGCGAGGGGGCCTGCGACACCTCCTGGTCGAAACTGAACCGGGCTGACTTCCGCACTCTACCGAGTCGGAAGGGTCTTCGTGCCTGTTCGTGGGCTGGTGGGGGCTGAAAGGTCCTCATGGGCGCCGCGGAAGGAACGTTGCGGTCGAAGGTACGCATGGAGGCGAGATCCTTCGCGTTCGCCTGAAGCGGTGGCGTTCATTTCGAGATCAGGGACGAGGGCAAGGTCGGAGCGATGCACACGATTGCAGTTTCGGCATGTGTTCTGAGCGATCGATTCGATCGCCTGGCGCACCTGCGAGCCGCGACCAGCATCGCGCCGACAAGGTTCCTATCCGGAGGGAGGAGGAAACCTCCGTGGCCTCGCACCAAACTGGGCGAGTGGAGTCCTCGAGATGAAAAAGGTGTTTACAACCGGCCAAGTCGCGAAGATCTGCAAGGTCGCGCCTCGGACCGTGAGCAAGTGGTTCGATTCGGGCCGCTTGCGGGGTTATCGCATCCCCGGCTCGCAGGATCGTCGCATTCCGCGGGAGCACCTCCTGCGGTTTCTCAAGGAGCATGGAATGCCCTTGGGCGACCTCGAAGCCGAGGTTTACCACAAAGTCCTGGTCGTCGGAGCGGACTCGCCGCTCCAGGGCCTTCTGCGCGATCATTTGCGTGAGAGTGACGACTTCCGGATCGAGACGGCGGCTTCGGGTTTCGAGGCTGGCATCCGCGCCGAAAGTTTTCACCCCGACTGCATCATCATCGATATGGCCCTGGGCCGAATCGAGGCTGGGCAGATCGCGCAAAACCTTCGCAAGAGTCCCGACCATCAAGGCACGATCCTTCTTGCCTTGACGAGCGACGAGCCCGGCGAAGAGACCTTCGCCCTGGGGTTCAACGACGGATTCAAGAAGCCGTTCGACGGGGCTCTCCTCGCCGAGCGGGTCCGACGTCTGATCTCCCAGAAGAAAGCCGACGAGCCCTGAGGCTGGTCGTCCTGGGAAACTCCGACTGCCAGGCGGATCGCCGCCCGGTCTTCAAGAGCCCGCATCACAGCGCCTCTGTCCTTCTCTCGGGGGGACGAGGCCTGTGGCGGGCTCTTCTCTTTGGTGAGGGGTAAGTCGACGGAGCGAGACAATTCGCCTGGTCATCGCCAGTTGGCCGGACCGGACTATTCGTCCAGGGATCGATTCATCAAAGCAACAACTGCCTGGGCGATCATCAGTTCCTCATCAGTGGGAATGACACGCACGGTGACACGTGCGCTTGATGTGGAGATCACCGGGTCATTGCGCGCGTTGCGCCTGGGATCAAGCGTAAGACCCAGGAAGTCGAGGCCCTGGCAAATCCGTTCGCGCACCACGGGCGAGCGCTCGCCGATCCCTGCTGAGAAGACGAGAGTGTCGAGTCCGCCCAGCACCGCCGCAAAGCCGCCGATGGCTTGCTTCGCGCGCCGGCAAAACAATTCGACGGCGACCTGCGCACGGGGATCGGTTGCTTCGAGCGCGAGCAGCTCGCGCATATCCGCGCTCGTGCCTGACACCCCTAGTAACCCGGATTCCTCGCTTGCCATGCGATGAAAATCCGCGATCGACATCGCTTCAGCGTGTGCAAGGTAGTCGACCAGTCCTGGATCCAGGTCGCCCGAGCGCGTGCCCATCACCAGGCCCGCGAGCGGGGTGAACGCCATCGTAGTATCGATTGGCTTGCCGCCTTCTGTCGCGGCCATGCTTGCTCCTGAACCAAGGTGAGCCAGGATCACTCTGCCATGCGCTTGATCGCGGCCGGCGACGCGTTCCAGTTCGGAGAGCAAGTACGAATACGACAGTCCGTGAAATCCATAGCGCCTGACGCCCTGGGCCTCAAACCTGCGCGGAATCGGCAGGATACGTGC
>DAIDHX010000147.1 GCA_027451885.1 Planctomycetales bacterium
GGCCAGGCGCTCGGATCGGGCCACGGCGCCGATCTTGATCTGGCCGGCGTTCGAGGCCACGGCCAGGTCGGCGATCGTGGCGTCCTCGGTCTCGCCCGATCGTGCCGAGACCACGCATCGCATCGCGTGCCGCTGCGCAAAGAGCAAGGCGTCGAACGTCTCCGTGAGCGTGCCCACCTGGTTCAGCTTGATCAAAACCGCGTTCGCCGCGCGGTCCACCACCCCCTGCTCGATCCGCGCTGTCTGCGTCACGAAAAGGTCGTCGCCCAGAAGCTGAACCCGCTTGCCCAGCCGCTCCGTAAGCGCGATCCAGCCTTCCCAGTCGTCCTCGGCCAGGCCATCCTCGATCGAAACGATCGGAAAGCGATCGACCCAGCCCGCGAGCAGCTCGACCATCTCGTCGCTATCGAGCGACTGGCCGCCGCCCCTGCGCAGCAGATAGCGTCCGGAACGCGCGTCATGGAACCGGCTCGCAGCCGCGTCGACCGCGATGCCGGCGTCGCGCCCGGGCTCGAGACCGATCGCGCGAATCGCCTCGACCAGAAGCTCAAACGCCAGATCGTTGTATTCCAGCCGAGGCCCATAGCCCCCCTCATCGCCCACAAGCGCAGCCTCATACCCCCGCGCGACCAGAATCCCCCCGAGCGCCCGGTAGACGCGCACGGTTTGCTCGAGCGCTTCCGAATAGGTGTGCGCGGCGATGGGCACAAAGAGCACGTCCTGGATATCGAGGCAGCCGCCGGCGTGCAGCCCGCCCGAGATCATGTTGACCATCGGCAACGGCAGCCGGGGCGCTAGATCGACGTCGTCCATCCCCGCGCGCTCGATCAAGAGTCTGTTCAAGTGCACATAGAGCTCTTCCTTGCGCACGGCCGCGGCGGCGTGCGCGACGGCGAGCGAGACGCCCAGGATCGCGTTGGCCCCCAGCCGGGACTTGTTGGGCGTGCCGTCGAGCCAGAGCATGGCCGAGTCGAGCGTGGCCTGATCGTCGAGCGCCATGCCGGCGACCTCGGGCGCGATGATCGCGCTGATGTTGTCGACCGCCTGCCGCACGCCCAGGCCGTCGTAGACCGGCGAATGGGCGTCGCGGAGCTCGAGGGCCTCATGCTTACCCGTGCTTGCGCCCGAGGGAACGATCGCGCGGCCGACCGCGCCGCAATCCGAGATCGCGTCCACCTCAACGGTCGGCCGACCCCGAGAGTCGAGCACTTGCCGGGCCTTGAGCGCCTTCAAGATCGCCATCATGCCTCCTTTTCCAGCGTACGCGTGAGTCGGGCGCGGAGATCGTCCCAGGATGTGGGAGGATCAAGAATCGCGGCGAGGGTGAACGAACGCACGAAGGATCGCGCGGCCTCGCTGAGGTAATCCACAGGGCTTTTGCCGTCGACGCGGGCGAGCATGCAGAGCAAGGCGTGGAGGGCCTCGCAGCGCCGGGGCGCGAGCGTGCGAGCCTGGCTGCCAAGCCGCTCGTGATAGGCCGTCACGAAGCGGTGTGCGAGATCCAGGAGCGCGCGCGCCTTCGCCATCTCCCCCAACTGGAGCCCAGCGCGGACCGTTTTGAGCATGAGATGGCTCAGGAAGAATCCACAATCGAAGGTCGCGTCGCCGGCGTGGGCGCATTCGAAGTCGAGCAGCACCAGTCCGGCGGAATGCACAAGGATATTCTTGGGACTGTAGTCGCCAAGCACCAGGGTGCGCTGGGCCTGGTTCATGGTGGTAATGACACCATCGACCGCGGCCGCGATCTGGGGGTGGACGCGCGCAATGGTACGGTAATAAGGATCAACGCGGAGCTCGTCGAAGAGCGATACATCGGCGAAACGGCCGGCGAGCGCGGGGTGCCCTGCACATTCGGCGTGGATAGCGCCCAGATCTTCGCCCAGACGTTCGGCGATGGCTGGATCAAAACGGCCCGCCAGCAGATCCGCCTTCCACACGACAGCCTCGGCGGGCGCCCGGGTCATGGCGAAGAGATAATTCGGCTCGTCGAGAAAAAGCACGCGCGGGGTTTCACCGGCTGGGAGCACGGTCGCCAGGAGCGCAAGCGCGTCGGTCTCGAACCACATGCGATCGAGCCGGGCACGCCAGTCAAGCTGCACGCGGAGCCGTTCGCGGCACTGCTTGAGCACGAAAGGGGGCGATCCCTCAATGGCCGCCTCGAGCACGACGTTCGAGACGCCGCCCGAAAGCTCATGGACCTCAACCCGGGCGCCCGCGGGAACTCGCCCCGATTCGCGAAGGTACTCTGCCGCATTGTGCTCGTGAATTTCTCGCATGGTCCGCTTCCGCACCACGAGACGGGGAACATCAGGATCAAGAAAAAACCACAAGCCTGCGCAGGCCGCCTGCTCATCCGAACCGCGTATCCCACAGATTGTAACCCACGCTCCCTCCGAAGAGGGGTGCACGCCTGCTTCGGATGATTCCTGCCGCGAATCCGGGCGACGTTGGTCGACGACTCAAGACCCATCCACGCGGCTCGACGAACCCAATTGTTAAGGTGCACCTTTCCGGCACGACCCGACCCGCCGAAAACCGGCAACAGGATCGCCTGGCTGCCGCAGCCGAAATCTCGCAGACGCCTCCCGCGCAGGCTTCGGCCTGTCGCAGCGCGCTGGCTTCGCCTTATCCGCGCGCTGGGTTCGGTCCGCGCGGACACGTTGGCTTCGGTCTGCGCGGGCGCAATGGGTTCGGTTCGCACGGGCGCAATGGGTTCGGTTCGCATTCGACGGTTCTCCTTTACTGGCTTCATATTACGGAGAGCCTTGGCTCAATTCTGCGCAGCGGTTGTGGCCTCATTTTCTGACGAACTTTGGCATCACTTTCTGACACGCCTGGGTTCGGTTTCTGGCGCGACTGGGTTCGGTTCGTCGCCGCGGTAACAACACCATGGCCCGCGCCTCCGATACGACCACGACGCGTCCGCTCGCGCGTGCATTCGTGCCAGGGCCGCCCTTCAACGCCGCTTCGTCGGCGCGAAACAACACCCTCGACCGCGCCCCCGATACGAGCACGCAGCGCGAGCAAGTGCGTGCATTCGTGCCAGGTCCGCCCCTCAACGCCGGCGCCCAGCCAGTCGCGATTTTTCCGCGCGGTGGGTTCGGTCCGCGCGGGCGCAATGGGTTCGGTTCGCAGTCGACGTTTCTCGTTTAATGGCTTCATGTTCTGGCGAGCCTGAACTCGGATTTGCGCAGCGGTTGTGGCCTCATTTTCTGACACGCTTGGGCTCGATTTCTGGCGCGATTGGGTTCGCTTCGTCGCCGCGGAAACAACACCCTCGACCACGCCGCCGATACGAGCACGCAGCGCAAGCAAGTGCGTGCATTCGTGCCAGGTCCGCCCCTCAACGCCGGCACCCAGCCGGTCAAAAAGCGAACACCAAGCACATGCGAAATGCTCAGACCCGCCCCGCATCTGGCTTTTCGGATTCATCGACTCGGGAATCGCCGAGGTGCTTTGCGTGAGTCGTGAAGGGCGGAGGACGAACGGCTCAGACGCCGTTCCAGGTTCTTCTCATCCTGAATCTAACGCGCGTTGGTTCGGGTCGAATCAAGAATCTCCCAATTCCTGCTCGATGGGATTTGACTCTGCAAGGATTGCGGGTTCTCGCGAACATCCCAATCATGACGCCCCGTGACGCATCCCCGATGCCCAGGCCTTCCCACCTCGGCCAGCGGCG
>DAIDHX010000148.1 GCA_027451885.1 Planctomycetales bacterium
CATGCTCAAACGAGGGGGTGAAAACCTCGACGTCATTCTTTGGGCGATCGACAGCGACTTGCCCATGACCGAGGTTCGCGAAATCCTGGAAACGCTCGACGTCAACAGCAGGCGCATCGAGTGCCGCTTTGACCCGCGCAAGGCCAAGCTCTCTGCCTAGCGCGGGCCCGGCTCTTCTCGCGGCAGGGGCGCTAGCTCTCGAGCGCCACCGACTGCTCCGCAAAGGCGACTAGCGTCCGCACAAAGCAACCGGTCGCGCCTGGGTCGCGGACCGTGTTGTCTGAGTCAGACCAGCTCGGTCCGGCGATATCGAGGTGAACCCACGGGGTCGTTCCCACGAACTGCTGGAGAAACTTGGCCGCGGTGATCGAGCCGCCCCACTTGCCGCCGATGTTCTTCAGATCGGCCACGTGGCTCTTGAGCTGGTCCTTGAAGTCGTCGTCGAGCGGCAGTGGCCAGGCGCGCTCGCCGGTCTGCTTGCAGGCGGCCAGAAGCGCGTCCTTGAGCACGTCGTCGTTGCTAAACAGGCCGGCGATTTTGGTGCCCAGGGCAACCATGCAGGCCCCCGTGAGCGTGGCCAGGTCCACAATCCGTGCAGGCTTTTGCTCGACAGCGTAAGCGAGTGCGTCGGCCAGGATCAGACGCCCCTCGGCGTCGGTGTTGAGCACCTCCACCGTCTTGCCGCCACGATGCGTGAGAACATCCCCCATCTTCATCGCCTTGCCGCCGGTCATGTTCTCGGTGATCGGCAAGTAACCGCGGAGATTGACCGGCAGCCCAAGCCGGGCGACAGCCGCGATTGTCGCCGCCACCACCGCTGCGCCCGTCATGTCACTCTTCATGTCTTCCATCGACGCCGCCGGTTTGATGCACAGACCGCCGGAGTCGAACGTCACCCCCTTGCCCACAAGCGCAAGCACAGGTGCATCGGGATCGCCCTTGTACTCCAGCACGACAAACCGAGGCGGCTCGTCCGACCCCGCGGCCACGCCGAGCAAGCCGCCGAAACCCTCCCCCCGGATCCGCGTTTCGTCCCAGATCTCGGCCTGGCCCCCTGCCTCGCTCACGAGCGTCGCCAGCCGGTGCGCAAGGCTCGCGGGGGATTTCTCCGCCGGAGGCAGATTCACCGCGTCCCGCGCGGCATTGACCGCGTTCCCCACGATCGACCCTCTGCGCACCGCGAGCGTGAGCGTCAGCTCCCGCGCCGCGGTCGGATCAGCGCCCGCCAGAATCCCCAGCGAGCCAAAGTCCTGCCGCGAAGGTTCGCTCTTACGCAGGCCAGGACCATGCACCCCAACGGTCAGACCCTCAACAAGCGCAGAGGCAACCACCGACGAGATCTGATCCGGCGGCAACACCATCACGCTCTCTCGAGGCTTGCTCGAAAGCCGCTTCGCCGCCGCATAACCCGCCGCGAACGCCGTCCCCGCCTCCAGCTTCTCACGCTTGCCAAGCCCCACCACCAGCGTCGAACGCGCCTTGAGACCAGGCACAGCATGCAGCACCGTCAGCTCCGCGCTGTTGCCAGTCACGTCCTTCTCGCCCGCCAGCCGATTCAGGATCGCATCCACCTCGGCAATCCCCACAGGCTCGACACCGCCCCCCTCCTTGTCAAAAATAAACGTCACAAGCCATTGGCATTCCACGGCTTCAGGCGCATCCGCAACCAGCTTCGCGTTCATCACGACTCCTTCGATCGACGATCCTCACCCGCCAGACTCGAGGCCCCAGGGGATCGCTCGAGCCCTGGCATACTCACTCAGGGTAACGACGCTGGTCCCAGTTGTCGTGGGGATTCCACCGAGTCCGCGGCAAGTGATTCCGTCTCCCCCATACCAGCCGCGCTCAGTAGAATCGAGAATCAATCAGTTCCTGATGTGAATATATGCATCATTCTGTGAAGATTATCGAGGAACGCCACAGCCACTCCAGCCTGGGATGACTCGTACAAGGCCGCGAGGCCAGATCAGCCGGCAATTCCGCACGATCCCACGCGCGATGGCCGTGGACGCGTCAGTCCTCCAGCCGCCTGGCGGTGAAGGTCAGGCTGCGTTCCTCGCCAGCCGTGAGCCCCTGGCCCGCGTCCCAGAGAATCGTCTCGCCCGGAACAACGACCCGCGCAAAGTCTGACTTCTCAACCTTGACGTTGGTCACCTGGCAAGGCAACAAGTAAGCGAAGATCCGCCAGCCGTTGTATTTCTCGGCTGTCCGCTTGTTTCCTTCACCGACGAAGTTCACCTTCACATGGTAGTTGATGCGTACCGCGCCCGGGGCGCCGATTTCCTGAATGTCGAGTGTTTCATCAAGGGCCGGCTCGCGCGTTTTCTCCACCCGCGCTTCGAGCGCGGGGTCGCCGTAGAGCACGAAAATCCCATCGGTAAACTCTGTTCCTTCCCGGTCACGCCCGGAGACAATGTTCTCGGCCAGCAGATAATTCGACCACTGCCGCAGCAGAAACAGCGATTCCGAAAACGTCCACCGCCCTTCTTGCTTCAAAAACCAATCGGCCATGTTCCAGTTGAGCTCGTACCACGTCGACTGAACCGCTCCCAGATATTGCCGGGCGCCGTTTTTCATCCAGGCGAGCGCGTAGGAGTTCTTGTAGCTGTTGCGGCCGGAGTTCACCACGCCCGTGAGGCAGTTGCCGACGGCCCAGTAGACCTTGGGCCTCGACGCCACCACCGGCAACTCCACGCCAGGCGCAGTCATGGTGAGCTGCCCGTCATGCGCGGTCAGAAAACCGTTGCCACGAGGATACATGAGCATCCAATTATGATGCCCGCCATGCCCGGAGCCAATGATCAGGTCGAACCGATCCTCTGTGAACAGCTTCTGAACCAGGCGAGCGTCTTCCGCGTCATTGGCCGGCCCGCCGGATCGTAGCGAGAACTGCTCGCCTGGCCTTTTCTCGCCAAGCTCACCGCGCTGGCGGGTCCACTCGGTCACGTAATTGCCCGCGGGTACCCAGTCGAGCCATGCCCCCAGCGTCTTGGTGAACGCACGTTGGATTATCACAGACTCGGATTTGGCAAGCTCGAGCGCGTGCGTCTCGTCCAGCCCGGTCAGGATACCCCAGATTGCGTCGACATACGGGTCGTCGTCGAGCCCGCGGCAAAACCTGTTCGCGACGAGCGCGAAGTCCGGGAAGTCCTCCGTCGGCTGACAAACGAAGCACACATACCGCGGGTGATAGGCCCCCACGTCCTTGCGGACTTCCTCCAGAGACGTCTCGTAAACGAACGTCTTACCCTTGTGCTTCGCCTCGAGCGCCCGGACGACCTTGCCCCAGGCGCCTGTCTCGACGTCCTTGCGGACCACAACGGCATAGCGCCCCGCCGGCTCGCCGGCGTCCACCTGTCTGTCGCACACAACCCAACCGAACAACACGATCAACCCAGCGACTGGCAGTCGGCTCATGGCGCCCCTCCGAGTGCAGGCCATTCTCCCCGCCTGATGGTACAGGCTCACCCTGGCAAGGTCACGGAAGAATTCGTAACTTTGCCAGGGAATTGCCCCCTTTGGCCTGCCTCCACTCGGCTTGCTTCGCCTCGAGCACCGATCCTCACGAGCGGATCGTATGGTCGCTGTAATGCCTCCACCTGGGACGACGCATCAGCGCGGGGAGGTCGAATTGAACGTGGACGCCGTTCCAATGCGTCTGGCTCGCCCGAGCATCCGTGGGTTCCGCTTCTCGGACCAGGCAACACGACTTTGTCTCGTAAGGGTCAACGAACCGGATTCGCTGAACGTTGTACAGAGTCGTCACATGGCTTGCGGCTGCCCGCCCGAGCCTGGTCACGATCTTCTCCAACGGATTCGTGCTCACCGTGGTGATGCTGTACATCGAACGCCGGCCCCGAAAAATCGCCGTGTTCATGCCGCCATCGCCTTCGATCGTATTGGTGAACCCGCGAACAAAGATCGTGTCGTTCCCCCCCGCCCCGTACACAATGTTGTCGAAGCTCGGGTTCGTTCGGATGATGTTGCCGTACGTCGAGCCCCATACGGCCATACCCGGGATCATATGATCCGCCCCCCAGCCGAGCTTGCCCCAGGTGATCTGGTCGAAGGAGTCGTCAGCACTGTCGCGAATCAGATTAAAGTTGGCCGTACCACTCGAGTTGTAAGCCGGCAGAAGCGTCAGATTCTGCTTTAGGAAGCCGATCGACTTTTTCCATCCCGGGGGCAGAACCGCCGAAAGGAAGTTGCTCTGAACCTGCGAGGTATCACTGCTGCCGGATGCCTGCATGATGAATCGATCACCCCACGGATCGGTCAGGAAGTACCGTTCGATTGGCTGCCCGTCGGACGTCATGGCGTTGAACGTCATCTGCTGATTCTTGTTGTTGTCGGTCCACTTGATCACTCCGGGCGGCGGTGTCGTCTGAAGCGCTGCGGCTTCATATCCGCTCGTGTAATTCGCGCCGGGGTAGTCCGCGGGGTTGAACGGCCACATCGCGCTTACCGTAGAGGCGATATAGCCCCAGGTATATGAGTCCGAGGTTGTGATATACGTATCGGTCGTCGAGCCTGGGCTTGCAAAGATCATCGACGAATTGAACTGCAAGCTACGCGGGGTGTTTTTCACGTAGCCCGGAGGCGGAACGTAGGTCGACCATTCACTCCCGTTGATCGGATTGGAGCCCCCCGCGGCATAGACGAGAAGCGGCCCGGTATAGTTCGCCCCCAGATCGCCGGTGTAGATGATCTCGTAGGCGGTTGACTCCGTCGTGCCTGAAAGGGCGATTCGCGGCTCGAGCCCGGGCAACTCGGGCCGAAACGCCCTTCGTGACTGCTTGGAGCCCGCGCGGGAACGGCGGCCGGTTCGAATCCTCAGACTGCGGAGCCAAGATTGAAAGAACATGCGAGTCTCCGAAAAGCATGCCGACCATTGATTGAATGCATCATGCAACATGCGCCAGACCCGTTGCCCGGGGTCCATCGAAAACTCTAGAACACGCGAGCCGCCAGTCGAACTCTCCCGCCCCTGCTCCGTACGCGATCAAGAACACGGGAGCCACCAGTCGAACTCTCCCCTATCCCAATCGAAGGACAGGCGATGACTTTGGTGAACGCCTGCACGCGTGCATTGAGTGGGCCTCCCCCGAAAAAGGCTAAGAGGAACAGTCAAAGTTGTTATGCATCGTCTCTCTTCCTCGTAAACAGCCGTTGCTTCACCCCGCTCACTGTCTCGGCGGGGCAAAATGCGTCGAAAATGGCGACGGGGAGCGGCCTTGACCGGCGGAAAGGGCGAGATCCGCGTCTTTTCCGCCGCCTCAGCGCGGAGATTCGCCGCGCATCCTATATACTATATAAAGGACAGTCGTTGTGATGCTGGATGGCTTGTCTACCTCGTCCGCAGACGTTTCTTCACCCCGCTCACTGCCTCGGCGGGGCAAAATGCGTCGAAAATGGCCAGCGAGAGCGGCCTTGACCGGCGGAAGAGGCGAGATTCGCGTCTTTTCCGCCGCCTCAGCGCGGGGATTCGCCTGG
>DAIDHX010000149.1 GCA_027451885.1 Planctomycetales bacterium
TCGGGCGTCTCGCCCGGAGGCGAAAGCGTTTTGATAAGTTGGGCGGAGAGCGCGTCACCTGGCGCGAGCTTCTGAACCTCTTTGAGCTGACCGAGCGCCTCGCTGTTATGCCCCTGGGTGAGGTACTGATACGCGAGCACGAAGCGTGCTCCTGACGACTTCGGGTTCTTCTTGATGAACTGCTCCAGCGCCCGGAGTTGCTTGGTGTAGACGTCCACGGTCGGATAGAGACCGACCATCGTCGTCCAGTCCCAGCCCGGGCCGACGGAGAGCACGGCGTACAAGGGTATGGCGGCCTGTTCGTACTGCCCCGCGGCAAACAGGGTCAGCGCTCGGAATTCGTGGAGCGTGGCGTCGTTAGGCAGAGTCTTCAGAGCCTCGTCCGTGAGCCGCAAGGCCGATGCGTAGTCGCCTCGCTTGAAAGATTCGCGCGCGGAGTCGAACTTCGCGACCGCCGGGTCCGCGACTTGCGGAGGAGGCGGTTGCGACTGGGTGTCCAGCGGCTGCGAATAATCGAACGTCGAGGCGGGAACCGTCACGGTCTGGTAGCCCCCGTTGTCGATAGGCTGTTGAATGACGATCGGCTCAGAGACAGCACCGCCGTAATACGGATTGCCGTACGAGGCATAGCCCCAACTGTAGAGTGCCGAGCCCAATCCCCATGCCGTGACGCCCAGGGCCGAGCCTAGCGCGAAGCTCCCCCAGTTCCAGCCTGTGCCGTTGTGGTAGCCATGCCAGTAGCCGTTCATCCAGCCCTGATGGTACCCACCGTAGGCGCCTCGCCAATTGTTGTAGGCCGGTGGACGCACACCATAGCCCGGATCCACCCGGTTGCCGACGAAGTTGTTCTGGCGATTGTTGACGTTGATGTCGCCGCGGTTGACAAGGTTGTTGTTGCCGCTGCGGTTGATGATGTTGTTGTTCCCGCGGTTCCCCAGGTTGTTGTTCCCGCGGTTCCCCAGGTTGTTATCACCGATCCCGGGGCGATTGCCAACGCCCGGACGGTCACCGATGCCGGGTCGGTTGCCGACTCCGGGTCGATCTCCGATGCCCGGCCGATCGCCGATGCCCGGCCGGTTGCCGAGTGCTAGACCACCGCCAGGCCGGTCACCGATCCCCGGCCGATTCCCCAATCCCGGACCGCCGCCGGGCCGGTTGTCGATACCAGGTCGATTGCCCAGTCCTGGTCCGCCGCCCGGTCGATTGCCGACGCCTCCGCCCGGACGGCCGCCGCCTGAGGGGAAGTTGGTGACATGACCAGGACCGCCGCCCGGGCGGTTGCCGACGCCCCCGCCCGGACGTGCGCCACCGCTGGGGCGAGGTGCACTGACTGCGGGACTGCGCGAGAATCCCCCTCCCCCAGGAGCGCGCATCCCGCCGCCGCCAGCGCGAAACCCGCCACCACCGCCGCCAGCGCGAAACCCACCACCGCCGCCGCCACGCCCCCCGCGAGCATACGCCGGAAGCACCACGATCGAAGCCGCGATCACGGCAGCAACGAACCACTTCACAAATCTAAGGTTCATCACGCGAGTACCCTCCTTCTGGTGGCGGGTTCATCGGCATGGGGATCGAGCCTCCTGGAAATGACCAACGGCACGGTTGCGCCGCTGGACTTCCGGGGCCCGTCGTCGTGGCAGTCCCCCTCCGATTCACCGGTGTCAGACTGAAGCAGTTGGGTAATATCAATCGTTCACGTGGAATTGCCGAGTGAAGTGCCTGTCCGGTCCGCCAATGACAACGCCAAGCGATTCGCTCGCGAACCCACGCGCTGGAGCGTGGCAACACGTAGCCCCATCGTTTCGACAATCTCCGATCGGTGTTCTCATTCGAACCCTATACGTGGCTACGCCAACAAAGTTCTCAACGGCTGACAAAAAGGACATGGAAGTCTTCGGATACGCAACGGTCGTGCGGCCCCCACCGATCCCGCGCGACGTTCGAGAGCATCGACCCGCGGAGCCGACGAACGCGAACACACGTTCGGTTCGGGGGTTCCTTGGTTCGTGAGTCCGTTATCTTACGGCCGAGTGGCCGGACGAGTCACGTACCTGGAAGAAAAAAACGAAGGGTAGAAGCTTCAGACTGCTTGACACCTTGATCCGTTCTCGATACAAATCCTCTTTGTGAGTTGCACGCTAATGACTGGCATGCCGCTACGGCAACGATGGCCCCTATGTGATAATGCCACATAGAGGGCTTTTTTTGTGCGCGAAGCTTTCCATTTACGACGGTCGACTCGCGGTTCACAAGTAGGCGATGCGCTTCGGGAAACCTTAACGATCGGACTGAGCACCCCTCGCGCGGGGACCACGTGAGACGGTTCGCACACCATCCCGCCCGTAGCGGTCGCGCCTTTTGAGATGTGACATGCTCTTATGAGTAATCAAGGCGATCGGATACGGAGCGACGAGTCGATCGAACGGCGGCAGGGTGCCATTTCGTCGGGAGGCTACATCCTGACGATCAACGGCGGGTCATCCAGCCTCAAGTTCGCCGTCTATGCGCACGGAGACCTATCACGGGCGCCATTTCGGGGACGGGTGGAACGCATCGGGCGCACCGAGTCTCGCCTGGTTGTGATGACCGAGAACGGAGAACGTTCGGAGCGCGTTCCCGTCGCCGCGCCGAACCAGGAGGCAGCCGCGGGCCT
>DAIDHX010000150.1 GCA_027451885.1 Planctomycetales bacterium
GCCCGATCAGCCGCTTTACTCGCGGCTCTGGGGCAACGGCTTTCTCCCCTCCGCGCACCAGGGAGTGCAGTTCCGCCCGGGCGCGAACCCAGTGCTCTTTCTCGACAACCCGCCGGGCGTTTCCGCGAGCGGGCGCAGAAAAATGCTCGATCGGCTCCGCGAGCTGCATCAGGTCGAATACGAAAAAGAAGTCGACCCAGCCATCGAGGCGCGAATCGCGCAGTACGAAATGGCCTATCGTATGCAGACCTCAGCACCTGAGGCTGTTGATCTTTCGCGCGAGCCCGACCATGTGCTCGACCTCTACGGCTCCGACGCGCGTGTGCCCGGCACCTTCGCCGCGAACTGTGTGCTGGCGCGCAGGCTGGCCGAGCGCAACGTGCGCTTCATCCAGCTTTATCACCCCGGCTGGGATCACCACGGCGGCTTGCCCGGCGGCATCCGCCAGCTCTGTCGCGAGACGGATCAGGCGTGCGCGGGGCTCGTGCTCGATCTCAAGCAGCGCGGCTTGCTCGACGATACGCTCGTGCTCTGGGGCGGCGAGTTCGGGCGCACCAGTTACAGCCAGGGCAAGCTCACAGCCACCGATTACGGCCGTGATCATCACCCGCGCTGCTTTACCGCATGGGCGGCGGGCGGCGGGATCAAGCCGGGCGTCGTCCATGGCGTGACTGATCCCTTCGGCTACAGCGTGGTCGAAGGGGGTGTGCACGTGCACGACTACCACGCGACGGTGCTTCACTTGCTGGGCGTCGACCACGAACGGCTGACGTTCAAGCATCAGGGGCGCTATTATCGGCTTACCGACGTGGCGGGAACCTTGAAGCGCGAGCTACTTGCGTAGACGCAAGGGAGAGTCGATGGCCGGCCCCGGCGATCCCAGCGCGGAATTGAGCGGCAGTTCGCGCACCGGGGTACGCAACCGCGTCTGGATTCTGCGCCTGGGATTGCTGGCGAGTCTGGCGTTCGCGGGTGCTTCGGTCATGGTTACGCTCGGCCCCTGGCGGAATCCCCGCCCACCAGCGGCCAGCCGTCTCATGAAGGCAAGCGTGACGGTCGCGCCCGGCGTCTTCATGCTGGGTTCACTCTCGCCATCCGCGGTTTATGTGATCGAATCGAGCGATGGTCTTACGCTGATTGATTCCGGTCTCGCCGCCGACGCCGCCCCCGTGCGCGCGGGGATGGCAGAGCTTGGGCTCGACCCGATGCGGGTCAAGCGCGTCTGCTTGACCCACGCGCACGGCGACCATACCGGGGGTGCGGAGTGGTTTCGCAAGAACACAGGCGCCACGATTCATGCGGGCAAGGGAGATGCCGGCGTATTGCGGGCAGGCGGCCCGCGCGAGGCATTCTTCAGCACATACGACATGCCTGAGGCAAGACTTCACGCCACGCAGGTGGACGTTGAGCTCTCGGGGACCGAGCGGATTGCGCTCGGCGAGGCGTTCCTCGAGGCCATCGCCGCGCCTGGTCACACGCCCGGCAGCATGTGCTACCTGCTCGAACAACGAGGGCAGCGAATCTTCTTCGCGGGGGACGTGATCATGATGCTCCGCGGCGACGAGCCGCCCCGCGACGAGCTGGGCAAACCTCTCGGTACCTACTCGGCATATCTTGCCCCCCGATATCGAGGCGACGCGGCCCAGACGCTCGCCACGCTCGAGCGGCTCCTGCGCATCCCCGCACCTGACCTGGTTCTCCCCGGCCACCCTCGCGCTGATAACCGGCCCCAGGATCCGCACATCGGCCCCGAGCGCTGGCGCGCCTTGATCCAGGCCGGGGTCAACGACATGAAAACCCTGCTCGCGCGCTACGAGGCAGACGGCCGCGACTTTCTCGACGGCGAACCCCGGGAGATCCTGCCTGGGCTCCTTTATCTGGGCGAGCTCCACGAACAGGCCATCTATGTGTTGCGCGACCAGGGAAAGCTGTTTCTGATCGACGCACCGGGAGGCGAGGATCTCCCGGTGTTCCTCACGGAGCGGCTCGGTAATCTCAGGCAAGCGGGTTCCGATGTGTCGGGCATACTGCTCACGTCTCTCGCGGCCGAGCAAACGGCGGGGCTGCGCGCGCTCCTCGCGCGTTCGAAGCCTGCCCTGATCGCGCCTGACGATCTCGTGCCGCGGCTCCGCGATGCGATCCCCGCCGGCGCGGAGATTCTCGCTTCGTCCCAGCTCGCGCTGCGCTTCGGAATCCACGCCAAAACCATCGCGCTGGCAAAGCTTGGAACTCCATGCTGGGCTTATTCCTTCGACTGGGGCGGCAAACGCGTCCTTTGCACGGGGGCGTTTCTCACAAAAGTGAACCAGGCGGCCGCGGCCGACCTGGCGCAGCGGCTGGGACGGCAAAAGGATCGCATTCAGGACTTCTTCCTGGCGCTCCAGCGGCTGCACGACACTCAGCCCGACCTGTGGCTCCCTTCCCATCCCGTTCATGCTCAGAACGCGAATCTCTACAGCCTCGACTGGGAGCGCGTGATCGAGGACAACCTCAAGGTCCTGACGAGCATGATCCTGGCCCAGCGAGCAAATCCGGGCTAATCCTGGACTTTCGTGCAAGCGCCCGGCACCGGTCCGAATTCCTTCCAAAAAAAAGGATAAAGTCGGGCCATCCATGGCCGGACTCTCGCTCATAGCGTTGAGGGCATTTCCCTTGCCCTGAGAACGTCCAGTTCCGTGCGGCCGAGCTCGTTCGACCTCGGCCCTGGTCGTTGTGCGCGCAGTGTCGCATCAAGGATCAACGCAGCACCCGGAAAGAAGTTGGAGTCGCATGAGTCGAGCGCTGCAACTGAGCGCGATCGCGGTCATCTGCCTGGTGATTGCGGGGGCATTCGTGTGGCGGATGACCAGCGCGCCCGTACCGCGCGGCCGAGCCGTTTCGGGATCCGATCGGAAGCGGGAGTCCGCGTCGGCTGGTGCCGCACAGGGCCAGGTTTATGACGTGATCCTGGGCAAGTTTGAGGACGGCGGTTACGAGATTGCGATCCGTTACATGCCTGAGTTGCGCGATCCGGGGTCGCTTCAGGAGCTGCGTGAGGCGGTCCGCGGCCGCGCCCGACGCGGGATCGCGGATCTGCGCACGAAGCTGGCCGGGCTCGAGAGCAAACCTGATTCCGCGTCTGAGGGAGCGCGTAAACGCGCGGGGTTGCAGCGTTCGATCGGCCTCTTGCACATGTATGAAGGGCAGTTCAGGGAAGCCGCGGCCTGGCATGAAAAGGCGCTGGCCACTCTGGAAACGGTGAGCGACGCCGGCGAGGAACGCCAGCAAATCCGCGCTCTGCTCGGCATCATCGCGCTGCGACGAGGCGAGATCGACAACTGCGTGGAGTGCGTCGGCCCCTCGGCCTGCATTTTCCCGATCGCGCGCGAGGCGAGGCACAAAAACGAGGACGGATCGCGCGAGGCGATGAAGTGGTTCCTGCTCTATTTGAAGGAGCGCTCACGCGACCTGCGCGTCCTCTGGCTGCTCAACATCGCGGCCATGACCCTCGGCGCGTATCCCGACAACATCCCGCCTGAATATCGCCTGCCGGACTCGATCTCACGCCCGCGCGGCCATCTCAAAAAAATGGAAAACGTGGCCACCCTGGCGGGCCTCACGAGCCGCGGGCCAAACCTGGCCGGCGGCAGCGTCTTCGACGACTTCAACGGCGACGGCCGCCCTGATCTCTTCACCACCTCGCTCGACGCCGACCTGGGCGCTTCGCTCTATCTGAACCAGGGCAAGGGCGAATTCCTGGACCACTCCGCCTCGGCCGGACTGGGCGACCAGGTCTACGCGCTGAACCTCGCTCGGGCAGATTATGACAACGACGGCGATCTGGACGTTCTGCTTCTGCGCGGAGGCTGGGAAAAACCATTACGAATGTCGCTTCTGCGCAATCGCGGCGATGGGGTGTTCGACGATGTGACTGTGAAGGCCGGCCTCGAGCTGCCGATCGCCTCGGAATCAGCGGCGTGGGGCGATTACGACAACGACGGCAAACTCGATCTCTTCGTCTGCGGCGAATACCAGGCGCCAGGAGCCGCGCCAGGCGATAAACCCGGCGACCCGCGCAACCGCTCACGCCTCTATCACAACCAGGGCGACGGCACCTTCAAGGATGTCGCCGCCGCCGCGGGTGTCGAAAACCTGCGCTGTGGGAAAGGATCAGCCTGGGGCGACTACGACGACGACGGCAAGCTCGATCTCTTCGTTTCCAACATGGGGCAGCCCTGCCGCCTGTACCATAACGAGGGGGTGGGTAAATTCAAGGATGTCGCCGCCGAACTGGGCGTCACCGGCCCACCCCTCAGCTTCTCGTGCTGGTTCTGGGACTTCGACAACGACGGCAAGCTCGATCTCTATGTGAACGACTACCGCGCCCGCGTGTCCGAGGTTCTCCTGGGAGCGATGGGGGTCAGGATCGAGGGGGGCAGCCGCCCGCATCTCTACAAAAACCTGGGCGATGGCCAGTTTCGCGACGTCGCCGTCGATGTGGGGCTCGACCGCCCCATGGCGCCGATGGGCGCGAACTTTGGAGACATCGACGATGATGGATTTCTTGATCTTTACCTCGGCACCGGCGACATGTCGTACGAAGGGCTCGACATCAAGCTGCTCTTCAAGAACGAGGAAGGGCTCGCGTTCACCGACGCCACAATCGCCGCGGGCGTGGGGCACTTGCAAAAGGGACACGGCGTTTCCTTCGCCGACTACGACGGCGACGGCGATCTTGACCTGTTTGTGGAGCTCGGCGGCGGCACGCCGGGCGATCAGTCCTATAACGCTCTGTTTCGCAACCCGGGGAGCGGTCGGCATTGGTTGAACGTGAAACTGGTTGGCGTGGAATCCAACGCGTCGGCCCTGGGTGCGCACATCAGGGCCGATGTGGTGGCGGCCGACGGCGCGCGGCGGTCGATCCAGCGCACCATTGGCAATAACGGCAGCTTCGGCGGCAATTCGCTTGTTGAGCATATCGGCCTGGGCGACGCCGCCAAATTGAGCTTGCTCACGGTGCGATGGCCATCAGGCAAAACCCAGACCTGGAACGACATCCCCGCCAATCAGTTGATCGTGATCACCGAGGGACGGAGCCGCTTCGCCGCGCAACCGAGCACGGCCGAGGGCAGTGAGAAACCAGAGCTTCATCCCGAGCGCGTGTCGCAAGCGCCCTAGTGCGTCTCCTTCACAACCCGGACCGAGTCGAGCGGAACGTCATCGAGGGTGGTCACCCGCCCGGAAGGCCAGCGAATCTCGACCGAGTCGATACGAGACGCGTTACCCAGGCCGAAGTGGAGCCTGCGATCGCTCGCGGACACATAGCTGCCGCCGCCGATCACCGATCGAACGAAGATCCGACCGCCGGCCTGCACACGCGCCTGGGCGCCCACGGCGTCACGATTGGGCGGTAACCCCTGAAGGTCGAGAATCACAAAACGCCCGCGCTTCGCGGTGTCATTCCACAGAATCGACGCGGGTGCATGATGATGCACAACCACAAGATCAAGATCACCGTCGCCATCAAGATCGCCAGCGGCCAGCCCGCGGCCCATCCAGCGCCCGGCGAAGTAGCTCCCCGCACTCGCGGTCACGTTTGTGAAACGACCGCCTGGGGTTCCCCGCCAGAGCAACGGAGGATTCTCGTAGCGGTACATCTGGCCCGGCTCGCGGCGAATGTGCCCGTTGGCCTGAATGAGGTCGAGCCAGCCATCCTGGTCGAAATCCGCCAGCACGACCCCCCAACCCGTCACCGGCCGGCTTTCCAACGCAAGCCCCGCTTCGCTGGTCTGATCCTGGTAGAAAAGCCCGCCATTCGGGTCGCGCTGAGCACGCCAGAGCGTGGTGTGTTCTCCGAAGAAATGCGTGATCGCAACATCCTCAATCCCATCTCCATCTGTATCGCCCCGCGTGATGCCCATGTTGGCCTCGGCGGATCCCTGGCCGTTGACCGCGAGGCCAAGCGTATCCGCCTGATCCTCGAATCGGCCGTCGCCACGATTGATCCAGAGCGCATTGGCCTGGGCGTCATTGGCCACGAGCCAGTCGATGCGCCCATCCTGGTTGAAGTCGGCGGCGACCACTCCCATCCCCCGCGCCTGGCCCGCGATTCCCGCGCTGGCCGTCACGTCGACGAAGCGGCCGTGGCCCTCGTTGCGAAAAAGCGTGTCCGGCAGTCCAGGAAAGTCCTGCGGCAGACCATAGTCGGCCGCACCCGTGGCAGGGTCGCGGCGAAACGGCGTGCGGGCCTGGTCGAACTGGAAGTAATTGGCCACATAAAGATCAAGATCGCCGTCGCCGTCGTAATCGGCGAAGGCCGCGCCCAGGCTCCAGGTCCCCACGGCCACACCAGCCTCGGCGGTCACGTCGAGGAATCGCCCGCGATCGCGGTCGTTACGCCAAAGGGTGTTTTTCCCATAGCGCGTGACGTAAAGGTCGAGATCGCCGTCGCCGTCGTAATCGGCGACCGCGACGCCCTGGCCGTAACCGCGGGGGACAAGTCCCACCGCGCTCGAGACATCCTCGAACCGCCCGCCACCCCGATTCACCAGGAGAACATCGTTCGCGGTGGCAGGCATTCCAGGGCGCGGATCGCCCCCCTGCACCAGAAAAATGTCAAGCTTGCCGTCCCCATTGAAGTCGAGGAGCCCCACACCTCCGCCCGTCACCTCGACCGGCCAGGCAGAGCCTGTCTCCCCGCGCGCATAACGAAACGGCAGCGCCTGTTCGCGAAACTTGAGCACGTCCCGGTCCACATCAGGTACGCCAACAGAGGAATCGCGCCGAATTATTTCGGATTGTTCTGCCGGCTGCGCCCCATGCCGCGTTTGCCAGACCGCCAAGGCCAGGATGAGCAAAAGCAGCCCCGAGGACACAACGAGAACCTTTACAGGTCCGCGCCTGCGTTCGCGCGACATATCGCTGCCCTTCGTGTCGAATCCGGATTCGTAAGTGGGATCATGATGACGGATTCCTCACGGCCAGAACATCGGTATAACCCCGCTTGATGGCATCTTTGTACATCCCCGCCCACATGCACCTCTGCCCTCCTTGATGCCTTTCGTTGACATTGAATCAATCCAAAGTATGCGGTTCGTACGGAAAACTTGTTGACATGGCAGGGTTTGCTGAATACGTTTAGGCAAGCTTTTCTTCTTTCCTTCAAACGAGCGTGGGGTCGGTTTCGAGAGACGATTTGCTCTCGCCAGCCGGGGTGCCGGTTTGGCCTGGGCGATTCGGTGCTCGAGTTTGCGGATTATTTTGCGCCGATTTGTGCGAGCGGCGTGTGCCCCAGGTCGTGGGGACGTACTTCGGTCAAGGCGATGCATCGCTGCTGGTTCGGTCGTTCAAGCCAGAGACTTCGGCGGACCCCCCTGGGAAGCGCCGCGGGCGTAGTCACGTCACTCGTTTGATCGCGTATCGGACATTGGCTACATGAGGGAGTGAAAACGTGAAGATCTATTCGCGTCGGAATGTTCTGGGGATTCTGGGAATTGGGATGCTGGGTCTTGCCGGCTGCACCGAGGACAACGAGACGGCTGCGAATGCGGTCTCGAAATCCGCGGGCGATCCCGGGCCCATCAATCCTAACTCCAAGGCTGACACACCCCCTCCGCCGCCCAAGAGCCAGGAAGAATGGATGAAGTCCAAGGGCGACCCTCTCAAGGGAAGCGGCTACCCGGGCGCGAGTAAGAAGAAGAATTGATCATCGGTATATGGGCCAATTGGCCTCTGTCTGCGCAGTTCTTTGAGACTCAGTTTGCGAGAATTGATTGATATCTCCTCCGTCCTCACCAAGGAGTGAGCCATGCCTAGGTTTCGGAAAGGCTTTACGCTGATCGAGCTGCTGGTGGTCATTGCGATCATCGCGGTCCTGATCGCGCTTTTGCTCCCCGCCGTGCAGTCGGCGCGGGAAGCCGCGCGGCGGGCGCAATGCACCAATAATCTCAAGCAGATTGGTTTGGCGATGCACAATTACGTGAGTGCAAACATCTCTGTCCCGCCACTCTCGGTTGACGAAAGCTGGTTCCCCGCCAATCAAAACAGCCCCATTCCCCAGCCCCACCAAAACTTCTCCCAGCATGCCCGTTTGCTTCCTTACCTGGAGCAGCAAACGGCGTACAATGCGCTGAACCAGCTCTGGGGGTCACGGTGGAGCGACGGCGGCACGGGCGGCATCACCGACTCCAACCCGCCTGACGTCAGCGCGGCTGGCGGCGCTTACAGCATGGTGCAATACACGGTGCTGGTGATGCAGATCTCGTCGTTCCTTTGCCCGTCGGACAACGGCAAGGGCGCGTCAGGTCAGTTTGCCGTCGCTGGTTACAACAAGACCGTCGGTTCGAGCAGCTACGTCTCGAACGTCGGTCTCAACCGCCGAATCAACGGCGTCCTGCCGGGCGCCAGCCCCGATAGCGGCAACTGGGTCATGAACGGTCCTGGATACGTGCTCAGCTCGTGGGACGGTGCCATCAAG
>DAIDHX010000151.1 GCA_027451885.1 Planctomycetales bacterium
CGCGCAAATCAGAGCCAGATGCAACGCCGACGTCCCAGAATTCACGCCCACACAATATCGGCTGCCCACATAGGCCGCGAATGCCTGCTCAAACTCAGTCACCCGGGGACCCAGGACGTAAGTCGTGCTGTCGGCGACGTCGCGCAAGGCATCAAGCACCTCCTCGCGTATGGATCGATACTGAGCACCCAGGTCCAGAAACGGCAGGGGGGGCTCCTGCACAGTCGGCCCCGCAATCATCGCCGCCGGCGTGGTGGTCTCGGTGGTGGTCGACACAATCGTCATCGATCCGCTCCTGTTACTTGCCGCGAACGCAAGAGACGGGCTGGCACCCCGGCGACGACCGTCCCAGGCGGGACGTCCCGGGTCACAACCGCGCCGGCCCCGATCAGCGCACCCGCGCCGATCGTCACTCCACCCAGAATGATGGCGCCGCTGCCAATCGACGCACCACGGCAGACCCGCGTTGGCATGAGCTGCCAGTCGGCGTCCGTCTGAAGCTGCCCAGCGTACGTCGCGCGCGGGTCCAGGTCGTTGATGAACATCACTCCGTGCCCCACGAAAACCTCGTCCTCAATCGTCACTCCCTCGCATATGAACGAGTGACTCTGGATCTTGCACCGCGCGCCGATCACGGCATTCTTCTGGATCTCAACGAATGTTCCGACTCGAGTGTCATCGCCGATCTCGCAGCCGTAGAGGTTAACGAACCCGTACAGGCCGACGTTTCTGCCCAGCCGGACGTCCGGGGCGATCCGCATGAATCTGGCTGGATCCGTTCGCTCGTGAGTCCGCGAACCCATGGGTTGTGGCTCCTTGGTGACTGTGGGAAAGAACGATGCGCCCTCCCTGTGCGCGCAGGCTGCGCGTGGCCGCCTCGAGCAGGCGGACCACGCGAAGGCCAAGCGCCCCGCCGCTCAGGGGGGGCTTCTCCTCGCGAATGCACTCCGCGAAATGGCGGACGGCCTCCTGCAACGGCTCGCCCGGCTCCACATACGGGCTCCAGACGTCGCCCGAACGATAATTGATCAGGAACTGGCGACGTTCATCCGGTCCCTCGCCCAGCTCGATGCCGCGGTTGTAGATCTTGATCGGCTCGGTCGCGTTCAGCTCATTGAAAATCAGGCTCTTGCGCGACCCCGCGAAAATCATCTGCCGAATCTTCACAGGCGAGAGCCAGTTGACGTGAAAATTCGCCAGCAGCCGATCGTCGTAGTCGACATTGACATAGGCCATATCCTCGACTCGCGGGTCGGCATGGGCACAGCCCCAGGCCGAGATGCTCCGCGGCTCGCGGCCCAGCACGTGGTCCACGATGGACAGGTCGTGAGGCGCAAGATCCCAGACGACGTTGATATCGTTTTGAAACAACCCCAGGTTGATGCGCACGCTGTCCACGTAATACAGATCACCCAGTTCGCCGGAGTCGACGATCGCCTTGATCCGCCGCACAGAATTGCTAAAGAGATAGGTATGATCCACCATCAAAACACGCTGGCAACGCTCCGCGAGATCAAGCAGCGCCATGGCTTCCGGCACCGTTGAGGCCAGCGGTTTCTCGACCAGAACGTGGAGCCCATGGTTGAGACAGCGCTCGGCGAGCGCATGATGAGTCGAGACTGGAGTGGCAATCGCCACGGCGTCCAGCGGTAAGGTCAGCAATTCGTCCAGGGAACCGACGCGCGTCACATGACTGAAGTGCCGGCCGATCGCTTCCAACCGCGCGGGATCCGCGTCGCAAACCGCGACGACCTCCGTCGCGGGACAACTGGAAAAGTTGCGGATCAGGTTCGGTCCCCAGTAACCACAGCCGATGACGCCGACCCGGATCGTGCCCATGGGTTCTACCTCAGAGTTCAGATGATGTCCGCGAATCCCCGCTCGACCCGGCGGAAGTAAAAGGTCCCGGCAACGAACAGACCGACAGCGACCGCGGTCGACAGAATCATGGAGTAGAGATCGAACTCCCCACCGAGCACAGCCACGCGGAAGTTGCTGATCAGCCCGTACGCCGGATTGAGCGGCAGAATCGCCGTCCAGCGTGACGCGGTCGCGGCGTCCGGTTGCATGTAGACCGTTGGTGTGCAGAACATCCAGATCTGCATGGTAAATGGGATCACGTAGCGGAAGTCGCGATAGGCGACGTTCAACGCCGCCAGGAGCGAACCAAGCCCGGTCGCCGCCATGCACATCCCCACGACGAACAGAGGAGCCAGCAGCAAGGTGGCCGCCGGCGGAACCCGGTAGTAAACCATCAAGGCCCCCAGCATGCCGCAGGCGATCAGCAGATCCACCAGGGCAGCGCCGATCGCCGCGATCGGAATGATCAGGCGAGGAAAATAAATCTTCGTGATCAACCGTTCGCTGCCCACCACGCTCAGTCCAGCGGTACTGACCGAATTGGAAAAAAAGGTCCAGGGAAGCAGACCGGCGAAGGCGAAGAGCGGATAGGGCAGGTCCCCCGACGAGACGCCCGCCATTCTCCGGAAAAAGATGCTGAAGACGACCATCGTCAAAAGCGGCTGAAGGATCGCCCACGCCGCGCCCAGCGCCGTCTGCTTGTACCGCACCTTGACGTCGCGCCAGGCCAGGAAGAAAAGCAGCTCGCGGTAGCGCCACAGCTCGCTCAGGTCAAGGAGCTGCCAGCCCGATCTCGCCTCGAACACATTGATCGGCAGGCGCGCTTTCAGAGCGGAATCGATCAGACATCCCGCTGGTACAGGCGCGGGCGTAGTCTCATCCAGCACGTCGATCGCGGAACTCACGACACCTCCCATGCCTGGACCGAACTCTCGTCGCGGACCCCTTCGCTCGTTGGTCAGACCGACGTGACCTGCACCCACGAATCCACCTGTTCAGCAACCCCACCCACCCGCGCGGACATGCCGCAATTCGCCAGCTCGATGGCTTCCAGGCTGGGGATGCGAAATACCCAGGACGCGAAGTCCGAAAGGCCGGGTATCATCGCCATCACCGTGACGATCACGATCCGGAGATCCAGCCAGAGCGTGGCGTGCTGGATGTAGTAAAGGTCGCAACTGAGCTTGCTCCTTACGCTCTCGATGGTGGTGTCGGGCGGTAACTGCACCTGCGCCAGGCCCGTGACGCCCGGCCGAACCGCCAGCCGCTCACGATACGCCGGCAACACACGCTCGAGCTGGGGGATGATCTCAGGCCGTTCTGGCCTGGGGCCGACCAGGCTCATCTCTCCCCGGAGGATGTTCCAGAGCTGGGGCAGCTCGTCGAGATGCGTGGAACGCAGGAACCGGCCAAGCGGTGTGACGCGCGCGTCTCCAGGCGTCGACCACCGCGGACCCGTGAGCCGCTCGGAATCCTGCTTCATCGTGCGGATCTTGTAGATCGTGAACGCCCGGCCGCCGCGGCCCAGCCGGGTCTGGCGGTAAATCGCCGGTCCCGGCGAGGTCAGCCGCACCAGCGACATCGCCAACAGAATCACCGGCGTGGCCAGTATCAACAGCACGCAGGCGAGAACCCAGTCCAGCGCCGGCTTCCACAGCAGGTTTCCAGGCATATAGGGCTCGCTCAATCGGCAACCCGGCTTCAACGTCAAGCTCATGGTGACGAACTCTCCTCGGTATACCGAATCTCGGGTGCGTTCGACGTCAATGTCGGGAGTCATCATCGTGATCAGTCCAGTACGGATAGTTGGTAGCGATCCGTATACCAGAGACGACGGCGCCCAGGATCGGGACGCCCAGCGCCGCGATCCGGCCGTACGCCGCCTGAACCCTGGGGGCCTGGCTCACAGCGCGCAGGATGGAAAACACCACAGCGTCGACGTGACGGGAAATCATCAAGGTATCCGCGATCGGAAGGACAGGCGCGGAATCCACGATCACGAAATCGAATCGCTCCCGGAGCTGATCGAATAACACGCGCGGCCGGGACTGCGAAAGCACCGCGAGGGAATGGCTGTCCTGGCGGCCGGCCGGAATCATCCAGAGGTTGTTCACCGACGTGGCCCGAATCGCTTCCTCCGTGCCCGCCTCGTCACGCATCAGCTCGCAGAAACCAGGCACAAGCGCCTGATCGTAGATGCGATGCACCACCGGCCTGCGCAGATCGGCGTCGAGCAGCAGCGTTTTCTGCCCGGAACGGGCAAGGCTCGTGGCCAGGTGGCAAGCCAGCGACGTCTTGCCCTCTGACCCGAGCGCGCTTGTCACCATCACCACGCGGTGGGCGCCTGCCCTGGCCTCGTGCGTCAGGATGATCCGAGTGGTCTCGACAGACTCGGTCAACTGGTGCTGACACAAAATGCCCTGGCGCGACTTTCCCTCGCGGGCTCCAGCGGTCCTGATCGGGCGTATGGCCGCCACGGTGCCAACCACCTTGATTCCCAGGCCCCGGGCGACCTCGTCTTGCGAATCAATCCGTCGCGCCTGGAATTCCCAGAATGAGACCAGCAAGACGAACATACCGAACACACCGAACCCGGCGACTCCCGCCAGCTTGATCTTGCGATTGGTGTTGAGCGCCCGCGGAGCCCGGGCCTCCTTCAGCACCCGAACACGATCAGGCGCGTTCAGCTCAACCTTCAACGCCTCGATCTCGGCCCCAATCAGTTTCGCCATGTCCACCGCGTTACTGATCTCGTCCTGAATCGACTCCATCGCAAGCGCCTGCGTGCTCAGCCGCTTCGTGCCGCCCGTGTACTTGTTGACCTCGGCCTTGAGATCTCCCTCCATCTCCTTGAGCACGCCGATCTCGTCCTCCAGCGAGGCCAGCCCCGATTGCGCCTGGCTTTGCGCATCAGGCAAGGCTTGCTTCTCGTTCAAAAGCTCAGAGCGCAGACGTGCCTCATACTCCTTCCTGCGCTTCTGTACCTTGATCAAATCCTGGCGGAGGCGGATCAGCGAGGGGTCGCTCGCGCTTCGCGACACCGACCTGCCATAGGCGATGTTGCCGTTGAGCTCCGCCTCCCTTTCAATGTAGCCGCGAACGATCGGATCGCTCCGGATCGCCTTTTCCACATCGGCCTGCGCAGGACCAGGAGACGTGTCCGCACGCTCCTCCCCGAGCTCCCGATCCACCTTCGCCTGCAAACCCTTGAGCTTGGCCGTGGCGTAACGCAGATCCGACTGAATCCGCAGCAGCTCTTGCTCCGCCAGGTTCTGCTGCGTCATCGCCAGACGTTGCTGCAAACTCAGTGTTTGCTTGTCATTCGAGCCCAGCTCGAGAGCCAGCGTTTTTAGCTCCGTGCGCTTCGATTCGAGCTGTTTCTGAAGCTTGCCGTAATGATCCTTCAGGGTCTCGTTCCGCTCGAGCCGCTGGGCCTTCTCCTTGTAGGCGACCTCGCTCAGATAGGCGCCCGTGACCGCTTTCACAACGGCGGCCACCTCGAGCGGATCGTCGCCGCTCAAACTGAGCCGGAGAATCTTCCCCGTGAACTCCGCCTTGATCTCACTCTCGAGCCACTCGGTGGGCTCCGACTGATTCCGCACCATGGCAAGCTGCGCGACTCCGGATTGACCAAGGGCCTTGGTCAGCACGACCGGACTCTTGATCAAGGTCACCTGCGTCTTCCGATCGGTCTCCGGATCCGATCGATACTCCCTGGTCGAAGTGATCAGCCTGGGCTGCTCGGGCTCCACCAGCAGCAGGGCTTCCGCGGTATACCTGGCGGCGGGAACCAGATACCACGCAGCGCTCGCCGCCATCCCGCCCAGAACCAGGCCGGCACCAAGCGCCATGCGCCAGCGACGCCGAAACGCTCGCAACAATCCCAGGGTGTCGGGTGCCGTCCCCTGCGCCGGTGGACCGATCGAAATCGGCCTCGCAAGCGGCGGAATCGCAAGTAGTCCCTGAGCCTGCGACGGATTCGACACCGGTCCACCTTCATCCGGACCGGTCAGCGCGGGCATGACTTTGATCTCCGTCAAGGACGAGCTCCGGAGAAGGCGCTCGATCGCCATAGAACTGCGACACATCGAGCCTTCTGCACAGGCTGTAAGCCTCTCCCGCACACGCTCCTCTTACTCCATCGCGGAGAGACTATCCTTGCCAACAGCCCGATCAATCTGCTTCTTACGAGATGAAGCTTGCTCAACGCCAATCTCAAGGATCCCCTCAGCCAGTGCGCACACTTCGTGCCCGTCGGTTGCACTCAGGCGTTCCTGTGCAACCGAAAAGTCGCGGACCCCAGGTTGCAACGATCCAGGACAGCCCTGTCCTACCCGCACACCAAAACACCGTTGCCAATGCAAGGATGATGCGGCCATTGCTTCACTGCCATCGCTCGCTCTTCATTGAGTGAACGATAGACTTTTATCCCGGCTTGATTCTGTTGTCAAGAACCTTCCCGCCTGTTTTAAATGATTTGCGCTTTGTTCCGATTCATGCCTGAACGTCTAGTTAGACACGGTGCCGTCTTGTGCCATACACGCCGCCTTTGCGCTGATTCCCACGGATGCTCTCGAATCATTTCAGACACAAGGCAGACGCGTCCCCGGTCACGCGAGCCGCGGCCTGGCACCCACGAAAGCAGGCCGCGTTTGCTCGAACGTTCTGTTGGAGATGCATTTGGAGTGATGGCTCTCGCGCTCGTCGTTCCAGCGCGAAACGCCCACGAACCCTTTATGCGTAACATTTTCGTACGTCGCCGCACAACCCGGACAAAACGAGCGAACATCACGCACAGGCGCGTTGGCCATTTTTGGACCAAAGAGGAGCAGCCCCGGCCAGGAGATCCACAATCACCTGGTCGCCGAAAACGCATCGAGAGCGTCGATGCCTGCTCGCGGAGAGGGCGACGGGCCCCAACGGATCGGTGTGTGGCGATGATCCCAGCGCAGGCGGAGAAGAACCCTGGGCCGCGACCCTCGGGGGGCTTCAACGACCGGTCGAAATCAAGCGCAGCCGTCTACCGCGATCCCGTGAGCCACTCGAAACGCGGAGGTCATCGAAAGCCGGAGGGCAGAACCCTTCGAAGCCGATCCAGCAGCCGAGCGAAGGTCTTCGAAATCGAGGGCAGAGGGCTCGTCTCCAGGAAATGCGACGACCCCCGGAAGGAGCGAAGGTGCTCCTGTGCGATGTCGTGAAAGGCAACCTGCCAACCGGCTGGGTCCGGGCATTCCGACTTCGTGCCTAGCAGGCGCTGGTAGTCCTCCGGCGAGAGCGAATAATTATGCCCGAGCAGGTAGATGGCAAGTGCGAGTTCCGTGAGGACTTCTTCCGGACGATCGCCAGCCTCATGGAGCGCCTGGATGAGGCCCGTGTACTCGGTCCCGAATGGCGACACTTCCCTTGCCGACGCCTTCGGTGGGCTGGGGAATGTCCACAGTTGCCCATCGGCCAGCCGAATCTGAGTTCCCTCACGAAAGCGGGAGCGGCGAGACAAAAGTTCGTCATCCAAGTTGTAGCTCCCAAAAAGACCGAGGCACGAAGCCCCAGCGCCTCAAGAGGGATCGGTTCACTCCTCCCTGGTTTTCGCGAACACCAGAAACCCGGTCCTATCATCCTTCGAGCACGCCCTGACCATCCGCCACCAGATCCCCATCGTGAGTCGAACCCGGCCGGCAAACGTCTTGCACCCGATCAGGAGAGTGTCTCGCGCAGTCGAGATTGACAACAAGCAATTTACCATGCGCCGAGTGCGCCCACACCCCTGAGATCCTCAATCAACGCCAACCAGGCGCCCCCGCACGCCCTCACCATGCACCCACGACCAATACGACCACGGCCAATACGACCCCGACCACTACGACCCCGCACAATTCGGACCACGAACAATACGAGCCCGAAGCGCGCTCGTGTGTCTCAACCCAGACACCGTGTTCGCCCTCGCGACCCCCGCGTGAGCACGACCAATAGGACCACGACCAATACGAGCACGAAGCGTCCGCTCGCGTGTCCCAACCCAGACACCGTGTTCGCCCTCGCAACCCCCGCGCGACCACGACCAATAGGACCACGACCAATACGAGCACGAAGCACGCGCTCGCGTGTCCCAACCCAGATACCTCGTTCGCCCTCGCAACCCCCGCGCGACCACGGCCAATACGACCACGACCAATACGAGCACGACGCGCGAGCGAGTGTGTCTGATTTAGCGTGGCGGATTGCAGGTGAGAGGCGGATCGGCGCGGCCGGGGCGGGCAAGACCCGCGTGGGGACCCTTCGTGCCCGTATTCGCCCTGGCAACGCGATGGCAGCGAGGGCGGACTCGGCACGAATACGCTCTCTCGCTTGCGCTTCGGGCTCGTATTGGCCCTGGCAACGCGATGGCGTGAAGGGCGGACCAGGCACGAATTCGCGGACGAGCGTGCGCTTCGGGCTCGTATCGGCACAGGCAACGCGATGGCGGCGAGGGCGGACCAGGCACGAATTCACCCGCTCGTATGTACACCGTGCACGTTCCACGCGCGTTCCTGACACTCCCCTGCGATCCTTACAACCCTTACCACTCTCCTGACCCGTCGCAAAAAGGCCCAGATCAAGCAACTTATCTGATTAAATATGGCAAGTTTGCGTTAAGTCTCTGTACGGGGAAACCGCGCGCGGTTGCGTAGACCGTGCGCGTTCTGCTCGTACTGAGGACGCACGCATGTCCAGCACATCCGATGCGCCTGCCAGGCGCAGGGC
>DAIDHX010000152.1 GCA_027451885.1 Planctomycetales bacterium
TGCGGCAGGTGCTGACGCGCTCGAGCACGGCAGGATCTTTGATGATGATTCCACGCCTGGCGGAGAGCGAGATGGCGCCGATGATCGCCACGGGGATCGCGATCAGGAGCGGGCACGGCGTGGCGACCACGAGCACCGACAGGAAGCGCACGGGCTGCCCGCTCGCGGCCCATGCCAGCCCGGCCACGGCGAGCGCGACGGGCGTGTACACCGCGCCCAGTTGATCGCCGAGCCGCCTTGAGCGCGGCCTGCGCTCCTCCGAATCGCGCATGACCTGCATGATCCGCGCGTACCGCGAGTCGACCGCCAGCCGTTCCGCGCGGATCACAAGCGCGGAGTCGCCGTTGATCGCCCCAGAGAGAACCGACGAGCCAGCCGCCTTCGCGATCACATAGGGCTCACCCGTCAGATACGACTCGTCCATCGATCCCCGCCCTTCGACCACCGCGCCGTCGACAGGGCAAATCTCGTGCGGAAAGACCACCAGCAGGTCGCCGGGCCGAACCTCGACCAGAGGCACGTCGACCACGCTGCCGTCTCGCCTGCGATGCGCCACCGAGGGCGAGCGCCTGGCAAGCGCGTCGAGAACCGAGGACGCACGCCTTACCGCGTACGCCTCGAGCGCCTGGCCGCCGGAAAGCATGAGCACCACGATCGCGCCGGCAAGGTATTCGCCCAGGACCAGCGCCGTTGCGATCGAGATTCCCGCGAGCAGGTCGGAGCCAAGCTCGCCGCGGAAGAGTCGAAGGCACAGACCCACGACGAGCGGTATGCCGCCGAACCCAAGCGCCGCGATCAGGGGCAGATCGCTGAGCGGCACGCTGGCGAACGGCACGCGGCCGGCCGCCTGGCCCAGAACCAGGGACGCCGCGATCGCCGCCAGGGTGAAGCTCGCGATCCAGATCGGCCCCCGGCTCGGAGGCGCGGACTGATCCCGGCTTGATGTGCTGTCTGCGGACAATGAAAGCGACTCATCTGGCCGTTGCAAGGGTTTTGTCACGAGAGGGCCCCACATCATGGTTGCGAGCCGCAGGCCTTTTGCCAAGCCGCGCGGCCGCGACGCAGCTTGCGATTCAGGAACGCAGGCGCAACCAGCCGGTCCCATCGCTCCTGGGCGCGCGACCCCTGCGCAGCGGGTGCAATCCTCGCCTCTGGGAAATCCTCGGTGGATGCGGCGGCAAGATAGGCCCAGGAGCCGGACATGTCAAAAACACAGATTTGGACCACGCAACGCTCGCTCGCCCGCAATCCGGGAGCTAGGATTCTCTCAGGTAGCAGTCGCCTACTCACTTCGTTAACCGAGGCCATCTGAAAATGTCCCTTCCAATGACCTCATGGGCTCGAGCACTCGCATTCGCGACCGTTGGCGCGAGCCTGGCGTTTTTTGCGTTCTGTCCCCGTCTCGCAACCTGGCAGAATCATTCGCACGACGATGCTCGAAACTTTGTGACCCAGGCATCCCGGGCGGATCACGCCCCATTCGGCATGCGCGACGGCCTGGCACCGGCCGTTGCGCGTGTTCCTGGTGCCTGGGTGTAGGAAAGTCCTGGGCCGAGGGGCTATATTCGGGTGTCGTGCTCGCGAGCTGCCGATCCCCCGGGATGGACCCAATGCTGCCCTTGCAAATCTGGCTTTTCCACCCACGCTTTTTTATTCCGGCCCTGCTTGGGCTGCTGGCCGCGGTCTGCCCAGGCTCTCGCTCAATCGCGGATGAACAGGCGAAGCCATCACGGCCGAACGTCGTCGTCATTGTGGCCGACGACATGGGTTATGGAGACCTGGGCATTCATGGCAATCCCAGGATCCGCACTCCACGGCTCGACCGCTTCGCGAAGGAGAGTGTCTGGCTCAAGTCGTTCCACGTTTCACCGGTCTGTGCACCAACGCGTGCAAGCCTTTTAACGGGTCGATACAACTACCGCACCGGGGTGGTCGACACGTATCTGGGCCGGGCGATGATGCATGCGGACGAAGTGACGCTGGCGGAGATGCTGTCGGTTGCAGGTTATCGAACCGGGATCTTCGGCAAATGGCACCTGGGAGACAATGCTCCGCTGCGTGCGATCGATCAGGGGTTTCAAGAAGCGCTCGTGATCAAGGGGGG
>DAIDHX010000153.1 GCA_027451885.1 Planctomycetales bacterium
GGCGGCGAGCTCCTGGATGCGGTTTTCGATCCAGAGCTTGCGGTGGTGGCGGACGTCGCCGAGCAACGGAGCCCGGCGCACGCATCGAGTAATGCAGTGATACCAGCGCGTAACGGCGGGGTTGACGAGATGCGCGCGTGCTATCGTCATCGGAGCGACTCCTCGGGTGATCGAGGCAGAGTAGCAAGAAGACCAGGCGAAGTCAAGATGACAACGACTGTCCTACTGTGTTTCTCGGATCGAGCGAATCCCCCGCGCTTGCCCTCAGGTCGACTTCCTCATGCACAAGCTCGATCAGGATCCGCGCCCTTTCCTGCGTATCCAGCGGCAGATCGTCCTCGATCCGGGGTCTGGGCTCGTCTTTCCAGGCCAGACGAAACGCATGGACCACATCCTGTATGTCCAGGGACCACATCCTGTCCAGGGACCACATCCTGGGGACCACATCCTGTATGTCCAGGGACCACGTCCATGTCCAGGGACCACGTCCGGGGCCTGGGCTCGTCTTTCCAGGCCAGACGAAACGCATGGACCACATCCTGTATGTCCAGGGACCACGTCCTGTCCAGGGACCACGTCCTGTCCAGGGACCACGTCCTGTATGTCCATGCCACGCGCGAGACTCGGGATCGGATGCGGGGTTCGCGTGGTCGTCCATTGGCTTGCGGCACTCAGCCTGGGCGAGAGGGTCGCGGTCAATCGCGGCGCTCGGGCAAGGGGATCTGGGCGTGGCTCACGGCGTGTGTGTTCCCCTCCTCGATTCGGACCAGGGAATCGAGCGGGATCCTGTCGTGGCGCTCGGTTTGCCCGGACGGCCAGACGACCTCCACCCGCGCGGGGCCGGCGATCGCTCCCAGCCCAAAGTGCAGCCACGGCGTGCTCGAGGACGCATAGCTGCCGCCCCCGGTGCGCCAGGCCGTGAAGCAGCGGCTGTTCACGGCGACCTTCACTCTGGCGCCGATCGCGTCGCGATTGTGCCCCTTGCCCACAAGCATGACCGTGAGATGCCTTTGCTTGCCGGCTGTCTGATTGTGAAGATAAACGAGCGACGAATCGAGTGCGACCGCCAGCCCGTCGAGCCGGCCGTCGTTATCCAGGTCGGCGACCGCGAGCCCACGCCCCAGCCGCGGAACCTGGAAGACCGCGCCCGCCTCTTCCGACCAATCTTCCAGCCGGCCCGACTCATTCTGCATGAGAAGCTGAAGCGGCATCTCATAAGGCGCCCTGGGGCGGATGTCGTGGATATGCCCGTTGGCGGAGATCAGGTCCAGCCGGCCGTCGTTGTCGGCGTCGAGCCAGGCCACGCCGAAGCCCAGCAACAGCCGCGTGGGATTTCGGAGCCCGATCGCTGCCGTGGCGTCCGTGAACAACCCCGCTCCCAGATTCTTGAAGAAGCTGGTGGACTCGCCGAAGAAGTTGGTGACAGCGAGGTCGGGCAGGCCGTCACGGTCGTAATCGCCACAGGCCACGCCCATGCCTGCCTGATAGCTTCCCTGCGCGTTGCAGGCGACGCCTGAGGCATGGCCGATCTCCTCGAAGCGCATGCCGCCCAGGTTGCGGTAGAAGAAGTTCGCGGTCATGTCGTTGGCAACGAACAGGTCGAGCCGGCCGTCGAGGTCGAGATCGGCCGCCACGACGCCCAGCCCGCGGCCCTCGCGATCGGCCACGCCGGCTGACTCGGAAACATCCACGAATCGGCCGTTGTCGTTGCGAAACAGGTGATCCGCGCTCGCGGGCACGAGCAGCGGGTTGCAAGACATGTAGCGCCCAGGAGTATCGGGGTCGGGGCAGATTTTGGGATGGGCGGGGTCCCACTGCAAGTAGTGGCAAACGAAGAGGTCGAGATCGCCGTCGGCATCGAAGTCGCCAAAGGCCGCGGAGGTTGGGCAATCGCGCACGCCCGTGAGCCCCGCGGCCGCTGTGACGTCCTCAAACCGCCCGCCCTGATTGCGGAGCAGTTGATAGCGATCGAATCGCGACACAAACAGGTCGGCCTTGCCGTCGCCGTCGTAATCGGCCGCGGTCACGGCCAGGCCGTAGCCTCCCGCAAGGCGATCGATGCCCGCCTCCACCGTCGCGTCCTCGAACACGCCATAGCCCCGGTTGCGAAAGAGCCGATCGGCCGAGCACTCTGGTTTCGACGGCGGGAACGAACCCCCCTGGACCACGTAAACATCGAGCCAGCCGTCGCCATTGTAGTCGAGCACAGCCACTCCGCCGCCCACGGTCGCGGGGATCGCGTTGGTCTCGGTCCGGCCGCTCTGGTAGGTGAAGACGAGTCCGCTCGCGCGGGCATCGTCGCGAAAGACGGCCACGGGCGCGGCGTGGCTCGAGCCCGAGGGCTCGATTCGAGACGACGCCCAGGGGGCCATGGCGCGCGCGAGCAGGCTGTTCGCCATCGGTTCGGAATCCGCGCGGGCCTTTTGCTCGCGTTCGAGCCTCGCAAGCGCGGCACGAAGCGCGGCGTTGCCCGGGTCGCGCTCGAGCTCCAGCGTCAGCCAGCCGTAGGCCTCGAAGCGGCGGCCGAGCCGGCTCGAAAGCCGCGCCAGCTCCGAGATCTCAGCGTGCGGGATCAGATCGCGGTTGCCGATCAACAGTTCTCGGTACCGCCGGCGATCCGCGAGCACGCGGCTCCGCTCCGCGCGGAACCGGGCCGATTCGCTCCCGCTTGTGATCGCCGCCAGCCGGTCGAGCGCGGATCCGTCTCCCGGGTCAAGCTTGATGACGATCCCAAGCGCTTGCCGTTCCTGGGCCTCGTTCTTGCGCATGCGGGCGAGCCACGCCGCGAACCGCGCGGCTCGTACTGGCGGCAAACCTGCCGGCACAAGCGACTGGTAGGCCGTGATCGCTCCGCGCGGATCGCCCGCCGCGATGGCCAGCTCGAGCTGTTCAAGACTCACGGTCCGGTCGCGCGGGTTGGCTTGCCGGCACTTCATGAGCCACCGCCCGGCCGAATCGAAGCGGCCCTCCATGCGGTCGATCCAGGCGTGAGCGAGCATCGCGCGGTCGTCATCGGGCGCGTACTGGTCGGCTTTCGCAAGCGCGCCGGCAAGCTCCTCACGCGCGATCACCAGCTCATCCATCCGCAGCGATTCCCTGAGCGCGGTCTTGCGGTCCTGGTTCGATCCCGTGCGCCAGATGTCCTCGAGCAATCCGCGCGTCGCGTCGAGCCGCCCTTCCCAGGTCAAAAGCTCGGCGAGCGCCCAGCGGGCGCGGACGGCCTCCGGCCCGCCCAGCTCGACGGCATCCCAGAAGCGCCCCTCGGCCTGGCGGAATCGGCCGCGCTCGCGCGCCAGCAGCCAGCCGAGCGCCACCTGCGCCCGGCTCCACGATACCTGCCCGCGGCGAATCGAGGCCCAGGCCGCGATCGCGGCTTCGGTGTGGCCCAGCTCGGCCTCATATGCGCCAAGCGCATAGGCCGCCTGCGGGCCGCCCAGGCCCAGCCAGCAAAGCCGCGCGATCCTGTCCCTCGCCTGCGCGACCTTGCCGTCACGCCATTCGAGTGCGGACCGCGTAAGCTCCCCGCGCACCACGCGATCGACCGCAATCGTGCCCCCCAGGCCGATCGCCCCCGCGGCCACAAGCCCGCCGATCCACCAGACCGCCGTCCTTGGTATCGGCGAGGGACGCTCAGGGCTCGAAACAGGGGTGACGCTCATCGGATCGATTCCGCAACCGCGCGATCGGGCACGCCCGGCTGGCCGCTTCGCTTCAGGTCGAAAAGCGCACGCTGGCTTTCCGCGTCGGCGGGATCGAGCCGGATCGCCAGCGTGAACCAGGCGCGGGCTTCCCGACTCCGGCCCACCGCCAGGCAGGCAAGCCCCAGCTTGCGCTGCAGCTCGGCGTTCTTCTCGTTCCCCTTGCCGTGCAACGACGCACGCGACACCAGGTCCGAAAGCGCGTCATGCCGGGACGCTGCCGCCAGAAACGGCTGGGATTCCCGCTCGCGACCCGACAGCTTGAGCGCTGTGCCAAGACCATATAGCGTGGCCCGATCGATCGGCTCAGCCTCGTACGCCGCTCGATAGCGCCGGATCGCAGCCGCGAAATCACGTCGCTTGAGCGCAAGCGCGCCCGCCAGACGCGATAGCTTCGACCCGGCCAGGGGCGCCTGATCAAGCAGACGCTCCGCGCCCGCCAGGTCTCCCTGTTCCATGAGCGACTCAATCCGCAGCACCCGCGCCAGGGCGTCCGATTCTGCAAGCGGCGCAAGCACCGCGTCGGCCTCTCCCCAGCGCGACAGCCGCAAAAGCGCCTCCGCAAGCGCCAGCCGAGACATCCGATCCCCCGCGTCGGCCGCAACCATCTTCTCAAGCGCCTCGAGATCCCCCGCCGCGTTCCACGTCGTGTTCCGCGTCTTCGTCCAGTGCAGCACCTGGTCAAACCCAAGTGCGTCCTGGTCCAGAAGCGCGGTAAGCTGAACATCCAGCTCGGCCTGTCGATGCTGAATGTTGTAGATATAAACAAGCTCCTTGCGCGGCTGCACCCCGCGCGGGAAGAGCTCGAGCGAACGCAGGAACGCCTCCTCGGCGTAACGCGCGCGGAAACGCCGTATCTCCGCCTGCCCGGTGGTGAGCCGGGCGAGCGGAGCATACGGGTGATCGTCGGGAACCGCGGCAAGCTCGCGCAGGCCCTCATCCGTGCGATTGGAGCCCAGCAGCACCGCCGCGCGGAGGAAGCGGTCCACCGGCGTCGGCGGCCGCAACCGTTCCAGGCGTTCAAGCACGCCCCAGGCCTCGTCAAACCGCCGCGACTTGTAACAGGCGTCGGCCTGCTCAAAGAGCAGCGCGGGGTCGTGCGCCCGATGCCACCACACGCCCCAGCCCAGAACCGCGCATGCAACGGCGCCCGCGGCAATCGCCAGGGCCAGGCGCCACCGCCGTGCGGGCCGAACCTGGGGCGACTTCGCCCCCGATGCGCCCAGCGGAAACGGCGGTGAACTGCTCTCACGATCGCTCGCCACGGTTGCTCCTCGGGCCCCGGAGCCTTACTTCTTGGTCTCGGTCGACCCCGACTCGCCTGCCTCTGCCTTCGGTTTCTGGGTGTACGACTTCGACTTGATGCCCTCGAGCATCTGATTCTTCATCGCGTCGAACTGGCTCGTATTGGTGGGCTTGAACTCTACTGTGCCTTCCTTCACGCCGGAATCGCAACCCGCGATCGCGAAGGAAACCAGAATTCCGCCCGCAAGCATGCACGATTTCCTGAACATGTGGAGATCCTCCGCTGGATGAAATCAAACGCTTACGCCAGCGGCGAGGCACACCCCGCGGCCGCGCCGCCGGCGATCGTTCACAGCGCCCTTAATACTGGTCCGAACTCACGATCTCATTACCGTTGCGGGTGCCGATCCCCCACCACGCCTGGAGCCCGACCGAGTTCTTGAGGAATCGCACCGAGCCATCCGCAAAGCAGATGTTCACCCCGCCAGGATGGTTCGATGACGGCGGCATCGCATCCATGAACGAGCCGTACGCACCCGTATTGCCATCCGTCGGCGACACGCAGGACGTCGAATTCGGCGGCATGAAATGGTTGTACGAATCCCACAGCAAGCACGAGCCAGGATTGCCCGCCAGCCAGATATTGCCGTTCGGCGGTGAAAGCCCACCCTTCGAAGGCTGGCTACCTGGTACGCCCTGGCATGCCATCACAAACGCCTGCGCCGTCGGCCCGCCAAGCGCTCCCTGGTCCCAGATGTTGCTCACGCTCACTGTCCAGCCGTACGTGCCGCGGCGATTCGTCTGGCTCAGCAAGATCGGCGCCGATGGACCCGAACCCAGCAACGTTTCGCTGAACATCGCTGTGTTCGACGTGCCGTCCGTCACCGACTCCACCCCAAACGTGTAGCCGCTGTTCATGTTCCAGTACACGCCGGCGTAGCTCAGTGGAGGATTGTCCTTGAGCGGCACCAGCATCCCGCTCCAGGCGTAAAAGTTCGCCGGACCGCCGATGTTCGCCACGTAATTCTTCCGCGTGCCCGGCCCAATCGTCGGCTGCCGCGCGTTCTCAGAAGGGCACAATAGCGACGACACCTGCGTGGCAAGCACCGTCGTGTTCTGCGTATCCCCTCCAGAAAAACCCGAGCTCACCGAAAAATTCAGCGCGTTATACAACGGCGCCTGCTCGAACTGGTTCAAAATCGAGGCCGTCCAGTCCAGCGGCCACGGATCGAAATACGGCCCCCCGAAATTACTCCACACGTCCACGCCGCCGTTCTGCACCAGCGGCGGAAACGTCGACTGGGCCGAAAGATAATTGTGCATCGCCAGCCCGAGCTGCTTCAGGTTATTGGTGCACTGAGCACGCCGAGCCGCCTCACGCGCGGATTGCACCGCGGGAAGCAACAGGGCGATCAGCACCGCGATAATCGCGATCACCACCAGAAGCTCAATGAGAGTGAAGCCACGCTTACTCGACATGCGATCCCCTCCTCCTCTGAGCTGATTAAGGGAATGACGTACAACGCTCGAAGCCGTCGCGCACCCAGGCCGCCTGAAAACGAATGAATTCGAACTAAAGCGACTTACGCCCGGGGCAGGAAAGGCGAGGCACAGAAGGCCAAGCTTGATGAGAGGCAGCGCGCGCAAGCCAACCCAGCGTAAGCGCGGCCTTCTGGCAGGACTCCACGTTCCAGACGCCCGGGTTTTCGTATTGAAAGTTGCACGACTCTTCAGTCCTGGAATCTACAAGCAGACTCCAGGTGAAACAAGACTTTTGTCGTAAAAATTGGCTCACTTCTTGACAGTGGTTGTCGGAGGCGAGCCTTTTATGGAGACGTTGTGCGAGAGCGAGGGTCGTTTTGGAGGGATAGCCATGGGCCGGAGCTTGGGGCAGGGGGTGTGGTTGCGCGCGATCGTGGCGTTGGCGGGCGTGGTTGCGGCTGCGTCGGCGGGAGTGGCCGCGCGTGAGTTGCGACTTTTCGAATACCATCCGCCGCTCGAAAAGCTGTCGATGATGGGCGTGCCCTACATGGGGGTCTCGGATCGCGCCCAGGCCGCGGCCGTGCTCAGGGAAACGGCCGCCTGCTTTGCACTCTTCGGGGCCGTGCTGGCCCTATTTCTCGGCCTGGCGGGAACCACGGGGCGCTGGACTCAAGGCGTGTTCAAAGGGCTTGCGGGCGCGGTGATCGGCGCGTCCGTTTGCGCAGCCGCGGCGTTCCTTGTCATTCCCATCTACGAACGCGCGGAGGCCGTCTCGGACGGTGGTTTGCCCCGCTCCCTGCTCCTGCACTCAGGGCTCTGGGCCCCCTTGGGCTTCGTCGCGGCGGCCGTTGCCGCCTGGGGGATGGGATCCGCGACACGCGCTCTCGCCGCCGGTGGCTCAGGCGCGATCGGCACCATCGTCGCCGTCGTCCTCTACGACCTGGCCGCTGCCGCGCTCTATCCCCTCGATCACACAGGGCAGCCGCTCGCGACCGTGCTCCCCGCCCGCATCATGCTCTTCGCCGCCGTCGCCCTGGGTGCGGCAGCCGGTACCATACTCGGACTACCGCCCGCCAGGCCCGAACCCGCCACCCCCGCCTGAGACGCCCGCTTCGCTTACGATTCCGTGAGCACAAACCCAATGAGCGCACCCCAGGCCAGCGGCCAGGAATAAAGCAACCCAAGCGCAGCGTAATGTGTCCAGACACGCTTCGGTTCCGTGCGCCGAGCCGGGACGGTGGCGTCGCAGACGCGAAACAGCAAGGGACCAGTCCCAAACACAACCGCCGTCAGGATCGCCGCCCGACCCGAATGCAGCACAAGCCCGCCAAGCCCAAAAAGCAGGGCATAAATGCCGATCGCTAGCCAGGCGGACTCCGCTTGCGACCGAACCGTCGCGCGGCGGCCGTGAAGCAGGACGAGCGGGCCCGAAAGCGCCAACCCCAGCCAGGCGAAGGTCGTACCAAGCGCAGCCGGCCGCACGAAGCCCCATGCGCCTCCCGGGGCCAGATCCCGCAAAAAAAACGCAGCGACCGCATAGCCCAGCACAACCGCCAGCAGCTCCCGCAGCTCAATCCGCCCCCGGGCAGGCTGCTCCGACGATTCGAGCATCGTCTCGCTCATCCCAGCACCACCAGTCCCAGGCCAAACTGGATCGGCCACGCGATCGAAAGAACCAGCCCCAGCCGGCTCGTCCAGTTCCCGGTCTCCACCACTGCTGCCTGTTCTGGCGGCACGGCGACCCACGTCGACCAGACCACCAGCCCCGCGGTCGCGCATGCGAATACAAGACCCAGGCTGAGACTGGTCATGAACAACGGGCTTTCCCCAGCGCCCTGGGGCAAGAGCGCGCTCCGCAGGATCGCGGTTGCAACCCAGGGCACGCCCAGGAGCGCCCACAGCCGGTCGCCGATCGCGGGATAGTCCTGCTGGCGGATCCAGTGGCGTCTTGCCAGATACACGAATGGACCCGCAGCCGTGAGGCCGACAAGCGCGAATGCAAACCAGATCATCGACCAGCCGGCCGGTCCCAGCCCTTCGCGATCCACGCGCAACAGATGCACCGACGCCGTTGCGCCCCCCAGCACCAGTGCTGCGCCGTCGAGTACCGAGAATCCCTTTGCGAAACCCGTCCCCACCACCTGGGCCCTCCGGGTGAGAAGCTCATCACCCATTCTTATTCTAAGCTCGGCGGCCGATCCCTGAACAATCCCCGGCGATCACGCCCCCGCACACCCCGCTGATGCGCACTCCCTGACACAGACCCCCGCCGCCGCGCCCGCCGCCGCCGCGCCCGCCCTCGTATCAGCTGCACAACCTCGCGCCATACGAGCACGACGCGCGAGCGAGTGTGTCTTTCCCGCTCCAGCTCTCCCGAAGCCGGCTTACGACCACGACCAATACGAGCACGACGCGCGCGCTCGTGTGTCTTTCCCGCC
>DAIDHX010000154.1 GCA_027451885.1 Planctomycetales bacterium
ATCAAGTGCCAGCCGCCCGTGCAGCGGGTAGCGCTTGAGCGCGGCCGCCACGACCGCGAGCAGCACTGGAACAGTAAGCATGATCGCCCAATCAGCCCGTTTACGCCAGAACCACATGAAGCCCGCCAGCGTGCAGAGCCCTAGCATTACAACGACTGTCCTTTACATATTCCTTTACATATTCTTATTCTAGTCCCATCCCTGACGTGGTCAGGACAAAGCGTGGGTGAACGAGATGTGTCCGCTGAAGAGCCAGACGAACCAGCCGAACGTCCAGAGGGTGAGCCTCAGGGCCTGCTGTCCCCGCCTGAACGGCAGCGGAACGACCTGGGCGATGAGGCCCAGCGCCAGCAGCGGGCCGCAGATCGCCGCGAGAAAGATCGAGAACTGCAGGCAGCAGGACTGGCCGTTGCGGGCGATTGGCCCGATGAAGGGTCCGGTGATCGTCGCCAGCGTGGTTAGCGCCACCGGCCTCTGCCTGACGTCGCTGGGAGAGCCCGAGCTGACCGCCAGATAGGTCAGTGCAGTGAAGGGCACGAGCAGGCCGACCAGGATGTACCAGCGAACCCGGGACGGGAGGATCTTCGATTCTCCGATATCGTAGAAATCGGCGTCTGTGGCAGAGCTAGTCATGGCCCGTCCCATCCAAAGGCCCGAAAACAGATCGCCCGCAAGGCCACGGATCCAAATCATACAGGCGGCCGTAACCGCTTCATTTCGACCCGTCGCAGGCATTCCGCCGCCGGGCGCGAACTTTACATAATACCCGGTCAGCGATCCTAGCGGCTACGAAACGACCAAGCCAGGAGAGATCACCATGAACGCCGAACAGAGTATTACAACTACTTTCATTTACTTATCTTGAGCGACCTTATCGGTCGCCAGGTGCTTGCGGAGGACGATCAGCCGATAGGGCCGATCGCAAGCCGTGGGTTGATAGCTGAACTCGGCGACCATCTCGCTCAGCGTGTGGATCGTCTCGAAGCCTCGTTCCTTGACGATCCGCGGCTTGTGCCGATCAGGCCGTTGCCGGGGGACGGTCTTGATCGGAGCTTCGGGACGCTCCAGGAAACAGAAAGCCGACTCCGGCAACTGCCCGGCCAGTGCAACCAGATTGGGGTGAGCGTCGATGCCGAAGAGGAAGCGAATGTTACCGACGTCGTCCCAGCGATCAAGGTGTTCGGTCTGCGTGAACGCCGTATCGCCCCGGAACAGGAACGAGCGGAAGCCGGCCCGCCGACACAAGGTCATCGCCTGCTCGAAGAAGCTGGCGGCCATCTCGTGCGACGGGCGGTTGCCGCTCCGGTTGAACACAAACAGCGGCTCCTGGGTGTTGGCCAGGGAGACCACCAGGGGGTGGTAGCCCCAGACGCCGTTGTAGGCCAGGTCGACGCCCTGTTTGCACGCGGCATCGGTTCCGACGATCGTGCCGTCGGCGTCAATGACCGCCTCGTTGAAAAACTCAGCGGGCTGCTGCTTCCAGACCCGGAGCCGGGCCTCGTTGATGGCATCCATCAGCTCCAGGACGTGGCCGTCACGGAACCGCCGGCAGAAGTCCCCCGCCGTGGTCGGATCGGGGATTCGCACGGCACCCAGGGCGTTGAGGTACACCTCATCGTTGCGACGCAACTCGGGAGGAGCAGGCGAACAATCTCATCATCGAAGGCGACAACCTTCAGGTGATGGCGACGCTCTACCGCTACCCTGGCCAGATCGATTTCATCCTTGCCGATCCTCCTTACAACACCGGCAACGATTTTCGGTATAACGACCGCTAAAGTTCGGAAGGTCCCGTGTCATCACAAGAAACAAGAGGATAGGTCCTCATAGACATCGTCTGTCCCTTCTAATGGATGTGTCTTACTCATGCATGTGCCCTGCTAATGCATGCGGTATTATTGGCACTTTCCGCATCGTTGGTAGAAATCGCATCGCTCTCAAGAAAACCTGGCAATCTTTGATTCGAACACGGCCTGGAGAGCGCATGCTCAGAGTGTGAAAGTCTCCAACGCCCGAGCAACCCATCCTGGCATTCCACCCCAGGAAAGTTCACCTCTGTTGTTGCTTAGCTGATCTCACACTCGGCAGGTGCCTGGCGCAATCCCGGCGTGGCGCAATCCGGCGGCGCCTGGCGCGCTCCCATCGTCGCCAACCGCCGCGATACCCTGATTTGCACCAGGCCCAACGAACAAGACAGGTTGACATCACACACATCCAGTTTACGAATCCATCGCTCATACTTCCTTTATCGATTGTGAGAGCCAAGCGGGCAGGAGCCCGCGACGACGGCGGCGGGTCGACGTGTGATCGAGGTAAGGCCAACACGCCCCGGCGAAACGAACCCAAGCTCGGCAGAAACCGATGCCAAGACGCGGCTGCGAAACGAACCCAAGCTCGGCAGAAACCGATGCCAAGACGCGCCAGCGAAACGAACCCAAGCTCGGCAGAAACCGATGCCAAGACGCGACTGCGAAGCGAACCCAAGCTCGGCAGAAACCGAAACCGGGCTCGCCAGAAGTCGAAGCCATCAAGAGAGAAACGACAGGACAGACATCGCCGACGAAACGAACCCAACACGCGCCGGCGAAACGAACCCAAGCTCGGCAGAAACCGAAGCCAAGACGCGCCAACGAAACGAACCCAAGCTCGGCAGAAACCGAAGCCAAGACGCGACGGCGAAGCGAAGCCAAACGCGGTCGGCGGCACGAACCAAGGACTCGATGGGGGCATCACAGACCGCGGAATTCCTGAGGTCGCGGCGTCGCGGTCGGCGGAGGCGCCGCGGTGACGTTCTTTCACGATTCGGCGGTTTGTATCAAAAAGTGCGGCTGGTGCTACGGCACGGCAAGGCAGAACTGAGCGTGGGACGTGGGAGGTGTGGCTGTTGCTCCTGGCGGCGATCCTTCCGATTGAGGAAGCGGCCGCTAGCGTACGAAGCGGTTCTTGTGCAGGTCGCCGTGCATGTTAAAGCCCCGCGAACGGGGTGCGGTGGTTTCATACGGACCGGCGAGGAACGGAAAGGCGAGTAAGACGCATGCGAGTACTCGAAACGCCCAGCGCGAGATGGGATGTTCGCCGCGACAGAGCCACTCGCAGCCCGCGAGCAGCACCAGGTAGCCGATTGGTACCAGATCAAGTGCCAGCCGCCCGTGCAGCGGGTAGCGCTTGAGCGCGGCCGCCACGACCGCGAGCAGCACTGGAACAGTAAGCATGATCGCCCAATCAGCCCGTTTACGCCAGAACCACATGAAGCCCGCCAGTGTGCAGAGCCCTGGTAAGATTACCCACTGCGCGGGTGCGAAAGGAGGTAACAAATAGAGAGGATTCACGAAAAGTTCGAGCACCACGCGCCAGGCTGTGCGCAGGCTGGCGTCCGGCCCCCACAGAGGCAAGAACGCGAAGTACCAGAAGATGTACATCGTGGTCGCCCTGGACAAGAGCGCGTGCGAGACCTTGTAGCTTGCGGCGAAGCTGGCCGCCCACCCTGCGCCTATGGCGGCCCAGAGCAAGGCGTCGTGAAACCGTCGCTGCACGAGGGTTCGCCAAAGGAGCGCAAGGCCGCAACCGGCGACGACGAACGCGGAGGGGAACGAGAACCAGGGCGCGAGTGCGAGACCGAGGGTGAAGCCAACCGTCGTTCTGACCGACAGCGGGCGATCGAGCCACTCGACCGTTGCATACAGGAGAGCGACCGAGATCGCGACGTCGACCGAGTAGGGCTTGAGCTCGGCCGAGTAATAGATCATATCGTCCGAGAACGCGAAAAGCGCGAGAGCGAGCAGTGCGGACCTGCGCGGCAGAATTGTCATCGCCAGCCGAGCGAACAGGCAAAGCGCGGAGAGCCCCGCCACGAGCGGCACCAATCGCAGAGCGAGTGTGCGTCCACCGAATCCGATGGCGAACAGGCGTTCGACGAACAGGAATCCGATCGGCGCGAGCTGGTCGCCCTCGAGCGGCCGGTCGTAATCGAACGGGGAGACGTCGACCAGGTTGCCCATGAGCCGCATTTCGTCGAGCCAGAGCTGTTTGTCCTGGCAGTAGACGAGGACGCGAAAGAACGCCCCGAGCGCGGTGAGAGTGACGACCGGGTTCGCGAGCGGGATCTTCCAGAGCGGGCTGAGATCGATCGATCGATTCCACAAGGGGCCGGCACGGTCTGCCGCTTCCATGGCCGAGAACCTCGCTTCGATCAGGCGCGCTCGCTCAGTTCCCGGGCCATCGTGTCGGCCTTGCGCACGGCCTGGAAGGCCATCGTGGGATCTTTTTTTGCGCTCAGCTCCATGCCAATGACGCCGCGGTAGCCCACATCGTGGATCGTTTTTAGCACGAAAGGATAGTTGATTTCTCCCGTGAAGGGCTCATGCCGGCCGGGATGGTCCGCCATCTGATAGTAACCGATCAGGTCGTGGTAGCGGCGGATATTGCCGGTCAGGTTGCCTTCACTGATTTGCTGGTGATAGATGTCAAAGAGCATCTTGACGTTGGGCGAGCCAACCGCGTTGAGCACGAATGCCGCCTGTTCCGAATGGACGATGAGCTGGCGCGGGTGGTCGACCAGAATGTTCAGGGGCTCGAGGATGATCGTCACGCCCGCGGCTGCCGCCTTGACTGCGCCTGCCTTCAGGCACTGGATCACAGCGCGGGTTTGCTCGTCGCGTGAATAACCCTGTTTCATCTCGCCCGCGACGACACAGATCTTCTTTACATTGAGCTGCTTCGCCGCGGTGATCGCGCCCTCGATCTCAGTCACGAACTCGTCTCTGCGCTCTGGCGAGGGGTCGGTGATCCCGTGCCCGAAGCCCCTGGCGGGCGACGCGGAGAACTGTGCGGTGGTCAGCCCCAGCTCCCGATTCAGCTCGGCAATCTTCGTGAGATCCTTGTTCGCCCAGGGCCAGAATTCATAGTGCGTAAAGCCGGCTTCCTTGACCTTGCGGATGCGATCGAGATAGGGCAGGTTCGTCCAGGTCATCTCGATGTTCACGGCGTAGGTGAGCCAGGTCGATTGTGTCTCGGCGTGGGTGGCCGCGGCAAACCGCTGGCCGGGCAAGAGTGCTGATCCGGCCGCGATACCCACCGTGCTCAGAAACCTGCGCCGGCTTGCCATGGTGATTGCTCTCCCGCGAATGCTGAACCTCGGCAATGTGTTGACCCGCGGTTATCCTATCACAGCGGAGCTGCGCGTGTGATCGTCCCTCTCGCCGGCTTCGTGGACCCAATTCTAGGCAAGAGTGCAGGCATGCGAATCACCTGGTATGGCCATGCGGCGTTCCTGATCGAGACGGCTGGGCTGAGGATCATCCTCGACCCTTACCGCTCGCCCGATTCGGGCGGCTACGAGCCGATTGCCGAGCCCGCGGACCTGGTTATTGTGAGCCATGAGAACGACCGCTATCACAGTCATCTGGGGCAGATCATTCCACCGTTTGAAGTGATGCGGGCGCTTGAGATGGAGCCTGGCGGGCGGGGATTCAAGGGGATTGAGGTCCATGCTGTCCGCGTGTTTGAAACGCCGGCCCGGTTATCCGAGGACGAGGTCACGATTGTGCACTTCCGCGCTGAGGGGCTGCATGTCGTGTTCCTTGGCGACCTGGGTCATGCGCTTGAGCCGGCGGAGCTGGAGCCCATCGCGGGGGCGGAGGTGGTGCTTGTGCCCGCGGGGGGACCGCCGACGATCGACTTTCCGCTGATTCCGCCCTTGCTTGACGCGATCGGGCCCCGCGTGGTCATTCCCATGCACTACAAAACGCCGAGGATCGACCTGGCCATCCAACCGCTTGAGCGCTTTCTCGAGTTCCTGCCGAACGACCCTGTCGAGCGCCCGGGGGCGTCCACCATCGAGCTGCGGCCGGCGGACTTGCCGGCGCGGCGTACGATCATTTCGCTCGAGCATTGCCGCTAGGCGAGCGGGCTCTATCAAAGTTCGCGGAGCGCGGAGATGACGTCGAGCCGAACCGCCCGAAGCGCGGGGAACATGCCGCCGAAGAGCCCCATTGCCAGCGTCATGGCGATCGCCACGCCGGCCACCAGCGGTCCGAACCGGAAGGAGACGCTCACCGAGGCGAAGTTGCTCAGATTGCTGGTCTCATAGGTAAGCGCATTGAGCGGGATTGTGGCCAGCAGCCCGAGCGCTCCCCCCATGAGGCACAGAATCAACGACTCGCCCATGAAGCTAATCAGGATATCAAACTGTGAAAATCCAATCGCCCGCATGGTTCCGATCTCGCGCGTGCGGGCGCTGACGGCCGCGAACATGGTATTCGCCGCGGAGAACATGGCCCCCAGCGTGAGCAAGATGGCGATCATGGTCCCGGCCGCCTTGAGAAACAGGCTCGAACGGCTCTGGCTTTCGAAGTAGACCGATTCTGGAATCGCCGCGAGTTTGAACCGGGGATCGTCGTTCAGGGTCTGCTGGAGCCGGTTGTAATCGGGGGAGGACGCAGCGCGAAGCTGCACGCACGAGACGCTGCCATCGCGCCCGGTGTTGTGCTCGAGATCCTTCAGATCGCACCAGACCTCGCTTTCCGCCGCGCTGCCGCCGGCGGTGAACAGGCCCACGACGCGGTATTGTTCCTTTTCGCCGAAGTAAAGCAGCCCGCCGATCTCCGCGCCCCGGAACCGCCGCGACAGGCTCCGACTTACGATGCATTCCCCCTTGCCAAGTTCAAAATCACGCCCGGCCACGATCTTGAAATCCGGGCGCAGGCCGCGTGAGGCGGGCTGGACGCCCCGGATGATGATGTTGGTGGTCGAGCCGTCCGTGCGGGTCGCGATTGGAATGTTGAGCAGTTCCTTGGCTGCGAGCGCCTGGCCCGAGGCGTCGCGCGCGATCCCCGACAGATTCAGGATCTCGTCCGCCGTCGCCGTGATAAAGCCGCCCGTCGTTTCGCTCGAGGAGCCTTTGCGGAGGATGATCAGATCAAGCGGATCGCCCGAGACCTTGAGACTGTGCTCGAGCCCCTCGACCAGTCCGAAGAGAATGCACGACGACCAGACCACGAGGCCCGTGCCGAGCACGGTCATGAGCGTGGTTTTCCAGCGCACGCGGAGGTTGCGTACGTTATATTTCAGGGGGATCATCGGTTTAGATGACCTTTCTCAGGCCGTCGATTACGGACGAATTGGCGGCCCGCACCGCCGGGTACAACCCGCTCACAAGCCCAATCCCAAGGGCAACGGCCATTCCAAGAAGGGCGATCGGCCAGGGCACGTAGAAGAACGGCAAGAACCCCGCGCTATAGCGCGAGAGATCGACCACGTCGCAGAACGCCTTGCATCCGAGCGCGCCGATCACTCCTCCCGCGCCCGAGACCAGCACCGACTCGGTGAGCACGAGTGCGAGAATGAGGCCGCGGCGAAATCCGATGGCCTTGAGCACAGCGACCTCGGTGGTGCGCTCGCGCATGGCCATCGCCATTGCGTTCCCCGCGACGCAGAGCAGGGAAAACACCACGGCCAGGCCGATCGCCCGAATCATGCCCCGCAGATCCCCCAGCATTTCCGCGAACATCTTGCCAAACGCCTCCTCGGTTTGCGTGCGGGTGGGATACTCGCTGTTGCGGAACAGTTCGTCGACCCTGGCGCAAAGCCCGGCCATCGCCTGGCTGGAATTGCACTTGACGTAGATCATGCCCACGTTGCCGGCAAGGCGGTCCTCGCTCCCCTTGCCAAGCAAGGCGGTCGCGACCCGCTTGAGCTCCTCATCAAGATACTTCCAGTGGAACAGGCACATCCGCAGGTCACGGTTGGTGGGCCCGTCGTAAATTCCCACGATCTTGAGATTGAGATCAACGGGATACAGGTCGCGTTTCAGCGGCATGGGATCGCCGAGCTTGAGCCTGCGCTCGTCGGCGAGCTTGCGGCCGATCACGCAACCGTCGCGGCTTTCCTTGAACGCGGCGAGCTGGTCGCTCGGGATTGTGAACTCGTCCAGGATCGTGAACACGGTATCGGCGTCGACACCGAACTGTGCGAACGGCAAGACCTCTTCCTGGTACTTGGCCCCGAGCCAGGAAAAGGGCGTTACGGCCACAACGCCGTCGAGGGCGCGGACCGGCTCGAGCGCCGTGACGGGGATGCGGCCGGCGAAGCCGTTGGCGTTCAAGGTGCAGACGCGGTTATAGACGCCGACGGAGCTCGTGACCTGGTCATTGACGGCGAAGAAGGCGAGCAACAGCAACATCAGGAAGAGACAGATCGCGGTCGAGGCGATTGTGAGCGTGGTGCGCACGGGGTTTCGCCGCGCGTTGCGGAGGATGTAATGCAAATACTTCATGAGGCGGACGCGGCGGAGACCCGCGCTCCCTGCAGGATGTCATCGACGAGCCGGCCCTTGTCGAGATGGAGGATACGGCTGGCGCGCTCGGCCGCGAGCGGGTCGTGCGTCACCATGACGATGGTCTTCTGGAACTCGCGGTTGAGCTGCTCGAGCAGCTCGAGAATCTCGGTCGCCGTGCCGCGATCAAGGTCCCCGGTTGGTTCGTCGGCCACAAGCAGGTAGGGGTCTGTCACGATCGCACGGGCGATGGCCACGCGCTGTTCCTGGCCGCCGGAGAGTTGGCGGGGGTAATGATGTTCGCGCCCCTCGAGCCCGACGATCTTAAGCGCAGTGGCCACGTTTTGCCGCCGGGTTCGCTTTGAGAGCTTGGTGAGCAAAAGCGGCAGCTCGACGTTCTCGAACGCGGTCAGCACCGGGATCAGATTGTAGGTCTGAAAGATGAAACCCACGTTGTCCGCACGCCAGCGGGTGATCTCGGATTCGGAGAGCAGGCCCAGATCCTGACCATGCACCAGCACCTCGCCGCTTGTCGCCCGATCGAGGCCGGCGATCAGGTTCAGGAGCGTGGTTTTGCCGGATCCTGACGGGCCCATGAGCGCCAGGAACTCGCCCTCGGGAACGGTGAGATCGAGGCCGACGAGCACCGGGATTGTGAACTCATCGCGGCGGTAGTCCTTGTCGACGCCGCGAAGCTGGATCGAGGGGATTCCTTGCATGAGCACTATCCTCTGCATCGGGCTCAAGACTTGTGCTGCATGGGCCGCGGTAAAGCCAGCCCTGGCACGCGATGACCTTTCACGAGGAGCGAGCGAGTTGAGCGTCTTAGTCAGCGATCCGCACGAGCTCGTCGTCCTGGAACGACCCGCGGGGGTTGAGCACCAGCTTTTCGCCCGGCTCGAGACCCGAAGTCACCTGGGCGAGCGCCTCCTTGCCCGCGGCCGATTCGATCAGACGTTTGCGGATCCGATTCCCGCTTCCGACCACCCAGACAAACTCATTGCCGTTTTCGTTCACGATCGCCGAGCGGGGCGCGTAAACGTAGGCTTCGGTCGGGTCCGGCGAGCCGGAGGTGCGGGGCAGGAAGTTCACCTTCGCGGCCAGCTCGGGGAAGAGCTTGTCGTCGGGATCGAGGATCTCGACCTTCACCTTGACGGTCCCTTGCGCGCGATCGGCGATCGGGATCAACTGCCGCACCCGGCCGCGGTAACGTTTGGCGGGCGCTGCGCGGACCGAGACTTCCGCGGGCTGGCCGATCTCGAGCCTCGAAAGCAGCCCCTCGGTGACGTAGGTCTCCACATCCATCCGCTTGAGATCAGCGATGGTCACGCCCGCGCCCCGAGTCTGGGTGTTCGTCGAGGCGGTGGGGACGATGATCTCCCCTTCCTCGCCCAGCTTCTCGACGACCGTGCCATCGAAGGGAGCGACGAGCGACATGGCGTCGATCTGGGCACGCGTTTCGGCCACGTGTCCCTTCATGAGCGCGACCGACGCCTCGAGCGCAGCCACCCGCGCGCGGGCTTTCTTGAAAGCCGCGTCGGCCTTTTCCGCCTCCTCAACCGTCGTGCTCTTTTGCTGGAAGAGCCGGGTCGCGCGGGCATTTTCCCGCGCTTTTTCCCACAGATCCGCCCGCGCCTCTTCGAGCTCGGCCTCGGTCTTCGCAGTCTCCGCCTGGCGCGACTCGAGCTCGGCGGAAAGGTCATTGTGCTCGATCGAGGCGAGCATGTCTCCCTTGCGGACCTTCATCCCTTCCTTGACATAAACACGCTCGACACGGCCAGCGATCTTGGGCCCCACCGTCGCCTGCGACTGCGAGCGCAGATAACCATCGGCGGCGAACAGCTTGGCCGCCTCGCCCGTCGTCATGCGCTGGGCCAGGCCGACCGTGACCTCGGGCCGGGCCCGAACCTGCTCGTACTGGCGATAGCCCAGGTATCCCGCACCGCCGAGCAGCGAAAGCGGAATCAGCCACAAGATCCAGGAAAGCAAACGCAGCACCCCGCCGCCGGACCTGCGCACCGTGCGCTGCGCAGGCATACGCCGCGCTCCGCTCGTTGCCGGCTGCCCACGCCCAGGCCGTTCGATCCGGAGCGACGCAAGCTGCTCACGCAATTGGTTCGACATTCAAGTCCTCGACACAGCGATCGCCCCTGGTTCGGATGCCGAACCCTATTCGATCATCCCCGGCAAATATTCTTGAACTTCAGGAGATGCTGAGAATTCCGCAAGCGCTGGGCAACCCGGCCGCCGATTCTCGATCACTTCTCAGGCGTGGCCACGGGCTCCGCGGACGGATCCTCTACCACAAGTGTATACGTCCGGCTACGCTGATTGAACGACTGGAACTTACCGCGATAGACGGAGACCTTGCCATTGTGCTTGACACGGACTTTCCACTGGGTCGGCTTGGGAATTCCCGCGAAACCGCCCCAGTAGACCACCCACCATTTATAAACGCCCGGAGGCCCCTGGCCTAGTACTCGGTCGCCGCCCGGTTCCTTGGATTCGACCATCCAGTAAATGTTTTCGGGACCGAATCCCTTCTGGTTGTCGACGTCGAGCTCGCCCCCCTGCTCGCCCTTGGGTGATTCCCAGTAGATTTCCTTGCCGCCTGGCTCGATGACGTGGAGATCGAGATCGGGGCCCTCGGCGTCCCAGATCAGAGTGAACTGGGGATCGCCCACCTTGACCCGCACGCCGCGGACAACCTCGCCTCCCTGGCCAAACATCGCCTTGCCGAATCCATCGCCGTCACCCGCGCCTGGGTTGTTGTTTTCCATGCCGCCGCCAGCGCTCGGGCGTCGAGTCGCCGCGGGCCGCTTGACCTCGAGATCGAGCGGAGGCATCTCGATGGGAATCAGGTTGGGCGCGGCGTCGGCCGTCGCCTCGAGCAGCGCAGCCGGGGGGATTTCCAGCGGCGTGTTCAACCCCCCCCTGAGCATGTCGCCGTCGTCCGTGCCGTTCAGCGACCCGGCCAACCGCGAATCGATGACCAGTTGCGACCGCACCATCGGCGAGAAATACCAAAGCGCAAGTCCAAGCAACAAAAGCCCATGCAGAAACAGAGACGCGGCCGCGCCCTGAATATTCTCACGCGTGAAGATGCGGATCGGCTCGACGGGATCGAGCAAGGGACGATACCACGCCCGCGGCGGCGGTCCCGCGGTGGGGATCCGCGCGGGTGCCGCGGCAGCCCCATCGGGATTGGATGTCACCGGGCTCGGCATCGCCAATCATACCTCGAGCCAGCGAGCACTGGTAACGCGCGGACCGCATGCACCCGAAGGCGATGCTCCCCCAGCGCGCTCGTTTTCTACGAATCGAGATTACCACAGCCGCGAACAACGGCGGAAGTTCTTTTCCAATGCCACCTTCTCAGCGCTGACTTCTGTCTTCATGGCACGGGAACCCGTGCCGCTTCGATCTCTCCCCGGGTTAGCCTCGGGCTCAACAGGGATCGGCCTGATGCGGCGATCCTGGCGGATCGAGGCGGCGCATGCGAAATCCCGTGGGGCCAGACGTGGGCATCTCACTGCCCAGGCGGACGGGGTGTAGAATCGGTGCCAATGCTCGAAGCTCCTCGCAGAGCGTGATGCGATCGAGGAAAACGCTGTGCCAGAACCGTCACGAGACGACATGAATCAGCCGTCGGGAAGCGATCCTTCCTCCGAGCCGACGATCGACCGCGCATCGCCAGCGGAGGCGGAGGCAACCGCACCTGCCGCGCCCGCTCCTGTTCAGACGGGGAGCTCGATCGGTCCGTACCGTGTGCTCGATCGCCTTGGCGAAGGGGGGATGGGTGTTGTTTACCTGGCCCAGCAGGAGACCCCTGTTCGCCGGCGTGTCGCGCTTAAGATCATCAAGCCAGGTATGGATAGCGAACAGGTGATCGCCCGCTTCGAGGCCGAACGGCAGGCGCTCGCGCTCATGGATCATCCTCATATCGCCCGCGTTCTGGACTGCGGCGCGGATCCGAGCGGACGACCTTACTTCGTGATGGAGCTTGTGCGGGGTCTGCCGATCACGACCTATTGCGATCAAAACAAGCTCGATACGCGCGAGCGGCTTGACCTTTTCGTGCCCGTTTGCCAGGCGATCCAGCATGCACATCAAAAGGGGATCATTCACCGCGACGTCAAGCCCTCGAACATCCTGGTCACCGAATACGACGGCAAGCGCGTGGCCAAGGTGATCGACTTCGGCGTCGCCCGCGCGGTGGATCATCGCCTGACTGATCGTACTCTGTACACCCAGATGGGGGCCGTGGTGGGTACATTCGAGTACATGAGTCCGGAGCAGGCGGATCCGGCCGCGCGGGACGTCGATACCCGGGCCGACGTGTATTCGCTGGGCGTCGTGCTCTACGAGCTACTCACAAGCAGCACGCCGCTGGATCGCGCCCGGCTCAGGAAATCAGCCTATGCCGAGATCCTGAGACGCATTCGCGAGGAGGAGCCTCCCAGGCCGAGCACGCGGGTCACGCAATCGCGCGAGAACCTCGCAGCGATCTCGCAACAGCGGCGTACCGATCCCGCGAGGCTGAGAAAGCTGCTCAGGGGCGATCTCGACTGGGTGGTCATGAAGGCGATCGAGAAGGACCGTTCACGGCGCTATGATTCGGCGGGGAGCCTGGCGAAGGAGCTGGAGCGCTATCTCGCCCAGGAGCCCGTGGAGGCAGGCCCGCCCACGGCGTCCTATCGCCTGCGCAAGCTGGCGGGCAAATATCGCACAGCGCTCGTGACGGCGGCCGCGTTCGCGGCGATCCTGATCACGGGCTCGGTGCTGCTTGCGCTCCTGTCAGTTCGGGAGTATCACGCGCGGCAGCGGGCGACCGAACTGGCCACCGTGGCGGAACGCGCGCGCTACCGGGCCGAGAGAGCCGAACGCGAGGCCCGGCTCAAACAGGTGGAAAGCGATGCCGCCGCGGCCGATTCCCGCGCTGTGCTCGAGTTCTTCGAGAACCGCGTGCTCGCCGCCGCCCGGCCCAGGGAGCAGGACGGCGGCCTGGGCATCGAGACCACGATTCGCCAGGCCGTCGACGCCGCCGTGCCCCAGGTCGCCCGCTCGTTCGCCGACCGGCCGCTCGTCCAGGCCGCGATCCGCCGCGCCATCGGCATCACATATGAGCATATCGGAGACTTACCAGCCGCGATCTCCCAGCTCGAGCAAAGTTTCGAGCTGCGCAGAGCCAGGCTCGGCCCGGATGATCCACTCACCCTGGAATCGATGACCGACCTGGCGTATGTCCTCTCCGAGGGGGGCGATGCGAGTCGCGCAGTCGAACTGGCGCGCGAAGCGCTCAGCCGGCTCAGGGCGTCGCTGCGCGAGGATCACCCCCGAATCCCCGGCGCCCAGGATGTGCTGGCCACCGCGCTTGTCGCCGCCGGGAAATTTGCCGACTCCGTGCCCATCTTTGAATCCGCACTCGAACACTCCCGTTTGATCGCCGGCCTGAGCAGCCCGGAAACCATCTCGATCATGGGGAATCTCGCCAACGCACTTGAGCGCACAGGGCGGACAGACGAGGCAATCACCCTCCAGGAACAGACGCTCAAGCTCTCGCGCCAGGTGTTTGGATCAGGGCATCCCTCAACATTAACTGCAATCAACAATCTTTCCTGGTTTTATCGGAACAAGGGCCGCTTTGCCGAATCTCTGCCGCTCGTCCAGGAGTCGCTCGCCCTGCGCACCGAGCGGCTAGGCCCAGAACATCCCCATACTCTTTTTTCCATGAACGACCTGGCGCTCGCCTACGCGGACGCGCGGCAATTCGACAGGGCGATTCCTCTCTTTGAGGAGGTTTTGAAGCTCCGCACCAGGGTTCATGGAGAGCGCCACCAGTACACGCTCTACACCATGAACGACCTGGGCGAGGCCTATCTTGCGAGCGGTCGGGGCGATCCTGCTCGCACGCTTCTGAAACGCGCGTACGCCGCCAGCCAGGAAGCGCTTGGGCCGGATCATCACGACACGCTGAATTGCGGGCGCAACCTCGCGCGCGCCCTGCTCGAGGTGGATCCGGTCGCGGCGGAGCAAACCATTCGCCCCATCTACGAAATCCGCCGCAAGAAGGCTCCTCGCTCCTGGCTCGTCTTCGACGCGGAGAGCCTGCTTGGCGCGAGCCTGGCGAGGCAGAAGCGATTGGCCGAGGCCAGGCCGCTGCTCCAGGAAGCCGCGCGCGAGCTGGAAGCCCAAAACAGCAAGATCGTTCCGCTCTACAAGAGCCGGATCACAGAAGCCCAGGAACGATTGCGAGCCCTCAGCGCGGCTCAGGCAACCCGTGGCAATTCAGGTAAGTAAGTTCCCTGATGAACCAGAACGCAGATGGCGCGACCCTTGCCGCAGCCTCCAAATGTCAACGATTCAAACACAGCGCGGTCGAGCATCACGTTCGCCCCTCGCCTTGCTTTGCCCCTTGTCCGTGTGGCCTCATCGCGTTTTGACCAAAGTGTCATGCACAATGGCCAGTCATATCTCATGTGTATGTACATCCATTGATGTAATTGTTTGTTATCTACATTGTTCTCTCTTGACCGCACGTCAGCCAGGCGTTAGGTTGAAGATAATGAACTGCTCGCGAGGGGCAGTTCGTAATCTCGGCTAAGGCGGCCCCGGCGTGCGATCGAGTGCACGGTCGGGGTTTTTTGTTGCGCTCACGTGCCATGAACGGGTGTGGCGGCTCCGTCACGCCGGGGCGGCTGTGTTCAGGGCCACGAGGCGCGGCTGGGCCGCCGGGGCGCAGGCAGTGGGTCGGCATTCGCGGCCACGGCGCCCCTGGTTCGGCGGCAAGCGTCTCGAGAGAGGAGTCGATCATGCCTGGAAGACCATTATCCATGCGCCCGGAGTGGGAAGACGCGGTGCGCGACGGCCGCAAGACGATCGACGCCCGGCTTGTGGCCGACGACATCGACGGCCTGAAGGTCGGTGAATCGGTGCATTATCCGGGCGCCCGCCTGCGTGTGCGCAGAATCCGGTATTACGCCGGATTCGGCGACCTGCTGGCCTACGAGGACTGGCGCAGAATCGCACCCGATGCGGCCAGCAGCGAGGAAGTGCGGCAGCGCCTGGAGCACGGCCACGAGGCGACGGTTCACGCCACCGGCGCCGTGGCCATTGAACTGGAGACGGCCAACGACGCAAGCCACTAGCTGCCCTGCCGCGGTGATTCGCGAACCGCGATCACCACCTGTCGGGGCCTTGGGAGGAGCTTGAAAATGCTCACTTACACGCGAGACCATATTCAGATGTTGCTCGACCAGCCCCGCGGCATGGGGATGGTCGTGAGCTGCTATGCGAACACCTCGGTCGTGGAGGGTTTCGAATCCCACTGGCTTCAGCCGCTGAAGGCGGAGGCCAGCAAGATCCGCCAGCACCTGGCCGAGGACCCGCGGGCCCTGGAGGAGTTCGAGCGCGACCTGGTCGCCATCCGCAATGCGCTCGGCTCGCAAGCGGCACGGCAGGCGCGTGGCATGGCTGTCTTCAGCGCCGCCGCGCGTGGCTTTTTCCTGGCGGTGCCCTCGGATTCACCATTTGAGGATCGGCTCGTCGTCGACGAGGAGCCCTATGTGGTTCCCTTGCTCGAGGCGTACATTCGCGAGCGGGGCTACCTTGTCGTCGTCGCGGACACGCACCGCGCCCGCGTTTATGCGTCGGATGCCGGCGGATCGCGGCTGATCGACGAGCTGGAGGAAGCCGTCCCCAGCAAGACCAGAGCCGCCGGCGAGCGCTGGGGCAAGCAGCAGGCGACCATCGATCGTCACCGCAAGGACCATATTCTCCACTTCCACAAGGAGCTCGCGCAACGGCTGGACCAGGCCTGGGACGAAGCCGCTTACCAGGGGATCGTTCTGCTTGGCGAGCGTGAGGTGCTGGAGCATTTCCGCGGTTTGCTCGTGGATCGGCTTTCGCGAAGGGTCGTGCACGAAGCCCCGTTCGCGTGGACGGAAGCACAGGCCGAGATCGACGCCACGGTCCGCGGCGTGATCGAGACGGCGCGGGCAAGCGGGGACAAGCGCGTGCTCGACGAGCTTTCCCGCCGCCTGCACGAGGCCTGCGCTGTGGCCGCCGGCCCGCAGGAGGTGATCGAGGCCCTGCGCAACGGCCAGGTCTCGGAGCTGATCCTTGGCCCTGATCCGGGCGCGATCGCATCTCGCTGCACCAACTGCGACTCGCTCTTCGCCTTCGAACGGGATACCTGCCCCTTCTGCTCCGCTCCTTGCCGCAGGGGGAATCTCTGGCAGCAGATCCTCGACCTGGCGCTTGGCCATGGAGTCTGGGTGAATCTCGTCCGTGGCTCTCCTGAGCTGGAGCGTCACAGTGGCGTCGCGGCCTTGCTCGCCCGCAACGAGGCGCAGTGGGCGTGAGAGCCGCACCCGATCCGAAAGCCGAGTTTCCCGTTCCTTGTTCTGCTTGCAGCCGGCTGGCGTGATCCGCAGCGAGTCCGTTCCAAGCTGATCACGCCCGCTTGAACAGGAGGGTGTTCAACGCCCGGAATGGTTTTTTGGGGAATCCTGTCCGATCGCCGGGGCATTTGACTATAACCAGTTCGATGCGAGATCCGAACGCGGCGGCGAGGAGCTTCATCTCCTCCGCCAGGTTCTCTGATCCGCGGACCGAACGCCCCGGCGATCCTGGAGGCCTCGCACGCCAGTGCGAGACGGGATCGGGCCGAGCCCGGCCGCGCCGCGTCCTTGGACGCCCCGACCCCAGGAGATACCCCATGTACAAGACGATCCGCTCGACCCGCGGCCGCGACCTCAAGCCCACCGTCGATTCGCTCGAAGGCCGTGCCCTGCTCAATGCCGCCATGCCCAAGGTCGATTTCCACAAACACGCCGAGTTCCGGCATCATGCCGAGTTCCGGCATCATAAGCTTCCCCAGACCGGCGGCCCCACCATCACGGTCCTGGGCACGGCGCAGGCGGGAGGCTATACGTTCCTGAACTTCAACGGCCCGAACGCAGGCACGAGTGCCGGCGCAGGCTCCAATGACAACGGCATCGCGAACTCAGGCACGGTCGTTGGGTTTGATCTCGACAACGCGGGTGCATTCCACAACTTCACGGTCAATCCGCTCCACCCGAGGACCTTCCGTTCCCTGAACATCAACGGCTCGACCACCGCGCAGGCCTTCGGCGTGAACCGAGAGGGCGTGGTGGTGGGTACCGACGGCAACGGCAACGCCTTCACGCTTTCACGCGGCAAGGTGAACACGTTCATCCCGCTCGGCGGCTCATCCGCGGCGGCCTTCGGCATCAACGACCACGGCGAGATCGTCGGCCAGACGATGCTCAATCAGACGGCGCCCGGGTTCCTCCAGGTCAATTCGCACGAGACCATTCGCATCGACGCACCCTCCGGGCCTGACACGGTCAACGCCCAGGGTATTAACAACCGCGGCAGGATCGTCGGCTTCTACGTCGGAACCGACGGCCAGGACCACGGCTTCGTGGCCAACCAAAAAGACGCGCGAAACGGGCAGCTCACCGGGACCGCGGTCGCCGACCCTGTCATTCCCAACGTCCCTGGCGAGCCCGGAGCGACCTTCGTGTTCTCGCAGATCCTGGCGGTCAATGACCGTGGCATCGCCGTCGGCTATTATGGCGACTCGACAGGCAGTCAGCATGGGTTCATCTATAACACCAACACCGGCCACTACACCTTCCTGGACGACCCCAGCCAGGCGTTCAGCAACGGTGTCGAGGTGACGCAGATCACCGGAATCACCGACTCCGGCGAGATCACCGGGTTCTACTCGGACGCCAGCGGAGTCTTCCATTCGTTCGTGGCCACAACCCGCTGGAGGTAAGCCGTCTGGGGCGACCAACCTCGATCAATCGACAAACGCCGCGGCGACGGGGATCGGAACAGCCACGATCCTCGCGCCTGCGGCGAGCGTCGTTTTGCGTGTCACTTCTGGCCCGGCGCCCGCTCCCAGAGCCTTGCGAGCAGGCTGGCGACGCCAGGATCAAACGCCTCGAGATCCTTGCGTGTATAGGGCTCGAAGTCGTTGACGCCGAAATAGGCTTCGCTCGCCTCGGCAAAGAATTCCTGCGGGCTTGACAGGGCATAGGCACGATCCTGGCTCTTGCGTCCTTCCGAATCCTTGCGCTCGACGCGGTCGTACTTGCCGCTCGATTTGGCCTTTTCGTAAACGGCCTTGATCTGGGCATTTTCAAAACCAAGCACGCGGTCGTGATAGGCGTGAGCAAGTTCATGAAGCACAAAGACCGGCATGCGGCGGCACTCGGCGGCGAAGATCCGCACGTTGGTGAACTCGACTCCCTTGGCCATTGCCGGGTTGCGATGATGCTCGCGGAGCCAGGCGGCGTTTGGATGATACTCCGCCCGGGGAATGATGCCGGGGTACTCTGGCGAAAACCAGAGCGTCACCTTGCGCAGCTCCTGGACCGCCGGCCTGGGAACGACCTGGTCGATCTGCCTGAGCTGCCGTTCGAGCAGGACGAGGGCCTGATCGATCCGTTTGCGGTCGCTCTCGAGCAACGCTCGGTCGATCTTGACGTTCCAGCCGGCGACCGTGCGCGTGTCGTAAGCTGTGGCGGAGGGCTCTCCCGCACGGATCGCGGCCGCAAGAGTGAGCGCGGGGAGCACGCCGGCCCACCCCAGAGAATGGATCCGCAAAAGCGCTCTCCCGCGTGGGCGGAATCGAAAGAAGGTGTTCATCATCAGATTCAAGATACAGTCGCGGGGTGAATCGCGAGAAGGGGGCGGCGGGTCGCAATGGGTGTGAGGTTTCGGCTATGATTCAGGTCAAGCGTCGGAGGATACGGCGCCTGGTTTCGACGAAGGAACTGCCACCCTCTGGTTGGTCGAGGTCGTATGGATTCCGATCACGTTCGCAGGTTGCTGGAATCAGTCCGAGACGGGCGTACGTCTCCCGAAGAGGCGACTCGGGCGCTCGCGATTCGCCCGTATGAGGAGGCGGGGGATTTCGCCAAGGTGGATCTGCACCGCTCCCTGCGCTGCGGGTTCCCCGAGGTGGTTTTTGGACAGGGGAAAACCGCTCCTCAGATCGAATCGATCCTACGTTCACTGATCGCTCATGGTCAGGGGGGGCTGGTCACCCGGCTCGACCCGCAGGCGGCGGAGCATCTGAAGCAGGCGTTCCCGCACGGCGAGCATAACGCCGTGGCGCGGACGTTCCGGCTCGCGCCTTCGCAGGACCCCGGCCCGAAGGTCGGGCGCGTGGTCGTGGTGACCGCCGGGACGAGCGATTTGCCCGTGGCCGAGGAAGCGCGGGTCACCGCCGAATCCTGGAACTGCGAGGTCGATCTCGTTGCGGATGTCGGCGTCGCGGGCCTGCACCGGCTCCTCCACCAGATCCCCAAGCTCAAGCATGCGGACGCGGTCGTGGTGGTCGCGGGGATGGAAGGCGCGCTCCCTTCCGTTGTGGGCGGACTGGTCGACTGCCCGGTCATCGCCGTCCCCACCTCGATCGGCTATGGCGCCCATTTCCAGGGACTGGCCGCGCTCCTGGGGATGCTCAATAGCTGCTCGTCGAATGTCGTGGTCGTCAACATCGACGCCGGTTTCAACGGCGGCCACATGGCCAGCCTGATCGCCCGCCGCATGGGTCAGGCCAGGAATGCGGCCAGAGATTGACAGGCCCGTTTGATCCACGGATTTTCTTGATCTCTCCTGCTGAAAGGACCTCCCGCGCGTGACCAGGTTGGAACGAGTGAGTGAAACGCCGCTACTGCCCAAACGTCCCGAAAACGCCCACAAGGGGATGTTCGGATCGGTCCTTGTGATCGCCGGCAGCCGCGGCATGGCGGGGGCCGCGGCCCTTGCAGGTGCAAGTGCGCTTCGCGCAGGCGCGGGGAAGGTCAAAATCGCCTCACCCCTCGAAGTCCAGCCGACCGTCGCCAGCTTCGAGCCCTCCTACATGACCTATCCCCTGCCGAACGATACGCTCGGCCTCGTCGATTTCGAGAACTCCAGGCCGATCCTGGAAAACCTGGTCGCCCAGGCCGATGTGATCGCCGTGGGACCTGGTCTCGGGGTGTCCGACGCAATTCGCCGTCTGGTCGCGTATTTGATCAAGCAGGCTAACCGCCCCCTGGTGATCGATGCGGATGGCCTGAACGCGCTTGTCGGCCAACTCGATCTGCTCGCCGCGGCCGGTTCGCCTGTGATCCTGACGCCGCATCCTGGAGAATTCGGGCGACTCACGGGCAAACCTGCGCCCCAGGGTAGCGACGACCGCGTTGCCAGCGCGGGGGAACTCGCGCACCGTTTCGAACGTCTGGTCGTGGTGCTGAAGGGTGCGGGAACCGTGATCACAGACGGGCGCCGCTACCACGTCAACCGCACCGGCAATCCAGGCATGGCAACCGCCGGATCTGGCGATGTGCTCACGGGAATCACCGCCGCGTTTGTCGCGCAACACCTCGAGCCCTTCGGCGCAGCGCTTCTCGCCGCGCACATCCACGGCCTGGCGGGCGACATCGCACGCGATGATCACGGCGAGCTCGGCATGATCGCCGGAGACATCGTCGACGCCCTGCCCGATGCGCTTCGCCATGCCGTTGAGGATGACGAGCTCGCCTGACCCGCTTCGACTTCCCAGCACGCCATCCACGCAAGATCCGCCGGGCCGCCTGTTTGGCGAATCCCGGCCACTGCTCTTTGCCCTTCGAAGGCCGTCGCGTAAGATGAGTTTGTGAGTTCGCTCGAGTCGCGCGCTGAAACGGCCATTCGAAGGGAAAAGTCGCCGCGATTCGCCCCAGAGCCCGCGAAGGAGGTCGGAGTTGCCAGCTCCAGATAATCCGTCGTCGCCTGCGCCCGCATGGACGTATCGCATGGAGGTCTCGCCAACCGGTCAGGGCGCACCTGGAACGGTTGCCAACCCCAACGATCCGATCCTCCTGCTCCACTTGCTCGCGAATCTTCAGAGCCAGACGCTGGAGAACCAGCGCCAGATGCTCGAGATGCAGCGCCAGCAACTTGAGATCTCGCGCGAGCTGCTCCAGGTGAATCGCGAACAGCGATCACGGCAGATTGCCGAGCTCGAGAAGTGGCAGAACGGCCACGAGCCAATCCTTGATCTCTGCAAGGAGACCCTGGGTAAGCTCGAACAGGTCCACGCCGCGCTCATGCGCGACCTGGCTCACTATGTCGACGAATACCACGAGAATCTGCTCGACGGAGATTTTTCGCTGAGCGATTTCGTCGACCGGTTTGGCCCGCGGCTCGCGCATCTGAACACGATGCTCGCGGTTTTGCGTCCGCTCGCCGCGGCCAATCGCAAGACGGAAGGGTAGACACCGTCTCAATCGGACCGCATGGGCCAGGTCTCGTGGGGCGCCGGCCCGCGAGTTTGACCCGCTGATGTACGGTCAAACCCCGCTCGTAGTGAGCGGCGCTGCGATCGTGGCACCACAGGCAATGCGCGCACAGCAACCCGACGGAATCGGTTGGAATTCCGTCGGGATCAGCGGATTCATGCTTCCCAACGACGAGACGGCGAACCGTTCTTGCCGTTACAGTGAGACACCACGAACGTGATGATTCGGCAAGACCGTATTGTCGTCAAGCGTGGACGGGATCTCAGTAGCGACGGGTATCGTAGCCGCGACCGCCACGGCCGCCGCCGCCACCGCCGGCACCCATGCCGCCGCCGCCACCGCGCCAGCCGCCGCCACCGCCGCCACCGCCGCCAGGACGGGGCTCACGAGGACGAGCCTCGTTCACGGTCAGGCGCCGGCCTTCATGTTCGTGGTCGTGAAGCGCGTCGATGGCCGCACGCGCTTCGGCCTCGTTGCTCATTTCAACGAAGCCGAATCCCTTGCTCCTGCCCGTGTCGCGGTCGGAGATCACCTCCGCGCTCTGCACGCTGCCGTACTGCGAGAACAACGATTCCAGGTCGGAGCTGCTCACCCGGTAAGCGAGGTTTCCGACATACAGTTTCTTACCCACCTATCTATCTCCTGGACCTGAGTGTCGCGATCCGATTTTTCGAGGCCGGATCGTGTCCGAACGGCCGCACTGTCGGCCAAGTGGGTGGAAAGGCGAGAGAGGCAAGCGAACAGATTCCGAAGGGATCCCCGACACGCACTCGTTCGGTTTCCAACCATCGGAAAGTATAAGCAAGATCTGGCGTGTCCGCAAAGAGCGAAATCCGTGAATTCTTCCGCTTTTTTTCGGTTCCCGCCGACATTTGGGCCGGGCGAACCGGGTTTCCGGCACGGTCGGAAGAGTTGTCAAGCTCGTGGGGTGGTGAATTCGCGGAGGGAATCAGACGGTTTCGGGCTGACGTTTGGGTGCGAGCCAGGGGCGCGGCATTTTGAGTTTGAGCTCGGTCCAGACGGCCTCGCGCACCCGGGCGCCGCTTTCGCGGACGATGAGCCCCAGGAGCCGAGCGGCCTGGGCGGTCGCGGCCTTCCGCGCCTTGCCACGAGGCACGGCCACCAGCGAGCGGCACGAATCGCGGGCGATCATGCCCACCCGGAGCGTCAAGAACGCATTCGCACTGCCGGAAAGGATTGAATTCACCAGGATCGTGGTGAAAACCTGCATGCCAGGGATCGCACCGCCAACCGCGCCCAGCGAGCCCGCGGCGAGCGGCTGGATCATCTGGTGCAGCTCGAGATCGTCGAGCTCGCCGGCCAGAAAGGCCGTGGCAGTCACGTTGGCGTAGAGATGGACCATCTCACGTAGCGACGGCCTTTGATAGTAGAGGTGGGCGATCTTCCAGATCATCCGCGACTGGGCCGCGAGCACCAGAATCGCGTCCAGCCGGCCGCTTTGCGAAACCGCCGTCGACAGAAAGACCGTGGTCGCAACCCGCTTGATCTCGTCTTCAACCTGGCGGTCCAGCACAGCGAGCTCGCTCTCGATCGAGCCACGATCGACCAGGCCATTCACCCTGGGTTGCTCGACCCGGAGCCGTTCGGCCAGCTTGCGCAGGTGTTCGTCGAACTCAGGGCCCGAGTCAGCCGCGGGGGGCTCGAGCGGGCGCGGCATTCGCGCCAGCATCACCACCGGAACACCCAGAGTCACCCCGTAGAGCGAGATCAACCCCCACAGCGTCGCGGTCCCCAGCCACGGGTTCACTTCCCGAGCCAGGCCGACCACCTGCGCGGTCTGGTTGACCACGATCACCGCGACGCTCGTTACCACAAGACCGCTCGCGAGCAGAGCCAACGTCCGCAGCGTGTTTTTCATCGACCTCGCGCTCTTAGATCCAGCCGGGAATACGCGGGATGGTTTCCGTCTGCTCGGGAATTCGACCCACTCTCGAGATTATTCAGACGGAGCGAGGATTATCCCCGCCCGGCTTCGAACTCTCAAGAGCGAAGCACGCAGCGCGCTTCATGAAAGTCTCGCGCAACGGTCGTCTGCCACGTGTTGTATTTCAGGTCATTGAGCCCGCGCTGGGTCTACCCTAGAATCCAGGCCAGCAGGTTCGCCAGGTCCGCCCACAGGCTTGCCAGCCAATCGCCTCTCGACCGGAGCCAGATCCGATGCCAGGTGTACTCCGCCTCTGGATTCTGTTGATCTCGGTCCTGGCGGGTCTGACCCTGGTTGACCTGCTGATCATGCTTTTCGTTCCGATCCTGGTGGGCGGAGGCAGCGTCGGCACCCCCTCGCGGATGCGCATTCTCGAGTTTCTTGTGCGCAAGCCGTCTTTGCTGGGTGAGTCGGGGCGTGTCCTGGCGCGATTCCACTTGCTGCGGATGCTCAGCCACGCTGGGCGGCACGCGGAGGCGCTCGCCCATGGCGAGAAGCTGCTCGCGCTTAAGCACTCGCCCCAGTTCGAGGCGGAAATTCGCCGCCACCTGGCCAATGCGCTGGAGGGCGTGGGACGCGGCGACGAGAGCAACTGGCAGCGTGCGCAAGCCAGTCTACGGCTCGCGAATGTGCGCAGAACCGCGGCTCTGCATATCCAGTCTGGTCAGATCAAGGACGCGCAGGGAGACAGGGCCGGCGCGGTCGCGGAATTCGAGGCAGCGCTCGAGGTCGCGAATCCCGCGGATCAGGAATCGCGGGCGATTGCACTTCTTGGGCTTTCGCTGGGCGAATTCAATCTGGGTAAGATCGCCGAATCCGCCGAACACGCCGCCGCCTCCGCTGAACTGAAGGCGAACGACCCAATCCATCAAAGCGCGCTCCGCCAGGCGAGCGCAGCCTACGCCACGCTCGGCGACATCGACCGATCGGAGCATTTCGACCGGCTGGCCTGCGACTTTGCCAGGAAAACCCGCAATCAGAATGCGCTTGCAACCGCGCTTGCGCACCTGGCGGAGAACCTGCGCAAACGGGGACGTCTGCAAGAAGCCCAGGCAGCCATTGAAGAGGCGCTCAAGATCGAGGACGTGCGCACCTGCCACACGATCCTTTATGAGATCCATCGCTCGGCGGGACGTTTTGAAGAGTCGCTCGCGGAGCTCAGCCGGGCTGCGAACACCGGCGCGGTTGGGCTGCGCAAGGCCGAGGACAAGATGCAGGCGCTCTTCGACTTTGGCGCATCACGCATTCTGGTGGAGCTCGGCCGGATCGACGAGGCGGCGTGCCGGCTCGAGCGAGCGGCGGCGGTTCTTGCCGCCGATCCCAAGCTCCTGCTCTGGTGCCGTGCGGCCGCCGCCAGGATCGCCGCGCTCAAGGGAGACGCCGACCTCGCCCGCGCCCTGCTCCGCGAGGTCGTCACGGGCGCGGGGCGCTATTCCGGCGACCGCACAACCTTGCAAGTTTGCCATGCATTCCACGCGCGGACGTCACGCGTTCTCGGCGACTTCGACGAGGCCATCGCCGCCTGGCACGATTACCTGGAGCAGGACCCTTCGCCCGTGGACCAGCCGGGGGCGTATTACAACCTGGGGGAATGCTATCTCGCGAAGGGGGACAGGGCCGCCGCTCGCGCGCAATTCCAGCGCGCGGTCGACCCTGGCATCGACTCCCACGAGGCCATCCTCGCGCGCAAGCGGCTCGCCAGCGTCATCTAGCCCGTCGCGGCCGGTCCCGCAGCGCTCAGAGCGGCTCCAGAACCCGTGAGCTTGTTCCTGGATACTCCCTGTCATTCGCTCAGGTTGTGTAATCCGCGTTCAGGTGGATGTATTCCGCGGTGAGGTCGCACGTCCAGAACCGCGAAGAGGCCGACCCAAGCGTGAACTGGAGGACCAGATCCACCGGGCGCTGGGAACGAATCGAGGCCGAGAGCGCCTGCTCGTCGATGACGGCCGGCGTTCCCCTGTCGTAGACCACCACGCCGTTGATCGAAAGCGAAAGCTGCGACTCCTCGAACGGCACGCCAGCATATCCCGCGGCCGAGACGATCCGTCCCCAGTTTGGATCCGCGCCATGGATCGCGGTCTTCACGAGCGCGCTTTCGGCGACGGTGCGTGCGATCGCGCGGGCCTCGTCGCGGGTGCGGCAGCCCAGGACGTCGATCGTGACAAAGTGGGTCGAGCCCTCGCCGTCGTCGGCAATCGCCATCGCGAGCGCCTGGCACGCCTCCTGCACCAATTTGGCAAAGGTCTCGAGCTCCGCCCCCTCGAGCGGCTTGCCCTGGCCGCTGGCCAGCAGGAGCACGGTGTCGTTGGTGCTCGCGTGGCCCTCGACCGAGAGGCAGTTAAACGAGACATCGGTGGCGAACGCGAGAATCGATCGCAGGTCGTCCGGGCGCACGCAGGCGTCGGTAAGCAGGAAGCCGAGCATCGTGGCCATGCGCGGGCCGATCATCGCCGCGCCCTTGGCAATGCCCAGGAGCGTGACGTCCGCGGCCCCAATGGCCTTTCGAAGGTTCACGACCTTGGGCCGGGTGTCGGTTGTCATGATCGCGCGGGCGGCCGCTTCAAACGCGGCGGGATCGCGCGAAAGCGCGGCGATCGCCGCGGTCGTGCCACGCTCGATCACGGGCATGGGAAGCAGGCGGCCGATCACGCCGGTGGAGGCCACAAGCACCTGCTCGGGCTTGCAGCCAAGGGTTTCAGCCGCGATCGCGGCGGTCCGTTTGGCGTCCGCGAGACCCTGTTCTCCCGTGGCCGCGTTGGCATTGCCGGAGTTGATCACCACCCCCCGGCCATCCCCGCAAGGCGTCAGCGCGCGGCACCACTTCACGGGTGCGGCACAGACCTGGTTGGTGGTGTAAACACCCGCAACCGCGCAGGGAACATCGGCCGCCAGAACGGCCATGTCCGGTAGTCCGGAGGCCTTGATGCCCGCCGTCACCCCCGCCGCGCGGAAGCCAGCGGGTACAGACTTCACGAGTCCTTCGCTCATGCTCGGTGATCTCTCCAACTATCGAGCCGTGTAGCCGCCGTCAATGAACAAGGTCGCGCCGGTCATGAAGCTCGAGGCTTCCGAGGCCAGAAACACCGCCGCCGGGCCAAGCTCGAGCGGGTCGCCCCAGCGCGCGAGCGGAATATTCGACTGCATTTCCGCCCGGACCTGGGGGTCGTTCAAAAGGGCGGTGTTGATCTCGGTGGCAAAGGGGCCGGGGCAAAGCGCGTTGACGTTAATACCGTCCTTGGCCCATTCGAGCGCGAGCGTCCTGGTGAGCAAGGTCAGCCCCCCCTTGCTCGACGCATAAGGCGTGCGCCCGGGCAGGGAGATCTCGCCAAGCATGCTCGAGAGATTGATCACGCGGCCCCACTTGCGGCTCTTCATCGCGGGCGCAGCAGCGCGGCAGCAGAGCCACGGTCCCTTGAGATTGGTATCGATCACGGCGTCCCAGTCGCTCTCGGACAGGGATTCGATCGGTCCGCGAATGTTGATCCCGGCGTTGTTGACCAGAATGTCGATCCGCCCGCTCCAGTCGAGAACCTTCGACATCAGATCCTCGACCTGGGTTCGCGAGGTGACCTCGACGGCGAGCCCGATCGCGGGCTGCCCCGACTCGCTCGCGATGGCCGCGGCCGTTTCTTCCGCAGTCGCGCTCGACCGAGCCGTGATGGCCACGCGCGCTCCCGCCTGCGCCAGCGCAAGCGCGATCACACGCCCCAGCCCGCGCGAGCCCCCCGTGACAATCGCCGTTCGCCCATCAATCCGAAACCGCTCCAGCACATTTGCCATGGCGCACGCCGCCTCCTTCTGCCTCGACTCAGTTCGCCAACGCGATCGCTCGGTTCAGGTTATCCGCTCGGGAAGGTCCAGGGCTAGCGCGCGCCAGCGACGGCACCCACGCCATGCCATCGCCCTGTCCCTGGGCCGTGGAACCAGCTCAACCGCGCGGGTCGTTCCGGGGGCGCGGCGAGAACCAGTTCTGACGGTCATTCGCACAGCGCAGGTCCGTGAAGCTCGATCGAACTTGCCGAGAATACAGGCTGTTTAAGTGATTGACATAGGGCCTGGGAAAACCTTGCGTTCTGGGAAAATAGAACCGTTAGGAAATTTGGAGAAACTTCTTGAAGGAACTTCGCTTCGCCGGACGAAACCTAGGAGTGAGTTGGCGGTCTCGCGCCTTGGCGGAGCCATTCCAGCGCGAAGCACCGATCGAGCGCCTGAGTCGGTCCGGAGTGATTAGTGGAGCGACAGATGTTGAGATTACCGCGGTCGGTTGTGCTTTTGGCCCTGGGACTGGGCCTGAGCGTAGCCGCCCACCCGGCGCAGGGAGCGAGTTACGCGGGTGGAGCATCGTTTCGAGTTTGCCCCGTGCCCCAGGAGTGTGATGGGCACATTCAGTATCAACTCCAGCGTCAGACGGTCATCCAGAATGTGCCGGAGACCGTTTATGACACCCAGGTTGTGCCGGTGGTGCGCACCGTAAGCGAAACGGTGATGCAGCCCCGGACCATCAATGTCACGCGGAACGTCGTGGATCATCTGGTGCGCGACGAGCCGTACACCATCCAGCAGCCGATTTACCGAACCGTTCAACAGGAGGTGCGTTACAACGTCACGCGCCCCGTTGTGCGAACGGTCTGGAAGGACGTGGCGTACACGGTCAATCAGCCGGTCCGCGAGACGCATCTCGAGAACCGGTCGTACACCGTCGAGCGCCCGGTGCGGGAGACCTCGTTCAAGACCTGCGCGTACACCGTGAACCGGCAAGTGCGCGAGACCTCGTACAAGGACGTCTGCTACACGGTATGCCAGCCGGTGCAGGAAACCGTCTACAAAACGGTGCCCTACACGGTTTGCCGCCCGGTGCAGGAGACGTGCTACAAGACGGTGGCATACACGGTTTGCCGGGCTGTTCAGCGCGTGAAGTCGCGCTGCGTGCCTTACACCGTGCAGGTGCCGGTCCAGTACACCGTCATGCAGTGCCAGGCGGAGACCGAGATGGTCCCCGTCCGACGCTGTGCCTACAAGCAGGTCGCTTACACGGTCTGCAAGCCGGTGTGCGAGACGGTCATGCAGGAGTGCCGGTACACGGTCCAGCGGCCGGTGACACGCACCGAGTATCGCACCTGCTCCTACAACGTCTGCCGCACCATCCGTGAGTCCGTGCTCAAGGAATGCCGTTACACCGTTTGCAAACCTGTTCAAACGACAAGCTACAAGACGGTCTCGCGCACCTGCTACAAGACAGTCACCGAGACCGGCTGCCGCGAAGTCTGCGAGAAGGTCTGCACGCCCAGGACCGTGATGAAGCCCGTCACCCGCACCTGCTACGAGACCGTCGTGCAGAAGGTGTACGTGCCTGGCAAGTCGGTCTGCGTCAACGGCTGCCTCTACGAGTGCCCCGGCACCTGGTGCGAGAAGGTCGTCAAGTGCCCGCGCACGGTCACTGAAAACGTGGCCTGCACGGTCTACGAGACCGAGTACGTGCGCAAGCAGGTTCCGTTCACGGTCTGCAAGCAGGTGCCGTACACGGTCTGCGAGCAGGTGCCGGTGGTGACCTGCCAGATGGTGGCCGAGGAGTGCGTGCGCCAGGTCCCCGTCACGGTCTGCCGCCAGGTCGTCGAGACCCAGACCAGGCAGGTCCCCGTGACCGTTTGCGAATATGTCACCCAGGAATGCGTCAAGCAGGTTCCCGTGACGGTCCGCAAGACGGTCCAGGAAACCTGCTACAAGACGGTGCCGTACACGGTCTGCACCATGGAGCCCCGCACGGTGACCAAGCGGGTGCCCGTGTCGATGACCAGGTACTGCCCCCGGACCGCCTATCGCCGCGAGAACTACACGGTCACCGAGTACGACCCGGTGAAGTGCACGAAGCAGGTTCCTTATACCGTGACGCGGATGGTTCGCGAGACCGCGACCAGGCAGGTCCCCTGCACCGTGACACGGATGGTACCCAGAACGTGCACCAGGCGGGTGCCGATCGTCACCTGCCGCACCGTCCAGGATGTCTGCTACAAGCAGGTTCCCGTGACCACCTGCCGGATGGTGAGCGAGGTCTGCACCAGGCAGGTCCCCGTGACCACTTGCCGGATGGTTCAGGTCCCCTGCGTGAAGCGGGTCTGCGAGAAGGTTTGCGAAACGGTGGTCGATCCGTGCGTGAAGTACGTGCCGGTGACAACCTGCGAGATGCGGACGATCCAGTGCGTGCGGAAGGTGCCTTACACGGTGTGCCGGCAGGTGGTCGAGCCCAAAACGATCTGCTGCCCCGTGACGGTGTGCCGCCAGGTGGTTGAGAACAAGACCATCTGCACGCCTCGGACCGTGTGCAAGCAGGTTCCGGTGGAGGTCTGCGTGAAGGTGCCCGTGGTTGTGCACTGCGAGCCGGTGGTGATGCCCTCGTCGCAGAGCGTGATGGCCTCGAGCCAGGCGCCCTTCACGACGGTTCCCCCCTGCGACCCGTGCGACGCCCGCTACCCGATCCTCGGCCGCAAGCACGCCAAATGGCTGCACTGAGCCAGACGGCCTCGCTCCACGACCGATCGAACGCCAGACGCCCTCGAGTCACCCTCGGGGGCGTTTGTGTTTGATCCAGCTCACGAACGGCCGAGCTCACGCGTCCATTGATCCTGAAGCAATCAGCATCTGGAGTTTCGGCCGCAGCAGGCCGAACGCCCTGGCGCGGTGGCTGAGGTGATGCTTGACCAGGGTCGAAAGCTCGCCGAAGGTCCTGTGATATTCGCGAATGATGAAAAGTGGATCATAGCCGAACCCCCCTGCGCCATGGATCGCGTGGGCGATTCGGCCGCGGCAGGCGGCCTCGACCTCGATCCGAGGCTGGCCGGTGGGATCGGCCAGGCAGAGGCAGCAGCGGAACCCAGCGCCTCGATCGGCGTCGGGAACATTCGCCAGGGCGTCGAGCAGCTTGCGATTATTGGCCGCGTCGTCGCACGGCTCGCCGGCGTAGCGAGCGGAAAGCACGCCGGGTGCGCCTCCGAGCGCATCGACCTCAAGCCCCGAATCGTCCGCGAGCACAAAGCGCCCCAGGCGCGCAGCCTGCTCACACGCCTTCTTGCGGGCGTTGCCCGCGAACGTGGGTGCGTCCTCGACCACGTCGATCGATTCAGGATACTCATCGAGCGCATGAATCAAGACGCGCGCGCTCAACGTCTGGAAGCCCGGCTGACCCGTTACCAGCTCGGCCATCTCGTCCCGCTTCTTGCGATTTCGGGTACCAAGCACAATCACGATCGGCTGCGGATTTGTTTGTTGCGTCATCTTGCTCGAGCCAGGAAAAGCCAGTATCCCCACGCACCTTCCCACGCCTTCCGAGCTGACCATCTTGGTCGAGATCGGCAGCATCGGAAAGAGCAGAATCCTCAGCTCGCGGATGTGCTGGATGGGGCCTGGCGCCCGCGTGTGAACCGCGCGAATTTTGCAAGCTCCACGACGGTCACGGGCAGCAAGGCAAACGGCAAAATGTGCAGCCAGTCCGCTCCGGGCTGCGCTGGGATGTCGAACACGGGGTGAAGGAGCGGCAGAGTCGCCACCGTGAACTGTAACAAGGCGGAAGCCGTGATGGCCGCGAAGAGATAAGGATTGGTGAAAAGCCCCAGTTCGGGGAGTGTGAATCGCTGGCTGCGGCATGCGAACGAGAAGAAGAGCTGGGTCAGCGCGAGCGTGCAGAAGGCCGTGGTGCGTGCGCGATGAACATCGCCGGTTGTCCCATGGCTGTAAGCGAACGCGGCAACCCCCACAACACCCATGAGGGTGCCGTGGGCAAGCATCCGCAGCCCTCCCTCGCGCGTGATGATCCGCTCGCGCGGCGGCCGCGGCGGCCTGCGCATGATGTCGCGCTCAGGCGGCTCCAGCCCAAGCGCAAGCGCAGGGAGCCCGTCGCTGACCAGATTGAGCCAAAGAAGCTGGATCGCCGTCAAAGGCGCAGGCCAACCGACCACCGCGGCGGCCAGCATGATCAGGATCTCGCTCACATTGCTGGCGAGCAGGTAATGAATACATTTTCGGATATTGTCATAAATACCTCGGCCTTCCGCGACCGCGCTCACGATGGACGTGAAATCGTCATCGGTGAGCACCATGTCGGATGCCTCTTTCGTGACGTCGGTGCCGGTGACACCCATGGCGATGCCGATGTCGGCAGCCCTGACGGCGGGCGCATCGTTCACGCCGTCTCCCGTCATGGCCACCACGTCCCCCCGCGCTTTCCAGGCACGCACGATCCGAAGCTTGTGCTCGGCCGAGACGCGGGCGTAGACCGAGACGCCGGCCACGATCGAGGCAAGCTGGGCGTCGTCGAGGGCGTCGATCTCATGGCCGGTGAGCACGCGGTCGAGTTCGCGTGCGATGCCGAGCTCCCGCGCGATCGCAAGCGCGGTGGCGGGATGGTCGCCCGTGATCATGACCGGCTTGATGCCCGCGTCGCGGCAGGTCTGGACCGCGGCCCCGACCTCGCCGCGAGGCGGATCGATCATGCCCACGAGGCCCACGAACACGAGGTCGTGTTCCCGGCGCACGCTTTCGTGATGGCGCGAAGGATGGTGGCGATCGGCGAGCGCCAGCACCCGGAGCGCCCGGTGCGCCATGTCCGCGGCGGCGTGCAGAATCTCCTTGCGCCGTGCCGCCGTCAAAGCCTCGATCCGACCGTGCCGCCATTCTCGATTGCAAAGTCCCAGGATGACCTCCGGCGCGCCCTTGGTGTACATCGTCGCGGAATCATCCGCGCCACGAACCACCACCGACATCGCCTTCCGCTCCGAATCGAAAGGGATCTCGTGCAGGACGTGCTTCTCTCGCTCGTGAGCGTGCACCCTTGCCTTGCGAGCAGCGACCACAAGCGCGCCTTCGGTCGGATCGCCGACGACTTGCCAGCCCGCCTCACCGTCGGTGCGGGGAGAAAGCCGCGCCGAGCCGCACCACGCCGCGATCCGCATCGCACGCATCAGGTCCGGCCAGTCCTGCGGTTCAACAGACTCCCCGAACCCACTCTGACCTTCCACGCGGCGATGATGGAACCCGCCGCTCGGCTCATAGCCCACGCCACTCACGTGAAAATGGGCGCTGCCAGTCACCACCTCACGGACCGTCATCTCGTTGCGCGTGAGCGTGCCGGTCTTGTCGGAACAGATCACCGTCACAGCCCCAAGCGTCTCCACGCTCGGCAGCTCGCGCACAAGCGCATTGCGCCGCACGAGCCGTTGCAGGCCAATGGCGAGCACAAGCGTCACCACGGCGGGCAGGCCCTCCGGCACCGCCGCAACCGCCAGGCTCACCGAAAGCAGAAACGATTCCAGCAAATCACCGCCGCGGAGCAACCGCAGCACAAGAATCACCGCCACGATGCCCAGAACGGTGCCCAGAAGCACTTTTCCGAGCTCGGCCAGCCGGCGCTGGAGCGGCGTTTGCGGCGCCTCCGTTTCCTCGAGAAGACCGGCGATCTTACCCAGCTCGGTGGCCATCCCGGTGGCCACAACCACCGCGTCGGCCTTACCGGCTGTGAGATTCGTACCAAGAAAAACCATGTTCCCGCGGTCTCCAACCGCCGACGCGCGATCGAGAACCGCGTGCGCATCCTTCGCGACCGAGGTTGATTCACCGGTGAGCGCGGATTCCTGTGCCAGAACCTCGTAGGAGTGGATGAGACGTGCATCGGCCGGAACACGGTCGCCTGCCTCGAGTGCGATTCGATCGCCGGGAACAAGCTCCCGCGCTGGGATCACCCGCAGACCGCCGCCGCGAAGTGCCTTCGCCACAGGCGCGGAAAGCCTCCGCAACGACGCAATCGCCCGCCTGGCCCGCTCTTCCTGAACAAATCCAAGCACGCCGTTCAGCAGCACAATCGCCAGGATCGCCAGTGTGTCGATCCAGTCGCCCAGGAATCCCGAGAGAATCGCGGCCGCAAGCAGGATGCCAATGACAGGCTCCAGAAATTGACGGGCGAATCGCCAAAAGCCTGGTGAAATTCGTGGCTCTGCAAGCTGATTCAGCCCGGCAGCCTTCTGACGCAACGCGACTTCGTCGTCACTGAGGCCCCGTCCCGGGTCGACCGCAAGACGATCAAGAACGTCTTCGATCGGAAGTGCATGCGGCGCAGCGAGTGCGAACGGCTCGCGAGGATCCACCGCGTCATTTGCCGGCGACTGTGAGGCCATCGCATGGTCCTCTCCCGCTCACCGAGCAGAAGACCTCGGCGACTCTCCCGCTCATTCTAGAAAACCAGGGCCCAAAACGCGACCAGGGCCAGGCCCCATACAGGCGGACCGGCCACGGGGATCGCGGCTCGATCCAGGTGCCTCGCGGCCGTCGCCCCACCTTGAATTCGAATTCAACTACTCGAAAGCGCGTTATGGTCAAGGCAGCGGCGCACGACGCATTTCCTTGCAATTCGAAAGCGAAGGTTACCATGCCTTTATCCGCACTCGCTGACAACGGCCAGCCGATCGACTGGTGGTTCATGTACAAGGCGGCAGGCAAATCCGTGGCCAGCGGAACCGCGCTCGGCCTTGGAACCGAATACGTCTATTTTGATTCGAGCATGGCCGCGGCCGGGCGGCTCACGCTGTCCTCGCACCACGTGGACCGCGACGGCGCCTTGCCAAACACGCTCGCTCAGCTTTACGGCAAGACCGCGGCGGCGAACCCCAATCTCGGCTGGTACTTCTACAACGACGAAAACCCCATCACCGGGAAAACCAACGGGTCGCGCGGCCATACAAAAGGCGTGCTCGCGTTCGATCTCGACTCCAGCACTGCGTTCTGGCTCATCCAGTCGACGCCCAGGTTCCCACCGAAAGGCGCGTACGCGTTCCCCAGAACCGGCGAGCCAAACGCACAGACGTTTCTCTGCATCACGCTCCAGGACGCCAGCGTCGCTCAGCAAATCGCCAGGCAGATGTATGCCGCCCAGCAGCCGAACGTCTACCTCGCATCGGGTATTCCCGCAAAGCTCCAGAACACGCCCGATGATCCCCGCGTGCTGCTCATCAAGGACCAGGTTGCCAGCGGCGGCACTCCGCTCTCCGCCGTGCTGCCGTTCCACTCAAAAGGCGGCACCAAGTTCCTGGCCATGGCCAAGAACAAAACCTGGGGGCTCGACTTCTATAACGACCTCGTCGGCCCCGCGCTTCATGAGAATCTCGACGTGGAAACCTGGGAGCACGACCCCAAACCGCCGTCGCTCGACAGCGACAAGATCCACACCGTGGTCGACATGAAGGGGATCAACCTCGCGCCGCTGGGAATCGATATTTCCTGGCCTGAGCCAGACGACCACGCCAAGCTGGCGATCTCGGCCCGGTCGGAAGCGACCCATTTCGTCTGCGTGGGGGACATCAACTTCACGATCGCCCAGCGCAAGCGTGGAGGCGGCACCGTGGCGTTCCAGTGCGAGCCGTTATGGCAAAGCCTGTCGATGTGCCTGGTCGACGTGACGACCCATCTCAAACAGAACTCGCGGGCCGCCAGGCTCGCCGCCGCGCGCAAGGCCAGCACAAAACCAGCCAGGAAAACGAAGCGAGCCGACTCAAACCCGCAACGGGCTTGAGCCGGCTCAAGATCCCAGGCTCGTAAACGAGCAGGCACGCTTGCTCGGGCGAGTCCTCGATTACTTGATGCCTTCCTTCATGGCATCGAGGTCGGTGAGCGCGATGGCCGGCACGATCATGGTGTCGAGGCCGCGGCTGTTCTTATCCGATTTGAGCATCGGGACCGCCATCTTGAGCAGTTGCTCGCGCACCAGACCCGCGTTGCGGTCGACGGCCGAGTTGAACGAGCCGACATAGACGCGGCTCGAGGTGCGGTCGTGATAAACATAAACCGGTTGCCCGAGCTGCTGGAATTCCGGCTGCCTGGCGAGCTTGTCCGCCAGGCGCTCGGCATCGGTGGCGGCGGTGCGCAGCGGGCTCGTGCGCAGGTCGTGCTGATTGGGATTCTGATTCTCGGAACCATTGAAGATATAGGAGGTACGACCAGAGAACTCCGCGACCTGCAAGCTGAAGCGGCCCGGGCAGTTGGCGATGCTCCGGTTCCCGCTGTTCATCTGGATCATGAGTCGGTCGCGGGTCTTGGGATAGAGGTTCTGCGCGGCGACATAGGGATTGGTGGTCCGCAGCGCATAGGAGAGCCCCTTCCGCCACCAGTAGGGAGACGACATGCCTTTCAGGCACTTGGGATCCAGCGTTTTCACATATTTGAGCAGTTTTTCGGAGCCTGCCAGGGTCTTTTCGTTGCCCACGAGCACGGAGGCCTCGTCCATCGTGCGAATCTTTTCCGGCATGCGGATGTTGGTCTTCATGACCTCGCTGCCGGCCGTGGGGGGTGCGCCGCGAATCAGACTCTTGCCGGGATAGTCCTTGGTCCGCAGGATGAAGGCGGGGAGCCCAAAGTCGTTGCGCAGTTCCTTCACAAGCGCGAGGGCCATGCGCTCGGAGTCCGGCCCGCGGAAGGTTCGCGCCAGCACCATGAAGGGACCCACATCCTTGGTGAGCAGGTAGGGCTCGATCGGCTCGTTGGGGAGTTCGATCGAAGGCGCCTTGAGATTGTCCGCGGGGGTCAGTTCCGGGCCGTTCTCGGCTTTGCGTACCTTGGGGTCCTTGGTGCGGCTGGCGCTATAGAACGGGTCGCGGGCGATGGCGCCCAGCGATGATCCCTGCCCCGCGCCGGCCGATCCCGCGCCGAGCCCCTGACCTGGAAATGGCGCCGGCGCCTGTCCCCACGCGGGCATGGTCGCGGCCAGGGAGAGTGCGGCCGCGGTCAACATCGCTTTCATGGGAGATCCTTCTCCTGACGAAAAGGGGCGTGCCTCGATCAGGCAGGGCCCCACGCGAACCCCCGCATCCAACAGGGGCGGGACGGGTCGTTCCAAAAACAAGATCCACCGCCGGCGCAGGCGCGAACTCGCGCAAGAGAGGAACGCCGGCAGCTCAATGTTGGTCTGTTACCACATCGCGCAAATACTGCCAAGAGCGCTTCGACCGAAATCACTTCAATCCCGCCCACCACGCCCCTCGGCTCGGGGTGGAAGAACCGCGTCGAACGGCTGCGGTCTAGACGCGAAACGGCCAATCCTCGCCCAGAGCCTGGCGCTGGAGCGCTGTCAGGCGGTCGATGCCGGCGTCGGCCAGATCGAGCAGGGTGTCAAGCTGCCGGCGGCTGAACGTACCGCCTTCGCCCGTACCCTGGACCTCAACGAGCCCCCCCTTGCCCAGCCGGACGACGTTGAAGTCGACCTCGGCCCGGGAATCGTGCTCGTAATCAAGGTCGAGCACGCACTCGCCCGCGACAACGCCCACGCTCACGGCGGCGAGGCTATCGTGGAGAATCTCTCCCACACGGTCGGGAAAGCGCGCGCGCACGGCGTCGACGACGGCAATGAACGCCGCCGTGATCGACGCGGTGCGGGTTCCGCCATCGGCGTTGAGCACGTCGGCATCGACGTGGATCGTGAACGGTCCGAGCGCCTGGCGGTCGACAATCGCACGCAGGCCCCGGCCGATCAAACGCTGAATCTCCGTCGAGCGGCCGTCACCCCCGCGCCGGGCACGCGTGGGCGTGCTGCCAGGCAGCATCGCGTACTCGGCCGTGAGCCAGCCCACTCCCTTCCCCTCAAGGAACGGCGGCACGCTCTCGGCAAGCTGCGCCGTGCACAGCACCACCGTCTCTCCCGAGCGATAAAGCACGCTGCCAGGGCTGTTCGGAAGCCAGCTCCGCTCGATCGAAACGGGGCGAAGCTCGGTGGGCGATTTCAAGGCCTGATCTCCCCCAGTGCACGGTCCCCTTCGAGCAGCCACTCGAGGAGCGCCATCTGGAAATAGAGCCGGTTCGCAGCCTGTACCACGACCTGGCTCCGCGGGCCGTCAAGCACGCTCGAGGAAACTTCCTCCCCGCGCTTGGCGGGCAGGCAATGCAAAAAGATCGCGCCTGGCGAGGCCAGGCCGAGCAGCGCATCGTCAACCTGGTACTTCGCAAAGTGACTCTTGCGGTTCTCGGCCTCGTGTTCCTGACCCATGCTGGCCCAGACGTCGGTATACACCACGTCGGCCCCGGCGACCCCTTTTTTCGGGTCGTGCTCGATTCGGATCGGCGCATCCGGAAATCGCCCGGCCCTGCGCTCGAGAAAGTCGCTCGGGAAGGCGTACCTGGGCGGGCACGCAAGCACGAAGTTCACCCCCAGCATGGCAGACGCCACGGCCAGCGAGCGCGCCACGTTGTTGCCGTCGCCGACAAACGCGAGCGTCTTGCCCCGAACCTCACCCGTCAGCTCGAGAATCGTCATCATATCGGCCATGGCCTGGCACGGATGCGAGGCGTCCGAAAGCGCGTTGATCACAGGGATCTGCGCAGTCCTGGCCAGCTCCTCCACGGTTTTGTGCGAAAACGTCCGCACCGCAAGGATATCGACATACTGGCTGATGACGCGGGCGAAATCCGCGACGCTCTCGCGAACGCCCAGGCCGACCTCATCGCCGCGGAGAAAAATCGCCGAGCCGCCCAGCCGAGTGATCGCCGCCTCGAAGCTCACGCGGGTGCGCATCGAGGGCTTCTCAAACAGCAGGCCCAGACAGCGCCCCTTGAGGGACAGCGGCCGGCCCGAGCCCGCGGTCTTAACGGCAAGCGCGTGCTCAATCAACCGCCGTGCAATGGCGGGATCGAATTCAAAAAGATCGACAAAGTGGCGCGGCATGGCTGGGGATATCGTCTCAGACAGGAGCGGACTCGAGAATTTCAGCGAGGATCGCGCAGCCGTGGTCGATCTCTCGATCCGTAATGGTCAGCGCGGGGAGCAGCCTGAGCACCGTCCCGTGCGTCGCATTTACCAGCAACCGCCGTTCCAGGCTCTGGGCCACCACAAACGAGGCATCGATCGCCAGCTCGACCCCAATCATCACGCCCGAGATCCGGATGTCCTGAATCAGGTCCGGGCGTTTGGCGCGGAGCTGCTCGAACCAGCCGCGGAATCGTTCGCCGATCGCACACGCGCGGTCCAGCAGGTTTTCGGCCTCGATGGTCTCAACGACCGCGAGCCCTGCGCGGCAGGCGATCGGGTTGCCGCCGAAGGTCGAGGCGTGCATCCCAGGCTTGAGCGCGGCCGCGACTTCCGGCTTCGCCAGCAGCACGCCGGCCGCCACGCCCCCCGCAAGCGCCTTGGCGCAGGTAAGCACGTCGGGCTCGACGCCCTCGTGCTGGTAGGCAAACCAGCGCCCCGTGCGGCCCATGCCGGTCTGGACCTCATCGAGAATCAAAATCGCGCCACGCTCATCGCAAAGCTTGCGCAGTGCGCCAAGATAACCCGCCCGCGGGATGCGAATGCCTCCCTCACCCTGAATCGGCTCGACCAGAACCGCGGCCGTATGGTCGTCGATGGCATGCCGGGCGGCGTCCAGATCATCGAACGGAATGTACGAAAAGCCGGGGAGCATCGGCTCACAGCCAGCGTGATACTTGGGCTGCGCAGTCGCCGAAAGCGCAGCGTACGTGCGGCCGTGGAAGCTCCCTTCCATCGTCACGATCTTCGAACGCCCGTGCGGATTCCCGTGCAACCTGGCCAGCTTGATCGCGGCCTCGTTCGCCTCCGCGCCGCTATTGCAAAAAAACGCCTGACCGCAAAACGAACGCGTCGCAAGCGCCTCCGCAAAGTCCCCCTGCGGCCCCATGTACCAGGTGTTCGGCACGTGGATCAGCTTGCCAACCTGGTCGCGCACGGCCTCGACCACCCGCGGCGGGCAATGCCCAAGCAGGTTGCAGCCCCAGCCAGGGAAAAAGTCGAGATACTCATTCCCCTCGGCATCCCACACAAGAGATCCCTCGCCGTGATCAAGACACACGGGGAATCGCCTGTAATTGCCGATCACATAGCGCTCGAACCGCGCAATCGTCTCAGCCGAGGATGCCGGTGGCGAAGCCTGCAAGGTCGTGGCGGGCACGCGTGTCTCCTTCTTGGAACAACCAAGCGCCCTACCTTCCGAGCGCTCCTGGAATCCGGGCTGTCGCGCAGGCCCTAAACGCGGGCCATCACGGTCCTGCGGGCGACGCCGCGCTCTTCTTCCTGACCGTCGTCGCGGGTGATCTCGGTCCCAATGCCGGTTTGTGTGAAAATCTCAAGAAGTAACGAATGACTCAGCCGGCCGTCGATGATGTGGGTCTTCTTGACACCCGCCTCAAGGCTCGCCAGACACGCCTCGACCTTCGGAATCATCCCCCGATCGATCACGCCCTGCGCGATCAGCTCCTGGCACGTGGCGGGATTGAGACCCCGGATCAGACTGCCAGGTTCGTTCCTGTCCCGCAGGATGCCCGGCGTGTCGGTAAGAAACACAAGCTTGTCGGCCTTGATCGCCTGGGCCACAGCCGCGGCCGCCGTGTCCGCGTTGACATTCAGCAAACGCCCTTCCTCGTCCTGATCTTCCGCCAGCGAGGGAAGCACCGGCACCACACCGGCTAGACACAGATTCTCGATCGGTGTCGCGTCGACCTCGTCAACCTCGCCCACACGACCCAGATCGATACGCTCCCCCGAAGGATCGTCGAGCCAGAGTTTCCGCCCGTAAAGGCACTGGTGCGTCTTGTGGTGCAGGCCCGAGGCGCGGCCCCCGAACTTGTTGATGTGACGCTCAATGTCGGCGTTGATTTCTTCAGCAAGCACCCGGGCCACGATCTCGAGCGTCGCCTCGTCGGTATAACGCCTGCCACGCACAAACCGCGCTTCCAGCCCGGCACGCTCCATCGCGGCCGTGATCGCCTTGCCCCCGCCGTGCACCAGAACCGGACGCATGCCGACCGTCTGCATGAACACAACGTCGACAAGAAGCGCGCGAAGCGATTGCGGATCTTCCATGACCGATCCGCCTACCTTGATCACCGTGAACCGTCCGTGGAACTTCCTGATAAACCCAAGCGCCTCAATCAGAACGTCCGCCTTGCGGATGGCTTCTTCGTGCACCTCGTGTGACCCTCGCGGTTTCAGCGACCGGGAAACCAAAGCGATATTCTCACGTCGTCGCGGCCGGCTTGTAAAGGTCGCTTCTCCCCAGGGTCTGACGCGGGAGCGTATTCAAAGTAACGCTTGAGCCGAAGTATCGGTGATTCGAAGTACGTCCAGCTCAACCAGGCCGCTGCGCATGAGAGAACCGACACCAGCCCAAAACGTAGGCCCGCACCCACCACGCTGAAGCCGGAATCCGGGGCGATCCCAGGTGCGAAACGCGCTGAAAGCCAGCCCAAAAGCACGATCAGCGGGGGATGATACACATAGAGGCCGTAGCTATGCTTGCCCAGCCAGCGCAGGAACGGCCGCTCCAGCACGCGGGCGATCCGGGAGCGCTCGCCAGGCGCGACGGCGAGCACAATCAGGGCTGCAAACGGCACGGCCAGAAGCGGATACTTGATCACTTGCGGCCAGGCGGTCCGGCTGTCTCGCAACGCCGGCGTGAGGACCAGGGCCATGGCCACGGCCGCCGTACCCAGGGGGCCAAGCCAACGTAACCAGCCGCGAAGCCCGCCAGGTCCACGCTGGGCAAGCGCAAGAAAGGATCCCACCAGAAGCTGGTCCATCCGGCACGGGGTGACCATGAAGCTCGAAATCCCCCGCGACTCCACAATCCAGCGGCCACATGCCGCAAGCGCGATCCCCACCGCGCAGATTCGGAGCAGGGACTTGCGATCGAAAAACGCCACAACAAACGGCCACAGCAGATAGAACTGCTCCTCGATCGCCAGCGACCAAAAATGGCCGAGCAATCCCCCGCGCACGCCAGCCGTCATGGCGAAATTCGCCGAAAAGGTCCCAAGCGCGGTCCACGTGAGGTCGGTTCCACGGATTCCGGCAAGCCGCGGCAACACCTCAATGATCAGAAAGGCGAAGCCAAAATAAAGCGGAAATATCCGCAGCACCCGCCGCGCGTAGAAATTGCGGTAATACGAACGCGAACCCCGGGCATCGTACAAAATGCCGGTGATCAGAAAGCCGGAAAGCACAAAGAACAGGTCAACGCCCGTCTGGCCGAACCGAGTGAGTTGATAGCCCAGACGCGCAGCCAGTCCGCCAGGCGTGGGCTCAGCCTGGAAAACATGGAACACAAAGACCAGTAGCACCGCGAGACCGCGGATTCCGTCGAGGCCAGGCACATGCGGGTTGCCCCGGTTTGACGGTTCTTCCCCAGGCGAACCCGGAGCATCCTCATTCGAACCATCGGCCGTGCTCGTCATGGTGCGATTCCTTTCGCCGGCCGACCCAGTCGGTTGTCGATCGCGTCAGCGCGGGGATCATAGACCTTCCTGGTCAATCGGGCAATGCGGATCGCCTCACAGCCGCTTGCAGCGGGACATCTCAGCGACCGCGTCCCTCGCGCCTTCCTCAAAAAAACGTCAAGCGGTGAACCTGACGATCCCGCGGCAACGTGCGGCCGCCAGGCGCTTGAGGAGGCCGTTTCGTGGCCAACTCGGGCGTCGAATCATCGAGCGATCCGCAACCGCGCCGCGCCAGTCCTCGACTCGACCTCTGCCGTCGTCTCTCCTGGGGGCTGCGCGTCGTTCCGCTACGGGTCCCCTGTCCTCCTGGGAGCTCCGACGCCAGATTCCAGCGGTTGCTTCACGCGGCTGTTGAAGAACGCACACGCCCGCCGGCATAATTCGTGTTCGCCCTGGCAAGCGACCAGGCGGTCGTTGTCGCAAAACGCGAGGCGCCTGGCCAAAGCCGCGGGAGCAATTCCCCATGAAACCAAAGCGAAGACGGGAGACATTCGTCTGCCCACACTGCGGCGCAGAGGTTCCACTCGGCGCGCTTTCGTGCAAGGAATGCGGCTCCGATGCCGAGACCGGCTGGGCGCAAGATGCGGATGTCTGGGAAGCAGGCATTCCCGCCGGATACGGATCCGATGACGACTTCGACTACGACGAGTTCGTGGCCCGAGAACTCCCAGAATCCGCCACCGTCTCCAGCGGCGCCATCCTCCGAAGGTGGGCCTGGCGGATCACGGTCCTGTTCCTTTGCCTTGCTCTGTTGCGCTACCTCTGGCACCCCCTCTGAACGCGGCCTCCCATTCCGCGGGCATGGATCATGGGCGTGCCGTTTCACACCGCGACGCCGCCTCGACGTCGATGAACGGATTCCCCGACCTCCCTCGCAACCCCCGCGCGACCACGCCCTTGCCGCTCGTAGGGTGACCGGCCGGGCGGAGGCAGTGAGGACGGACCAGGCACGAATTCACCCGCTCGTATGTACACCGTGCACGTTCCACGCGCGCTGCTGATACCCCCCTGCAATCCTTACAACCCTTACCACTCTCCTGACCCGTCGCAGAAAGGCCCAGATCAAGCAACTTACCTCATTTAATATGGCAAGTTTGCGTTAAGTCTCTGTACGGGGAAACCGCGCGCGGTTGCGTAGACCGTGCGCGTTCTGCTCGTACAGAGGACGCA
>DAIDHX010000155.1 GCA_027451885.1 Planctomycetales bacterium
AAGACGCCATGAGCACCACTCGGCAGGCCCGGCTGGGATCGCTCGCCCGCACCCGCTCGGGAGACAAGGGTGACCGCTCGAACATCGGCGTGCGCGCGCTCAACGCAACGGCATATGCCTGGTTATTGACTCATCTCACCGAAGAGCGCGTGGCCGACTTTCTGGCCCCCATGGGCGTCGGCCGGGTGACGCGCTATTGCATCCCAGGGCTGCTCGCGTTCAACTTCGTGATCGAACACGCGCTTGGCGGGGGCGCGAGCCGTTCGTGCCGGCTCGACACCCAGGGCAAGGCGCTCGGGACAGTCCTGCTCGAGCTGCCGATCCCCGATCCCGCCGCGCCGGCCGCTTGCGAGGCTGAATCATGACATCAACAGATCTTGTTTTATGCGAACATCGCGGCCCAACCGCGATCCTCATGCTCAATCGGCCCGATCAGCGCAATGCGCTTTCGCTGGCGCTGCTTGATCGCCTGTTCGATCAGCTTGCCGCCGTGCTGGGTGATGAGCGGGTGCGCGCGGTCGTGCTCACGGGCGCGGGAGCGGCCTTCACCGCGGGAATGGATCTCAAGGAAGCCGGGGCGGAGGCTGCACTCGGCGATCTGCAGCGCAACCAATCCGCGCGGGTGCGGCTGGAGCGGCTCGCGCGCATTTTGACCACGCTGCATGCGTCACGCAAACCCACGATCGCGGCCCTGAATGGCGACGCCATCGCGGGTGGGGCGGGGATCGCAGGCGCATGCGACGTGGCAATCGCGGCCGAGAACGCCCGCATTGGCTATCCCGAGGCCAGGCGCGGGCTGGTGGCCGCGGTCGTGCTGCCCGATCTTGTGCGCGCGATCGGCGATCGCCGGGCGAGGCGGCTCCTGCTGACAGGCGAGCTGATCCCGGCCAGGCAAGCCTGCGACTGGGGACTCGTCACCTCGGTCACCACGCGGGATGACTGCGTGGCCGAGGCGCTCCGGATCGGATCGCTCATGGCGGAGGGTGGGCCCGATGCGCTTGCCGCGATCAAGGGATTGCTTGAGGAAAGGACAGGAACGCCCGCGCTCACAGCCGCGATCGAGGCCAGCCTCAAGGCACGCGATTCCGACGAAGGGCGTGAAGGCGTACGCGCATTCCTGGAAAGGCGCCCGCCCGCCTGGGCGCAGCACGACCCGCGCAGCCCAGCACGCGAAGCACATTCCTGAGCCCAGACAGGCGAATCACCCGCGTCCTCGATCCGCGAGACCCCGGCCATGAACGACGCTTCCCCCCAGGCTCCCTGGGTCGCCGGCAAGACCGTGAGCGAATCACTCCACGAGACCGCGCAACGCTTTCCAGATCGCGATGCGCTCGTCTTCCCCGCCATCGGCTTTCGCATCTCCTGGCAAGCGCTCGATCGCCAGGTAAGTAAGGTCGCCGCGGCCTGGATCGAACTGGGCATTCAGGCCGGCGAACACGTCGGCATCTGGTCCATGAATGTCCCCGAGTGGGTGTTCGCTCAGCTCGCTGCCGCACGCACAGGCGCAGTGCTCGTGAACGTCAATCCGTCTTACCGGATCCACGAGCTCGAAGACGCACTCGCGCTCGCCGACGTCTCCACGCTCATCGTGGGAGCAGCCTACAAGGACTCCAACTTCCGCGCCATGGTCGAAACCCTTTGCCCAGAGATCGCAAACGCCGCCGCCTCAGCATGGTCCTGCCCACGCTATCCCGCCCTGAAGCGGGTCATCGCGCTTGGCGATCGACCCGGGCACGGCTGGCTGTCCTTCCGGGAACTTGTGTCTCACGCCGATCCCGATTCCCTTGCCGTACGCGACCGCGCGCGGCAGATCCACCCGAGCCATGTGCACAACATCCAGTTCACCTCCGGGACCACCGGCCTGCCCAAGGGTGCAATGCTGACTCACACAAACGTCTTGCTCAATGCGTTCTATACCGGAGAACGCCTGCGCTATACAGAACTGGATCGCATCTGCTTGCCCGTGCCGTTCTACCACTGTTTCGGCTGTGTGCTGGGGGTGATGGTCGCGGTGGTTCATGGCGCGGCGGTTGTTGTACCCGCCCCCGCCTTCGATCCTCTCGCCACCCTGAGAGCGATTCACGAGGAACGCTGCACCGCGATCTACGGCGTTCCCACCATGTTCAGCGCTCTGCTGGATCACCCCCGCTTCAGCGAGTTCGACTATTCGAGTCTGCGGACGGGGATCATGTCAGGCGCGCCTTGCCCGCTGCCGCTCATGAACAAGGTCGAGACCGTGATGGGCGTGGGCGAAATCTGTATTGGCTACGGCCAGACGGAAGCGTCGCCAATCATCACCTTCACCTCGGTGGACGATCCGACCGAAGTTCGCGTGGGCACAGTGGGCCGGCCGATCCCAGGGCTCGAAGTCGAGATCGTCGACTCGATCTCACACTCGCCCCAGCCGCTGGGAGTCTCCGGCGAGCTTCGCGTGCGCGGGCATTGCGTGATGTCTGGATATTACAAAAACCCTGACGCCACCGCCCGGGCCATCGATGCCGAGGGCTGGCTCTACACTGGCGATCTGGCCCGCAAACGCGAAGACGGCAACTATCGCATCGTGGGCCGCAGCAAGGAGGTCGTCATTCGCGGCGGTGAGAATATCTACCCGGCCGAGGTTGAAGAGTATCTGCACCATCACCCAGCCGTGGCCGAGGTCGCCGTCGCCGGCCTGCCGGACGCGCATTACGGCGAGATCGTGGCGGCGTGGGTCGTGCTCAAGCCCGGCGCAAGCACCAGCGAGCAAGAGCTCAAGGACTTCTGCGTGGATCAGATCGCTCGTTACAAGATCCCAAGGCACATCATGATCGTGCAGACCCTGCCCAAGACTGTTACTGGTAAGATCAAAAAACACGTTCTCAAGGAACAGGGCATCGAGGCGCTCGGACTCAAGGAAGCGGCGGCGATCGAGACCGCGTGAGCCCGAACGCATCCGCCTTCCGTTTCAATTCTGCCTGCGAACGATGGCACAGGCCAGCCGTCTTCAGGAATCCTCGCGCCGAACCGCCGTGGATTTGGTGCGAGGCTTTGGAGGGCGAACGTTGAGCGCGGTGAGAACCCAATCACCCTCGTCGCGCTGGAGTGTGGAGAGCGAGCCGGTGGCAACACGCAAGCGCTGACAATCCGCGTGACTGAAGCCGCGCGCAAGCTGTGAGAGGATGAGGCGAATTACCATTCCATGCGTCACAACCGCGATCGCACCACCGCAATGCCGAGCTGCCATTTCGAGGATCGGCGCGCGGATGCGCGTTTCCAGCTCACGGTACGATTCACCCCCCGTAGTTCTGAAATCCAGGTCGCCGTCTGCCCAGCGCCCCAGGAGATCCTCGAAGGCCTCCGTGCCTTCTCTCTTGGACCGCTCGCTAAGTATGCCCAGGCGTGCCTCGCGCAGCGCCTCGACGACTTGTGCTTCGAGCTCAAGAACCGCGGAGAGGGCCGCGGCAGTCTGCCAGGCGCGTTGCATGGGCGATGTGTAGACCGCTCGGATTTCTGCGCGTGCCAGGGAACGAGCCAGCGCGAGCGCCTGCGTGTTGCCCCGCTCGCTCAGGCCGACATCCGACTCCCCGCCATGAAACCGGTCAGGCTCCGCCGTCTCGCCATGCCGAATCAGCAAGATGCGTGTCTGGCCAGGGACAGGCTCAAACGGATCATGATTAACAAGTGCAAACACGTTGGCAAGTATCTCTGAGTCCTCGTTACCTCTGTTCCCCGCGTTACTGCCGCAAGCTGGGGTGGGCACGATACCAGTCGACATACGCCGCCAACCCCTCGGCAAGCGGTGTTCTTGGCGCGTACCCAAGTTCAGTCGCGGCACGGGTGATGTCGGCGTACGTCTGCTGGACATCGCCCGGCTGCGCAGGCAGTTGATTGATGATCGGCGTCTTGCCGAGCGCATGGCCTATCGCTGTGATGAGTTGATGGAGCACAACGGGATCGCTGTTCCCCAGGTTGTAGAGATGATGACCGCGGCAGTTCTCGATCGCGCGCACAATGCCATTCACAATGTCCGCCACGAACGTGTAGTCGCGCCTGGTCGAACCGTCGCCGAACATCGGCACGGGCTCGCCCCGGTCGATGAGACGCGTGAACTTCGCAATCGCAAGATCCGGCCGATTACGCGGGCCGTACGCCGTGAAGAATCGCAACCCCGTGACTGGCAGCCCGTGCAGGTGATGGAAGACGTGGGCGTAAAGCTCACACGCTTTCTTCGAGGCCGCATAGGGGCTGATTGGAAGATCCACCGAATCCGTCTCGCGAAAAGGCGCATCATGTCGATCGCCGTAGACGCTGGAGCTCGAGGCGTATACGAACCGCGGCAAGGGTCGCAGCCGGCACGCCGACTCAAGCCAAACGACTGTCCCCGTCACGTTCACGTCGTTGTAAAGCTCGGGGCTTTCAATACTGGGCCGAACCCCAGCCCGCGCTGCCAGGTGGACAATCGCCTCTGGATGGAACTCGCTCACAAGCGCCCGCACACCCGCCGTGTCGCGAATATCCAGCTCCACGAGCCGGCAGTTCGAATTCGCGATCGCCCTCGCGAGGTTTGACTCCTTGATCGCACGTCCGTAGAAAGCGTCGAAGTTGTCGACCACAACGAGACTGTGGCCTTCATCCAGCAGCCGATCAACCAGATGCGAGCCAATGAAGCCCGCCCCTCCCGTCACGATTACGCGCATCATCAAAGCTTCACTTTCACAGATCTAAGATCAATCACTGCGTCACGCCAGGGTTGACTCGGTGGCTTAATGCATGGCAGGGCAATTGGGTGGCAATCGGTCCAGCGCGACACAAAATGAGCCCGAACCGTGGAATTCACGACGCGTCCGCGTCACGCTTTACGATTCTTTATAGTACCCTGCCTCGGGTCAAGCGTCTCTCTCCCTTTCGGATTCTGACTCTCCGGCACGACACCTGGGCAACGCCTGAATCCGAAAAAGTTCGGAGAAATAGCGAACAAGCGTTGGCGTGAGTGATGCATCATGCGTTTGGTTGTGGATTGGAATTCGGCGAGAAGCGGAGGTGCGTTGAGGCCCTTGACGTTTTGCAAACGGAAGCGAGTATTGCGAGTGGAAGTTGGTACAGGGATCTCAACGAATATGCGATTGTGCATGTGTGGTCTGCTTCTGTTATTCACGAATTTTATGTCGGGTTGCGGTGGATTGGCTGCGGCCAGGGATCGCGATCCGAGTTTTGAGGTCCGGCGTGGCGTGCTGGAGGAAACGATTTCCGCGGGAGGTGTCACAACCAGCGCCCGGATGAGTACGGTTCGTTGCCAGGCGGAGCGGCTGAAGGGAACAGACCGTGCCGTGGCCCTGCCTCGAGGGGCGTCAACAACGATTCTCAGTGTGGTCCCGAATGGCGCTTTCGTCCGCAAGGGTGAGGTAATCTGCCGGCTCGACGCCTCGGCCCATGAAGCTCTGGTCATCGAGCAAAAGATACTCGTCGAGGCGGGCAGGTCGCGCTGTACGAGTGCGCGACTCGATCTGCAAGTCGCGGAGGAATCGCTGCGCGAGTACCGCGACGGTCTGCTCACGCAGGAACGGCTTGAATTGAGCGGCAAGCTCGCCGAGGCGCGGTCGCAGCTCATGGCGCTTGCGATCCGCCGCGACTGGTTGGGGCGGATGCTTTCCAAGGGGTACGTCTCCAGGGCGCAGGTCGGCCAAAGTGACGTGTCACTGGAATCGATGCGAGTCTCGCTCGACCGTCTGGATCGAGAAAACACCAATCACGAGGTTTATGAGGCTCCCACTCGTCTTCGTACGCTGGAAGCCCGGATCCATGAGGCCCGGACAAACTTCGAAAACGAAGCAGCGCGGCTGGGATTGCTCGAGCGGAGGCTTGCGCGGCTCGAGAAGCAGGTCGCATCCTGCGTGATCCGTGCGCCTCACGAGGCGTTCGTGGTTCATGCCAACAGGCCGAAAAAAGACTTCGTGGTCGAGCCAGGCGCCCCGGTGCGATTCAGGCAGGAAATCATGGAGTTGATTGATCCGACCGAAATCGAGGTCGAGGTTCTGATTCACGAAACTGTGGTTGGGAGAGTCGCGCCTGGCATGCAAGCCCGGGTGCGAACCGAGGACGCGCCTGAACTGGTTCTGGAAGGAACGCTCGCAAGCCTCTCGAATTTGCCGATGCGCGATCGCTCGAAATACGCAAGTAACGAAACAGCTTACTACATCGGCCGTGTGGTACTCCGCGAGGTTCCGCCTGGCACGCATCTGGGCGTCTCGGCGGAAGTCGAAATTGTGACAAATCGAAAAAACCGCGCGCTGTTTGTGCCCGTTGTTTCGCTAAACAGAATTGGAGACAGCGCGGCGTGCCGCGTACGCACTCCGGAAGGGATCGAGGTTCGTCCGGTCGTAACCGGTCTCGCCCTGAGTGATGTAATCGAGATCGTGGAAGGGTTGAGGGAGCACGAGGAAGTTTTGTTGCAGAAGTAAATGCTGCGCGATAGGGGCCGCGGTTTCGAAGGGAATCCGAGCCAGGGCCGGGTCGTATGAGCGTTTTCACTCGGAGTCTCGATCGATGGATCATCTCGGCGCGGCTGTACCGGCCAACGACCTGGCGACGGCGTGTTTTGTACCTGGAGAGAGAGCAACGATGGGGGCTGGCGATCGATCGAATGAGGTGCGGGTCGCCTTATATTCGCATGATACCATGGGTATAGGGCACTTGCGCAGGAACCTGCTGATTGCAGAGGCGCTTGCGGCAGGGAGTTCTCGTGCGGATATTCTCCTGATCGCGGGAGCGCGGGAGGCAAGCGCGTTTGGTCTGCCCCGTGGCGTCGACTGTCTTACGTTGCCCTCGTTACGGAAGGATGAGAACGGCAAGTACGATTCCTTGCGCTTGCATCTGAAGCTCGACGACCTGATTGAGCTCCGCGGCCGCACGATCGAAACGGCGCTGGATCATTTTCGACCTGACGTGTTCATTGTCGATAAGGTGCCGCGCGGGGTTCAAGGCGAGCTCGATCGTGCACTTTGCCGTCTGCGAGACCAGGGGCGTACAGCGCTCGTGCTTGGTTTGCGCGACATTCTTGACGATCCGGCGACGGTCGAGCGGGAATGGCGGAGCACGGCGAGCGAGGAGGCGGTGCGCGACTTTTACGACGCGATCTGGGTCTACGGCGATCCCGCGGTTTACGACCCTGTTGTGGAGTACAGTTTCTCGAAGACGGCGGCTGCCAAGGTGCGTTACACGGGCTATCCGGATCAGCGCAAGCGTTCGCGTTACGCGAGTGAAGGGGCGGGCGATCCCATCGAGCATTTGCTTTCGGCGCAGGGGGAGCTCATCCTGTGCATGGTCGGCGGCGGACAGGATGGCGACCAGCTTGCGGAGGCGTTCTCGCAGGTTGAATTCGCGCCTGGGACCTTCGGCGTGCTTGTCACGGGTCCCTTCATGCCCGCGGATGTAAGCCGCCGGCTCAAGCTCCGGGCCGCGTCCAATCCGCGGCTTCATTTGCTCACATTCGTAACCGACTCGGACAGCCTGATGCGAAGGGCCGACCGTGTGATTGCGATGGGGGGTTACAACACCGTTTGCGAGATCCTCGCCTTCGAGAAGGTCGCGCTTGTGGTGCCCAGGGTCAAGCCCAGGCTGGAACAACTCATCCGCGCTGAGCGGATGCGCGAGCTGGGGCTGCTCGATCTCATCCTTCCCGATGCGCTCACGCCGCAAAGCATCGCCTCCTGGATCGCGGAGCCCAGGCTCCCACCCCCAGTTCGCGACCTGATCGACATGAACGCGCTCGCCCGCTTACCCAGCCTGCTCGGCGAACTGCTGCCCGTGAGCCCGATCCACTTCTCTCCCACGATCTAAGGAAATTGCGATGTCGAAGCAGAGACCGTTGCGTGTCGGCTACCTTGTGAAGCGGTATCCGCGCTATTCCGAAACCTTCATCGTTCGAGAAATCCTGGCGCATGAAAAAGCCGGTATGGAGGTTGAGATCTTTTCGCTCAGGCCGCCGAACGACGGCCATTTTCAGGAGCTCATCGCGCGTGTAAAGGGGAGGGTCAACCCGCTCTACTTCCCTTCGGAGGGGCTTCTGCCCGAGACGCTTGCAAGCGCGATGCTGCCGGCCTCTCATTTCTGGGAGACCCTCAAGCGCGTCGCGCTCGACGCGCCTGAGATCTGGTTCAATCTCGAGGAGCTCAAGGACGCCAGAGCTCCGGAGGTCTACCAGGCGCTCAGCCTGGCGCACGAGATTCGGCAGAAGGGCATCGACCACCTGCACGCGACCTTCGCGAGCGACGCGGCCACCGTGGCGCGGCTGGCGAGCAAGCTGACCGGCGTCAGTTACAGCGTCACCGCCCGCGCCAAGGATATCTTCCACGACTCCGCCCAGCGTGAGGATCTGATCCGAAAGTTCCAGGACGCCTCGGGCGTGATCACAATCAGTGATTACCATCTCCAGTATCTGGTGGACCATTTTGGTCTCTCGCGTGATCATATCACACGCGTGTACAATGGATTAGATCTGACGGAGTTTCCGTATTCATCGCCGTTCGACCGAGCTCCGATGATCCTCTCGGTGGGACGACTGGTGGAAAAGAAGGGGTTTGGCGACCTGATTAACGCCTGCGGGATTCTGCGTGATCGCGGTTTGCGGTTTGGATGCCGGATCGTCGGCGCCGGCAAGTTGCGTGCGGAGCTTGAGCAGCAAGTTCATCGGCTCGATCTGGTGGATCAGGTGCGTCTTGTCGGTCCGATGCCCCAGTCGGGCGTGATCGAAGAGATGCGCCGGGCCGCGGTGATGGCGCTGCCGTGCATCGTGGGGGCCGATGGCGATCGCGACGGCCTCCCCAACGTGATCCAGGAATCGCTGGCCCTGGGGACGCCGGTTGTCACGACGGACGTAACCGGGATCCCGGAAGTGGTCCGTGATGAGGACACTGGACTTCAGGTTCCCCAGCGCGATGCGGTTGCGCTCGCCCGCGCGATTGAACGGCTTCTGCTCGATCCGTCGCTCCGGGTTCGTCTGGCCGAGGGTGCCCGGCGGATGATGGAAACCGACTTCGACATCGATCGCAACGCCGCACGCCGCCGCGCGGTCTTTCAGGCCGGCCGCGAAGCCGCGTCGATGTGCGCTGGAGGCGTGCGATGAAGATCGCGTACATCTGTGCGGATCCAGGCATTCCCGTTTTCGGTCGAAAGCGAGGACGGGTCCAGGTGAAGGGCTGCACGATCCACGTGCGCGAGATGATTCGTTCGTTTCAGCGTCTAGGAGCATGTGTGAGCCTTTTTGCCGCGTGCGCGGAGGGTGATCCTCCAGCCGACGTGGAGGGCGTGGCAGTTCACAGGATGCCCGAGATTGCCGCCGCCGATCCCGCCGAGCGCGAACGATTTGCACTGGCTGCCAATGACTCACTGCGAGACGCTCTCGAGCGTAACGGGCCTTTCGATCTGGTCTACGAGCGCTACTCGCTCTGGAGTTACGCAGGGATGAGCTACGCCCGCGGCACCCACACGCCGGGCCTGCTCGAGATCAACGCACCATTAATCGATGAGCAGATTGCGCATCGGGTTCTGGTGGATCGCCCTGCCGCCGAGGCGGTTCTGGACCGGGTGCGCAACGAGGCGACTGCGCTCCTCGCCGTCTCGAACGAGGTTGCCTCGTATCTCAATGGATTGCCAGGGCCAGGCGCGCCGGTTGTCGTGGTGCCCAATGGGGTCGACCCGGAGCGGTTCCGTCCGGGGCTGCCGGCCGCGCTTCCATCGGCTCCCGGCGGCTTCACAATCGGATTTGTGGGGGCGCTCAAGCCCTGGCACGGGCTACCCAGGCTCATCGACGCCTTTGCGTTGCTCAGCCGGCTTGCTCCCGAAGCCAGACTTCTCATCGTGGGGGACGGCCCCGAAGCCGAGCGTGTCGCTCGGGCGCTTGGGGAACACGGAGTGCGAGATCGGGCGCATTGCACGGGCGCGGTTCAGCCCGGCCAGGTGCCCGGCTACCTGGCGTCGATGGATGTGGCTGTTGCACCTTATCCCATGGCAGAGCAGTTCTATTTCTCGCCGCTCAAGGTCTACGAGTACATGGCGGCGGGATTGCCGGTCATCGCCAGCCGGATTGGTCAGCTAGACGGCCTAATTACGCATGGTGTCAACGGCTGGCTTTGCGACGCCGACGATCCGCTCGCGCTCGCGACGGCGTTTGAAACTCTGCGCAAGCAGCCGCTGCTGCGCCAGCAACTAGGCCGCGCTGCGCGTGACACGATCCTCCGCGGCCACACCTGGGAATCGGCTGCGCTGCGCGCGCTTGCCGCCGCTCGATTCGAGTCTTCCGCTCGCATTCGGGACGGCGTCTGCCAGGGAATCGCAACATGACGCTCCGTCACGCACGCGCTGGCTTTGGGCGCATCGCTCGACGCTTTAGCCCATACCTGCGCGAACACAAAATTATGCTTGCGGGATCCTTTCTGGCCCTCCTGGCCGAGGTCGGCTTCCGCCTGCTCGAGCCCTGGCCGATCAAGTTCATCTTCGATGCGCTGTTCCACGGCAAGAGCAAGAAAAGCTGGTTCCCCGCGCTCGACCAGATCAGTCCCGACTGGTTAATCCTGGGCTCGGCCCTGGCGATCGTGGTTGTGACCGGGCTCCGGGCTCTGGCTGATTACGCGAGCGTGCTCGGATTCACCAGGCTTGGCAGCAAGGTCGTCACGCAGCTTCGCCACGATCTCTACCGCCACTTGCACCGGCTCTCTCTCGGGTACCACTCGCGGATTCGAAGCGGCGACCTGATCGTTCGGCTCATGGGGGATGTGAATCTCCTCAAGGACGTGAGCGTGAACGCGGCGATTCCGCTGCTTTCAAGCGCGCTTGTGCTGGTGAGCACCATGGTCGTGATGTTCTTGCTGCACTGGAGACTTGCGCTCGTAGCCTTCATGCTATTGCCTGGATACTGGCTTTGGACATCTCGGTTGGGCACGCGCATCCGTGAGTCAGCACGCGAACAGCGGAAGCGTGAATCGGCGATGGCGGGAACGGCTGGCGAGACGATGGGCGCGATACGCGTGGTGCAAACGCTCGCGGTTGAGTCATACTTCGAGGATCGGTTTGATTTGCGTAGCGGCGAAAGCCAGGGGCAAGACTTGCGAAGCGCGCGGCTCAGCGCCCTTCTGGTGCGGTCGGTGGGCTTTGTGGTTGCCATCTCGACAGCGGTCGTGCTTGCGATGGGGGCAAATCTGGTTCGGCGAGGCGAGATGACGCCAGGGCAACTGATTGTTTTTCTAACATATCTAAAGCAGGCGTTTCGTCCGCTGCGTGAATTTGCCAAGTACACGAGCCGGATTGCCAAGGGGGCGGCGGCGGGTGAGCGTGTGCTCAACGTGCTCGACCAGGAACCGGAAGTTCAGGACCTGCCAGGTGCGATCCCAGCGCCTGTGTTTCGCGGTGAGGTGAGCTTTCGGAACGTGCGGTTCGGTTATCGCGCGGATCGGCCGATCCTGCGGGGACTGGATTTGACGATTGAGGCCGGCCGCAGGGTTGCGATCGTCGGCGCCTCGGGGAATGGCAAGTCCACACTCGCGAGCCTGATCTCACGGCTCCATGATCCCGACGAGGGTGAGGTGCTGATTGACGGCCGAGACGTGCGTGAATTCACCCTTGCCTCGCTCCGAAAGCAGATCAGCGTGGTGCCGCAGGATACGACGCTCTTCGCGCTGAGCGCGCATGAGAACATTGCTCTGGGAGTGGACGGCGCGTCCGAGGAGGATGTGGTGCGAGCGGCGAGGGCGGCCAACGCCCACGATTTCATCATGGCTCTTCCCGAAGGCTATGGCACCATTCTCGGTGAGCGTGGGGCGACGCTCTCAGGCGGTCAGCGGCAGCGGATTGCGATCGCCCGTGCAGCGATTCGGAACACGCCTGTTCTCATTCTCGATGAGCCCACGACCGGGCTCGATGAGGAGAACGAACGCATTGTGCTCGAGGCGCTTGAAAGGCTTTCCCGGGGCCGAACGACCATCATCATCACGCACGATCTGGGCCTGGCCGCGGGCGCGGAGCTAATTATTCACCTGGAGCATGGACGAGTGCTCGAGAGCGGAGCGCACAAGGAGCTTCTGCTTCAACGCGGACCTTACGCCGGGATGGCCACAGGAAGCTCGAAGCTCGCCTGGGGCATCTGAGCCACGGGACGGGCAAGCGGTCGAGCCTCTGAGAGTCCTGGCATCTGGGGTGCGATTCAGGCTTAGGCTGCGGGCTTGGCGGCTGTGGCCAGGCCTCCGCTGGCGTTGAGCTGTTTCTTCTCGACGGCGAGCGCAGCGGCTTCGGCCTGGAGTGCGTTGGCGCGGGCGAGCGCTGCGTCGACGGCGGGCTTGCGGTCGGCGAGCGACTTCTCGGCCACTGCCTTCTGCGCCAGGGCCTGGTCGTTTTCCTTCTTTGCGGCCGCAAGGCTTGCCATCGCTGCCTGATGAGCAGCGCGGGCCTCGTTTGCGATCTTTTCGGCCGCCGCGCGATCCTGCTCGGCACGGGCGGCTTTATCCCGAGCTGACTGAACCGCAAGTGAGACGGCCTTGGCCTTCAGCCGCGAGTCATTGGCGACCGAAGGTGCAGCCGTCTTCGCTTTCTGGGCCTGCTCAAGGACCTGGAGAGCCTTCGTTTCGGCGTCGCACGCAGCCGTAACCGCCTGCGCGAGCTCGACCGAACGCTGCGCAATCCTGGAAAGTTCGCTCGAAGCCCTGGAGATCTCAGCCGGGGTCCTTGCGGCATCGAGCGCGGTTGTAGCCCGGGCGAGCGCAGGGTCGTGGGCGGATTTCTCCGCGACGGCCTTCTTGATGGCGGTCCTGGCGGCGATGAGAGCGTCGTTCGCAGCCTTTTCCGCGGTCGCCGCGCTCGCGGCCGATTTCTCGGCGGCCTGGACCGCGGCCGTTGTGCTGGCCTCGAGCTGCTCGGCAGCCCGGGTCGTGGCGCGGATTTCTTCAAGTGTCGCCTGCCTGGCCTTGAGCACCTGTTCGGCCGCGGCGACGGCCTTGCCACGTTCGCTCACCACTTTGTCGGCTGCGCCTACCTTGAGCTGCGCTGCCTCGACTGCCTTTGCACGCGTCTGTGCGTCCGCCTGGAGCTGAGCGAATTGCCGGGAGAGAGCGTCTGCCTCGGACTTTGCCACCGCGAGTGCCTGGTTCGTCTGTTCAAGGCGCACGGCGATGGGGCGCGGATTCACAGCCAGGTTGGCGAGCCGCTTTCCGTCCTTCGAATCATAAACGCGAATCTCGCCTGTCCAGTCGGCGGCAATCACGCGTGATTCGTCCTGGGTGAAGACGGCCTCGAGCGCCAGGTCGCTGAAAGGCTCGAGATCACGCTGCTTGTTTCCGTTCGCGTCCCAGATGCGGGCCACGCGGTCGCGGCCGGCGGAGAGGAGGCGCCCATCCTTGCCGAACCGCACCGAGAGCGTGCCGCCGCCATGGGCGCCGATCGTCTTGATGTTATTGCCGTTCTCCATCTCCCAGAGCCGGATCGAGCCGTCCTCGGAACTCGAGGCCAGCACGTTGGAATCCAGCCGCCAGGAGACGTCGCTGATCGCCGCCTGGTGGCCGCGGAGGTCGAAGTATTCACGCGCGGTTCTGGCTTCCCACACGATCAGCCCGTTATTGCGATCACCAGTGGCCAGGAGCACGCCATCGGGACTGTACTCGACCGCGGTGATCCATTCGGTGTGTTTGCGCATCTCCGCCACGAGCGAGCCGTCGGCGGTGTTGTAGATGCGGACAACCTTGCCGGGTCCGCCGAGCGCAACCTGGCTCTGGTCCGGTGTGATATCGGCCGCGAGGACGATGTCGTATTCCTTGCCGACCTCAAAGACGCGGGTGCCTTTTTTCACGTCCCAGGCGACGGCAACGCCGGACTGGCCGCCGCGCCCACCGCCCGAGAGCAGCAGATCGCCGGAGCGGCTAAACTTGAGGGTATAAATAAGCCCTTCCGGAAACGGCAGAACCCCAACCAGGTGATTGTCGGTGGTTCGGTAGAGGAGCACTTGCTTGTGTCCGGCGATTGCGGCCAGAGGCGCCCAGGGGCTTGCGGCCATGGCCACCACCGCGCCCGGCCTGGCGTTCGGCACGAAAGGTTCTGTGAGCACGCCTTGCGGCATGGCCGGCTCGCCCTTGGGCTTGCCCATCGACGCGGCATCGAGCTTGAACTCGAACTTCGGCCTGGCCTTCACCATGGCCACGCTGCCTGAGCTCTCAAGTGCCCCCCCCTCGATCCACTTGCGGATGGTCTCGAGCTCGGCGTCGGGAATCCGGGGTGAGTTCGGCGGCATCTTCGGCTCTTCCTTGTGGCTTACCACCAGGAAGATCGTGCTCGAATCAGGATCGCCAGGTTCGACGACCTTGCCCGAGCTGCCGCCCTGCATCGCCGCGCCGTAGTTGTCGAGATTAAGACCGCCCTTTTGCTTGTCCTGGTTGTGGCACGAGCCGCAGCGGGTGCGGAAAATGGGGGCTACGTGCTCCTGATAGGTCGTCTTGGCGGTCTTGGGGCCATCGGCGGCCGTGGCGCTTCCGAGCGCAAAAGCCAGGCAGCACAATCCCGCGCTCGTGATCGCCGCAATCGTCCTTCGCATGGAAACAGGTCTCGCAAGGGAGAGATTCGAAGGGGCCGGACGCACAACCTTCGATCAATGATTGAACAGGAATTCGCGACTATTGAGCAGCGCCCAGAAGACATCCTCGAGCGCTTGCTGCTGATTCTTGTTTTCCTTGATCTTCGCGGCGAGACCGACAACTTCAGTCGGCGTTGGCTTTCTCGCGACCGTGCGCACGTAAAGCTCGCCAATGATGTCCTCGGGCGATTTCTTGGCCTGGAGCATTCGGCCGATGATGTTGCCCTGGCGGATCTTGGCGTTGACGGTGTCGCCGTTCAGGAGGTGGAGCGCCTGCGACAGCGTGGGCTCCATTTTGACTTCGCAGGAGCAGGGGGTTTCTCGGGTGGCGCGGCCGAAGGTGCGGAGGAAGTAGGTCGAGCGTGTGCCGTCCGCGATCTGCACTGCGCGGGCGCCCACGGGCAGGCCGTCGAACTTGTCCTTGGTATCGGTGACGGCGCTGATGGTGTCGAGCAGATTCTCGGCCTTGATCCTGCGCACGAGCGCGTGGGCGAAGTTGCGATCGTCGCTCTCGTTCGACGGATTCCTGTGCGTCGTGCGCTGATATGTGCGAGAGTTGCAAATGTCACGCACGAGGGCCTTCAGATTGTACTTGGTGTCGGTGAAGTGCTTGCCGAGCGCTTCAAGGAGTTCCTGGTTGGTAGCGGGGTTGCTCACGCGGAAATCATCCACGGGCTCCACGATCCCCATGCCCATGAAGTGCGCCCAGACGCGGTTTGCGAAGGAGGTGGCAAACCAGGGGTTGCGCGGCGAAGCAAGCCACTCGGCGAGCACCACACGGCGATCGCGGCCCTTGAGCTCGGGCGCTTCCGCCCCCAGGAACTTGGGAGGCATCGCCCGGCCGCCGACGGGGTGGCTCACCTCACCGCCGTTCGAGTTGAAGACGATCGTTTCGCGATAATCCTCGCCCCCCTTGCGCCCGATCTGGGCGAAGAACGCGGCGAAGCTGTAGTAGTCGTCCTGCGTCCAGCGATCAAACGGATGATTATGGCACTGCGCGCACTGCACGCGGATGCCCATGAAAACCTGGGCCACGTTCTCGGCAAGCGGCAAGGTCTCGCTCGTGAGCTGATAGAAGTTGGTCGCCGGGTTCTTGAAGGTGCCGCCGCTTGCGCCCAGGAGCTCCCTGGCCATCTCGTCCATGGGCATGTTGTGAGACAGCTTGTCGACCAGCCAGTTGTAGTAAAGGAACATGGCCTTCTGGCTGACGTTACGCGTCGGATCGGTGCGGATCTGGAGCAGCTCCGCCCACTTCGAGACCCAGATCTCGGCGAATTCCTTGCGTTCGAGCAGCTCGTCAACCCACTTCGACCGTTTCTGAGGATCGGTCGAGGCCATGAAGCGGCTGTATTCTTCGGAGGTTGGGGGCAAGCCGACGATGTCGAGTGCGGCCCTGCGCAAGAAGGTGGCGTCGTCACAGAGCCCGGAAGGAGCGATGCGCAGCTTCTTGAGCTTGGCGTAGACGAGCTCGTCGATATAGTTCGCGGCCGGTTCGCTGGGGAATTCGAATTTGAGCCCCCTGGGCAGCACGATGAACTGCGAGCCCACGGTATGGGTTTCGAAGCGTGCCATGACGAACGCCTCGCCTCGCTCGCCGGCGGTGACGAGTCCCTCCGCGCTCACGGGCGCGGAGACGTCATTATTGGTGAGGAAAACGGCCAGTTGAGTGACGTCGCGATCGGTGCCGTCGGAGTAGCGTGCGCGCACGGTCATCTGCTGGGTCGCCCCCTTGCCGTCAAGCACACCTTGCCTGGGATAGAGGTCGACACCGACGACCCTGGGGAGCTTGGAGACATCGTCATTGGGCGCCCCGGCCTCGATCCAGCCCAGGAGTGTTTGGTAGAGCTCGCTTGATGTCTCAAACCGCTTGCCACCGGTATGCGGCACCGCACCGACGGCTTTTTCGAGCAGCGTGCTGTCGGAAGGGACGGCGAGATTGACGCGGCGGCCAACCATCTCGCGCGTGAGCCGGAAATGATCTCCTTGGGGATCGAATCCGAACAGTGAGATTCGGAAGCCATCCTTGCCCCGCGCTGCGCCGTGGCAGCTCCCGGTGTTGCAGCCGGCGCGCATGAAGACGGGCATGACGTCCAGGCGGAAGCTGAGAGGCGTCGTCGTCTTCGCCTGCTTAACTGCAAAAGGCAGCGTGAGCGACTTGCCGCCGTAAGCGACGGTGAGCGTTGTCGAGCCGTCGGCGAGCGGGTAATACGTTGCGCCGGTCCTGCGCGCGAGCTGGGAATCCGCCAGCGCGAAATTGCACTGGCCCGTCACGTCGCGCGTGATGCCGTCGGCATAGGTTGCCTGGACCACGATGGACTGGCGGTCGCGTGTGGTGGTGAGCGAGATTTCAGGCGGATAGACCGCGAGGCTCACGAGAGGCGCCTGCGGAGCGGGGGCGAAGACCTGGTCCGGCAGTGTGCCTGGATTGCCGGCGGCGACCTCCGTTGCTGGCAAGGCCGCGGCCAGAATCATGGCGGCCACGATCGAGGTCAGATTCCGGTTCTTGATCATCGATTCCTCTCTCGCACGTTTACCTGAGTCGCTCAGTGATTCATTTACCGCCGGCGGCCTGTTTGGCCTCGAGCCGCAGCTTCTCGAGTCGAGAAAGCGGCTTTGCCGCGGGCGCCGCGGCGGGCCTGGGAGCGGCCGCGGGCTTGGGCTGCGCGGCGGTTTGCGGCCTGGGAGGCAAGGGCACATCAATCCGGAGCGTGCCGGTGCCAATGTTGTGCACCACAGGCTCGCCGTTCTGCAGGACCGTGACCTGGCAGAACAGGCTCTGGTGATTGCCCGCCGGCGAGGCCTTGTCGGTCTTCAGGTGGAAGATCAGGTCAGTTGTGTCCCTGGTGATTTTCTTGGCGTCGGTGGTGACCTTGTTTGGCAACCCGAGGAGGACGACCTGCGCTTCGCCCGCGAAGTCGGCGAGCTTTTGAACCTTGATGGCGAGGTCGGTTTCCTTGCCTTGCTCAACGCTGGCGCCCTGGAACGCCAGACCAACAAACGGCGGCGCGATGGTGAGATTTGCGAGCTGGGAGGAGACCATGATCGGCCCGCTTGGAACCCCCGAGGCGCCATTGACCACGATCTTCCAGGTTCGGAGCTCCGCGCCGCCATCGGCGTTCATGGCGATCACGGCTTCGTTTTGATTCTCGGGGATCGTCACCCCTCCTTGAGATCCGACACCGGGCGGATTCCAGGGGAGATAAACCGAGATTCCCGCCTTGAAGCCTGGCTTGCGGATCGCGCGGACCTTGAGCCCCATCTGCCCGCTCCGCACAAGGGGCGCCCTGGGCTCGACGATCTCGATTGAGTAGGGGCATTCCTCGGTGACGCCAACCGCGAGCCGGTCGATCTTGCGTGACCAGACGTTGACATTGTTTTGCCCGAGCACGAGCACCGATTCCGACAGGAACGAAGCCGGCACCTTGAGCTTCTCATCCACAGGGCGGCCAGTCACCATGGCGAGGGCTCCGGCAACGGCAGCATCGGCCTTCGCCTCGAAGAGCACCGGCACGACCACCTGGCTGGAGACGATCGTGGGCGCATTTGCCGTCACGCCCGCGGGCAGGTTGGAAACCGACAGGGCAAGGTCCCCGCCGAAATCGGCCCGGTTGCCGTAAAGCAGAATGGCCTGGCGATTGCCGCGGGGAACTGCAATCGACATCGGCCCGGTGCCCAGGGGAATTTGCTCGGCGTTCGTGGTCACGGTGAGGCTGGGCTGGACTGGTGTGACCTCGATGCGGTAGGCGTAGTCGCGCCCCCCCTTGCCAAGCTGGTCAACGAGCCAGACGACGTACTCGGCGGTTTCGGGCGCCTGGAATCGGAAGTAGCTGTCGGGGCCGATGGAGTCATCCGCTCCGACCATCGCGCCGCCCCCTTTCTTGCCCAGATACATGACCGGGTCGAGGGCGGATCGAATGCGCCTGGCGTAGCAGTGGACGTCGTAAACCTGCCCCTTTTCCATCTTGAAGAGGTAATGATCCACATCACCCGGCTTTTCGATGATGCCGTTCAGAGCCATGGGCGCGGTGAAAGGAGTCGCGTGGGCGTGGTCGTCGTTCGGCTCCTGCTCGAGTACGTTGTCGAAGTTCGAGAGTCGAAAAACGTTGGGATAAGGCGAGATGCCCTTCGCGTCCGCCCGGGTGACGCCGAAATTGGGATCGGGCGTTGTGGGGAGGGTGATGGTCTCGGTGGTATCGCCGAGCGGGTCGCCGATGAACTTGACCTGCACCTTCGAGCCCAGCTTGCCCCCCGCGGGCAGGAGGGCCGTGGCGCGGGGAAACGAGCCGATGTGGGCGCGATAGAGACAGCCGCCATTGCCGGCGTACGCGCTTTCGCGAATCTGGACGATGTATGTGCCGTCCTCCGGGGCGACGACGGCGGCGTATCCATCACGCCAGGCGAGCGCGGCGTCATCGCTCGAGGCGATCTCGAAGCGCCTGGAATTGAGGATCGCGACGTAGGGATCGAATTCGCTGATACCCAGCCGCAGCCCCTCGACCTCGACCGAGATTCGCTCCCCTTTTTTGACCTCGATGGCGTAGTAGTCCACGTCCTCGTTGTCCGCCACGCCGTTGACCGTGACGTTGAACGGAACCTTCTGGGGCTTGAAGAAGTCGTTATTGGGCTCGAGCTCGGCGACGTCCTTGAGGGCGCCCACACTGAAGGTTCGAAGCTCGCTTACGCCGGTCGCGGTACGAACGCGGAAGTCATGCAGGCCGAGCGGGCAATCAGCGGCGATCTTGAGCCGGGCCTTCACGTTATTGTCGTCGACCTTTTTGAGCTCGAGCGTGGCAATGCCTGGCTGGTAATAGAAAATCTCCCTGGCATCGCCCAGTCGGGCGCCCGAGAGAGTGATTTCAACCTCTGTGCCGCGCTGGCCGCCCGTGGGTCGGATGGCGGCGAGTGAGGGGCCGGCCGCGCTCGCGTGCGCGCAGGCCATAAGGGTCAAGACAAGTGCGGCGAGTCGGGAGGTGCGGCTCATCATGCTTCGGAGTTCCCAGGGGGTCGATCAGGCCGGCGATTTTGCCAGGCGCGATCCAGGAACGCCGGCGCTCCCCGCGGCCGCGAGGAGCGCTGGCGAGCGTGCGTCGAATCAGGCCAGGAGTTCCTTGACAACCTTGCCGCCGTCGACGATCTCGATCGGCCGGTTGCCGGGTGCCATGAGCTCCTTGTCGGCCACGATGCCGAGAAGCTGGTAAACCGTGGTGGCGAGATCCTCTGGCCCAACGGCGTCGCGCTCGGGTTCGGTCGCCGTGGCGTTCGACGCGCCGTGGATGTAACCACGCTTCACGCCGCCGCCGGCCAGCATCACGGAAAAGACCTTGGGCCAGTGATCGCGGCCGGCGTCCTTGTTGATCTTGGGCGTGCGGCCGAATTCGCTCGAAACCATGACCAGCGTGCGATTCAGGAGCCCACGGCTCTCAAGGTCGCGGATCAGGCATGAGAGCGCCTGGTCGAGCGGCGGCATCTGGTTGCGCATCTGCGGGGCGATCTGGGTATGCATATCCCAGCCGCCGTATTCAACGACGACGAAGCGAACTCCCGCCTCCACCAGCCGTCTGGCCATCAGCAGCCGCTGCCCAGCCGGGTTGCGGCCGTACTCGTCGCGGATCTTGGCCGGCTCGGCATTGATGTTGAACGCCTCACGCGCCTTCTGTGAGCTGATCAGGCTGTAAGCCCGGTCGTAGAAGGTGTCCATGGCGGCGATGTTGTCGCTCTTCTCGCGGGCGGCGAAGTAGCCGTTGACCGCCTCGAGCATGCTCCTGCGCGACTTGAATCGCCCTTCCGGCACGTCGCCCGGCAGGTTCAGGTCCTGAACCTGGAAACCGTTGTCGGCCGGATCGCGGCCGAGCGAGAACGGCGAGAACGACGAGCTCAGATATCCCGTACCGGCGTAAACGTTGGGCTGGTTGGGCACGCAAACGTAAGGCGGCAGATTGTTGCGCGGGCCGTACTCGTGCGATACCACGCTCCCCATGCTCGGATACTGCAGCGCGGGGCTTGGCCGGTAGCCGGTGAACATGTTGTGCGTGCCGCGCTCGTGCGCGGCTTCGCCGTGCGTCAACGAGCGGATCACCGTGATCTTGTCGGCGATTTGAGCCGTCTGACGGAGCGTTTCGCTGAACTTCTCGCCGTCGATCTTGCTATCGACGCTCCCCATCTCACCCCGATACTCCACCGGCGCGAAAGGCTTGGGGTCGAACGTCTCCTGGTGCGCGATTCCACCCGGGAGGAAAATGTGAATCACCGAGTCAGCCTTCGCGGGAATCGGCGCGTAATTCTTGAGATCAGCCCGCGCCTCCAGCCGAAGCAGGTCCGCGAGCGTTAGACCTCCCAGCCCAAGCGCTCCAACCGTCATGAAGCCGCGGCGGTGCATCCCGCCCACTCGACCAAATCCTCTCATCGAACGACTCCCATCAGAAACGAACACGCGTGCGATTGGATGCCGGTTCACTCGATATTACCCAGGATCGACTTCGATCATGCAGCCGTGATTTCACGCTTGGGTGGCCTGGCTCCGCATCTCCGTGGGTTTGCTTCGTTTGCACTCTTTGATGATAATAAAACAATGGCCGCCGGTTGCCCGACATTGCCTGGCCATCGGATGTAACCTCAAATTCAATAGGGGTTTGTGAGGTTAATCGTGTGCCAGAAGAGACGCCATTCTGGGAAGGATCAGGGCAGGTTGAGTCATGTTGAAAACGGGAACGAAGCCGCTTTCGGCCTGGGTTTAACCTAGGATACGGCTTTCTGGGGTTGGTCGTTGGCGCGATCTCTCAAAAAATCCATCACTGCCTCGACTTTCCGGATTATAACGGACGGGTAGGCTGCGGCTTCAAGATGTTGCCGTGGCGTGAGGCCATCGGGCGACGTGCAATGGCAGAGAAGCTTGCCTCTCGGGTGCGGTGCGAGGAACGGATCCAGGGATCGTGGCAGGAGTTTCTGGCGAAGAGAAGCCAGAGGCTTGTGCAGCAGGATCGGAATGGAGTGGCGGCCGAAAAGGTTGCCGAGAACATTCTCGAGGATCTGTTCACAATGGTCCTTGACTGGCCGCTATCCGACCTGAACAACCAGGTTGAGTACGCGGATATGGTTCTGACGTCGCACGGGATCAAGCATCTTGTGATCGAGGTCAAACGGCCGGGCGCTCTCACCTGGAACCGCCGAGCGGTTGGCGCTGCGCTTGATCAGGCGCGCCGCTACGCCGATGAGCAGAAGGTGAAGTCGATTGCCGTAAGCGATGGGCAGATGCTTTACGCGGCGGATGTCGCGGGGGGAGTGCTGCGGGATCGCGTGTACGCGTCGCTCTGCGGCGCGGAGCCTCCGCAATCGCTGTGGTGGCTCTCAGTTCATGGGATTTACCGCGACCCGACCGAGGAATCTGGGATTTGTCTCGCCTTGCCTGAGACAACGGCGGACACGGAGGCGCTCCGGGACACGTTCGGGGGAACTCCGCTTTTGCATTCCAAATATCAGATACCCGCGTGCTGTTTCGCTTATGTGGGAAATGCGGGGAATCCCGCGACCTGGAAGCTGCCTTATCGGAAGGCGGATGGAACGGTCGACTTCAATCGCTTGCCGAAGGCGATTCAGTGCATTCTGAGCAATTACCGGGGCGCGAAGGTGCGTGACATTCCCGAAAGTGCGATTCCTGAGGTGCTGGTTTTGCTGGCCCGCGCGGCGGCTGACGAAGGCAAGTTGCCACATCAAACTCCCGCGCCGGCGGGGGTCTACATCAAGCTGATGGAGGCCCTCGACCAGCTCGGGAGGCTGAGTGAGATCCAGCACGGGCGTTAGAACGAGCGCATCGGGTGTTTCCGCGGCGTGGGGACGCCGATGAGCACTTCGACCGCGTTTTTGCTCGCCGCCAGCGCCTGGGGCGGCAGAGCGGATCGGCCGGCCGGTCCGCTGCTCGCTCCGTGGGGGTGCAAGACCGCACGCCTGGCCACAAAGTGCAGGATCGCCCGCGCGACCTGCCGCGGCGTGTAGCCGCGCTTCAGGAAGCCCAGCCAGCGATCGATCTGCGGCCTCGACGCCTGAAATTCGATGCGCCGCTCGAGCTGATCAAGGAAGTTCAGCACGCGAACCTGCGCGGGGCTGCCCACGACCACCGACTCGGGCGAGGTCGTCGTCGGCGGGTAAATCGTGTTGCCGCCGTAGTACGCCACAATGGAATGGAACCCCGGCCCAAGTGCCGGAACGCTCAAGGTGGCGACTCCCGTCGGGCCAAGTTGCGCGATTCCAATGATACGGTTGCGGTTCGCCTGGTCGACGAACGTCACCGACCCGGTCGCCGCAGGATAGAGATAGAGATTGTTGGGCAGGGGGGGCACGTTCGAGGTTTCGTAGTTTGGCGGGAAGGTGGCGACCGATGCGGTCAGCGTGACGGGCGTTTGCGGAGTCGCCGTCCCCGCGCTCACCGTGAGCGTGGCCTGCGTGACAGGCTCGGCCTGCTGCGCCAGCGCGAGGATCTGGGAATCCGTAAGCGGAGTCACCGCGCCGGGGAAGAAGCGATCAACCTGGCCGATGATCGCATTCGCCAGAATCCCTTGCACAATTGTGCCAGGATGGAATCCATCACCCACGAACATGTCGGTGTAGAGCGGGCCGCTGCCGAGCGGGTTGATGTACGCCCCATCAATAACAGGGTTCGCGAGAAACGACTGGAATAGCCCGTTGATATCCACCAGGCCCAGCCCGTTCGTCGTGGCGTAGGTTGTGATCTCCTGGTTCACCATGTTCACGTAGTTGGTGATGACCGCCGTGACCAGATTGCCCACGGTTCCTGACGCGACCGAGAGAATCTGCTTGAAGATCGCTGTATTGGTGATGTTGGGAACCGTGTCGAGGATGATCCTGGTATTCGGGTTTGCCTGTTCGATCAGCGGGACCACCGTCTGAATCGCCGTCATGATGCCGGTATTGGCGTTTTGGAAATTCTGCGGAGTCTGGCTCAGGTTGAGCACCGACTGTTCCACTGCGCGAAGATAGTCGTTGCCGCCGATCAAGATGTTGACAGCGTTCACCCCCGAAATGCCACCGGGCTGGGTGAGCAGCCCTGGCGAACCAGGCGTGAACCCGCCGTTATACTGATTGATGAAGGTCGTACCCGCGCCGGCGAGGTCGGTTCCGCTTGCGGTCGCGCTCGAGCGGGCCCAGTCCTGTGAATAACCCTGGTTGCGAGTCTCGCCCCGAGTCGACGGCGTGAACGAGCCCATGTTGATTTGCGAGGAACGGAGTGCTCCCAGGATCTCCGGCCAGTTGAGCGCAGCGGTGCGATAAGGGGCGTAGAACTGGTACTCGTCGGTCAGGCTATCGCCGAGAGCGGCGATGGTGATCGACAACATCTGCCGTTCCTCGAGCGTCTCGAGCTCCAGCCGCCGCGGCTGCTTTCGTGACCTGCCGTTGAGAATCTGAGCGCGAACCAGGGTTACTTGCATCGAATGCCTCGGGGGTGTCGTGTCTCTGGGCGGTGTCGGTGCCTTGGCGTGGCTGCGCAAGGTCGCGAATACGGGCCGACAAGAGGATCTATGCCGGACTTGCGAGGAGAAATCAATCCTTCACTCACCCAATTTGTCCGCGATTTGCAGCGCAGTTTGAGGCGTGCGGGGTGCTGGCGGGCGAGTAATTGCTCTGGCCCGCGCGATCACGGGCGGGCGATACTTGAGACTGGTTTGCTTTTCCCGCGAGTGCTCCGCCTGGACGGTCGCCTGCCGCAATGCCTCGAATGGAGAACATCGCTCGATGCGGTACCTGAGAATCCTCGGCCTTGTTGTGTTGCACGTGGCCGCCGCTGGTGCGAACCTGAGCGCGCAAAATTTGCGTGAGGAGCGTGTGTTTGGGCCTGAGGTTCCGACAGGTCCGTACAAGCATCCTGCGTGCATCACTGAGCTTTCGAACGGCGACCTTTACCTCGTTTACTACGGCGGCTCGGGTGAATACGCAGTCGATACATCCGTCTTCGGTGCTCGGCTGCGCAAAGGGGAGACGGCCTGGTCCAGGCCGCGGGTGATTGCGCATGATCCTTTGCGCTCGGTGGGCAATGGCGTCATCTGGGAGGCGCCCGACGGCGTGGTGTGGCTGTTCTATGTGGTGCGCTACGGCGACACGTGGTCGACCTCGCGTATCCAGTGCAAGCAAAGCCGAGACGGCGCGGAGACGTGGTCGGACGCCTCGGTACTTTCGCTCGTTGAGGGGGACATGGTCCGCGGCCGTCCGATCGTGATGCAGGGAGGGGATTATTTGCTCCCGATCTACAACGAGACGGGCCACGATCCTGAGATGACCGGGCCCGACAGCGTCTCGCTCATGCTCCGATACAACCCCGCCAGACGGACCTGGACGAGATCGAAACCGATCCGGTCCGCGAAGGGGAACATTCAGCCCTCGATCGTACAACTCGACGATGGGCGAATCATCGCCTATTGCCGCCGCGGCGGCGATTACAAGCCTGAGACCAGGGGCTACATCGTGCGGGCTGAATCGCACGACGGCGGCCTTACCTGGAGCGAGGGACAGGATACCGAATTCCCGAACCCGAACGCCGCGGTTGACCTTATTCGGCTCGCGAGCGGCAGGCTCTTCCTTGTCTACAACAACAGCATGACCAAACGTGCGCCGCTTTCCATCGCCATCTCGAGCGACCAGGAGAAGCACTGGGAAGTGAAGCTGGACCTGCTCACCGAGGACAAGGATTACGGCTACCCCATCGCCATGCAGTCCCGGGATGGGAAGATCCACCTTGTGTACACATCAGAGCATCGCAAGGTGATCAATCACGCGGTGCTTGACGAGAGCTCGATCCCCGGGCTATCACGGAAGTAAGTGGCGTTCCGCGCGTTCAGAAAGCGCGGAGCCTCCCTCTAAGAAATCGCGCGTTCGACCGTCTCACTTTACGGTTGACCGGGTTTCCCGCCGCGGGAAGACCAGTTTCCGCGGCCCATGTGGAGGATCGTCACATGAATCACAGGGCATTTCCCAGCGCGGCCCGCGAACGAGCATTCCTTGCCCGGCTCGCCCGGCCCCGGTTCTTCGTCCAGGCGCGGGCGTGGCTCGCCGTCCTTCTCGCGGGCCTGGGATCGTGGTCCCAGGCGCAGGAGGCGACAAGCCAGGTCGTCCGCGAGCCTGGAGGAAGGGTCGCTCCCATGACGCAGATCCATGAGATCCGCGCGCTCGAGGTCGATGCGCGGATCCACGATCAGATTGCCGAGGTGCGGACGTCGCAGACGTTCCACAATCCGACCTCGTTTCCGATCGAGGCGGAATTTGTCTTTCCCCTGCCCGAAGAGGGCGTGATCAGCAACCTGACCCTGATCGTCGATGGCAAGGAAATGGCCGGGCGTCTTTACGACAAGGACGAGGCCAGGCGTGTGTATGAGGAGATCGTTCGCCGCCGGCGCGACCCCGCGCTCATGGAATATCTGGGCCGAGGACTCTACCGCGCCAGCGTCTTTCCGCTCGCGCCGCACGCCGAGAGCCGTGTCGTATTTCGTTATACTCAGGTGATCAAATCTGAGTCTAAAACGATGGAGTTCGCCTATCCATTCGCGAGCGTGCGGCAGAAGTCAAAGCCCATCCAGCAGCTTGCAATCCGCGTGTCGATCGAGGATCGGGCGGGCCTGCGCTCGATTTACGCGCCGCGAGACGAGATCGACGTCGAGCGCGAGAACGCCCACCGGGCGCGCGTTCTGTTCGAGCGCAGGGATGCGGAGCCCGACCACGATTTCCGGCTCGTGATCGGTCTTGGCGACGAATCCGTCGGCGCCTCGCTGCTTTCGTACCGACCGTCAGCCGATGAGCCGGGCTATTTCCTCGTGCTCGCGAGCCCTCGCTTCGACATGGGGTCTGACAAAACCGTCCCCAGGACGATGCTCTTTGTGCTTGACCGCTCGGGCTCGATGGCCGGCGGCAAGCTCAGGCAAGCCAGGCAGGCGCTCGAGCGTGCGATCGAGGCTCTGAACGACGGCGACCTTTTCAACATCGTGGTCTTCGATGACGCGGTGGAGACCTACAAATCCGAACTTGTGCGTGTCTCACACAGGACGCGTGAGGCGGCCGTCAAGTATTTGAGAGGCGTCCGCGAAGGCGGCGGCACCAATATCGCCGATGCGCTTGCGGCCGCACTCGCGATGATTCCTGGCGGCAACGAGCGGCCTGCCACCATCGTCTTTCTAACCGACGGCTGCCCGACGACCGGTGAAACCCGCGAGCTCGAGATCGCCAGGCAGGTGCGCCAGGCCAATTCCGCCCGGGCCCGGCTGTTTTCGTTCGGCGTGGGCCACGACGTCAATTCGCGGCTGCTCGACCGGCTCACCGGCGGCAATCGCGGCACGACCGAGTACGTGCGGCCCGACGAGGAAATCGAGAGCCGCGTCAGCCGGTTCCTCACGAAAATGGAGCGGCCCGCGCTCGCCGACGTGGCGATCGAGCTCGAGGGAGCCGAGACCAGGCGCGCCTACCCCCGCGATCTCCCCGACCTCTTTGTGGGAGACCAGCTTCTCTGGGTGGGGCGATACGAGGGATCGGGACCGACACGGATTCGACTGACGGGGAAGATCGGCGTGCGCAAGCATACGTTTGAGTTTCCGGCCGAGCTGGCGAAGCCCGGCGAGACCAGGGGACGCGATTATGTGGCTCGGATCTGGGCCTCGCGCAGGATTGGCGATTTGATCGATCAGATCGACATGAATGGGCGCAATCCGGAGCTGGTGGACGAGCTCGTGTCGCTGAGCAAGCGGTTCGGGATCATGACGCCATACACGTCGTTCCTGGCGGATGAAACCATGCCGCTGCAGGCGGCGGGACTGCACCGCCGCGTTGCGGTGCAGGAGCTCGAGGAGCTGGGCCAGACCGCGGGTGCTTCCGCGTTCGGCCAGCGCAGTCTGAAGCAGCGAATGCTGGGCGCCAGGGTTGACGCCCCGCCCGCCCCCGCGTCCCTGGGAGCCATGATGGGAGGCGCAGCGATGTCCGCCCCGGCAACAGACCTGGGTCGGAGCGGGGCGGGAGCGAACCAGGCGGAGACCAAGGCCCGACTGCCGCATGCACACGCGGCCGCGGCCGAGCCGGAGCTCCCCGCCGCGCACAAGCCGCACGACGCCATCCGCCGCGCGGGCGGGCGCACGCTGTACTGGAAAAACGGCCGCTGGGTCGACGAGGGGCTGGACGCCAGGGATTCCGCCAGGGCAAAACGCCTGACGCAGTTCTCGGACGAATACTTCGCCCTCGCACGGGCGCTCTCCGGCGATGAGCTGGCGCTCCTCTCGCTCGACGAGCCCGCGATCGTTCGCATCAAGGGCGATGTCTACGAGATTCAGCCGGCCGCGCCAGACGAGCGCTGAACCCGCCCGAAAAGGCTTGGCCAGTCTCAGTTCGAGGCTGGCCAAGCGTGAAGAATAGTAAAGAAAAGCGATCGAGATGCCACCTTGTCGCGGTCCAGATTCAGTTTTCGTTTACAAACTGGAATGACCAGCAGACGGCATGAGGATCGATCGCAAGGATGGCGACCCACCGACCCGATTTTCTTGTGATCGGGGCCATGAAGTGCGCGACGACCACGTTGCACGAGCAACTGGCCGGCCAGCGCGGCGTGTTCATGACCCCGCCCAAGGAACCGAATTATTTCAGTGACGACGTGAATTTTGCGCGCGGCTGGCGGTGGTATTCCTCACTCTTCGAGCCTGCGCGAACAGGTGAGGTCCGCGGTGAATCGAGCACGCATTATTCGAAGCTTCCGACGTATCCGGAGACGGTGCGGCGCATTCGCTCCGCGCTGGGTGAAATCAAGCTTATCTATGTGATGCGTCACCCGATCGACCGTCTGGTCTCGCACTATGTTCACGAGGCGGCCGCGGGGAGCTTTGAGGGACCGCTCGAGCGTGCGATCGACACTCGGCCAGAGCTCGTGGACTACGGCCGTTACGCCTTGCAGCTCGAGCCGTATCTGGATGTCTTTGGGCCGGCGAGCATTTTGCCAGTGTTCTTTTCGAGGCTTGTGGATCGCCCCGTTGCGGAGTTTGCCCGGATCGGGCGATTCCTGGGTGTGAGTGAGCCTTTCTGTTGGGATGAATCGCTGCCTCCACGGAATCGCGGCGTTGACCGGTTGCGTCCCAGCCCGCTCCGCGAGGCGCTTGTGACATCGCCGATGCTCACGCCGATCCGCCGCACGCTTGTGCCGCGCAAGATCTCCGCGACGCTCATGAAGCTCTGGCTGGCGGATGTGCAACGTCCGGCGGTGCCGCTGGAGCTCCAGGAGCGTCTGGCCGAGATCTTCGACGCCGATCTGGCCCAGCTTGGCTCATGGCTGGGCGTCGCCCTCAACTGCGCGCGGTTCGACACGGTCGCCCTGGCGGACGGCGTTGACTGGCGTGGCATCGCGCCTCGCGAGTAAACTGCGGTTTCCGCTTTTGGTTTCTTCCACCCGCCGAGACGACGCAACCATGACTATCCGCGCCTGCTTTGGGCTTTCGAGCCTGCTTGTGCTTTCCGCCACAGGAATCACGTTCGCCCAGAAACCATCTGATGAAACCCTGGGCGCGAAGCCCCCCGAGGGGGCTGTCGTGCTCCTCGACAGGTCGGCCAAGGCGATGGCCGGCTGGGTACGAAACGACGGCAAGACCCCGGCTGACTGGCCCGTCGTCGATGGAGTAGCGACGGTCGGCCGTGGCGACGTGATGACCGAAAAGCGCTTCGGCAGCTTCGCGCTTCACCTGGAGTTCAACGTGCCGTACATGCCGCAAGCACGCGGCCAGGGCCGGGGCAATAGCGGCGTCTACCTCGGCGGGATCCACGAGCTCCAGGTGCTCGATTCCTACGGGCTCAAGTCGCAGAACAACGACTGTGGCGCCATTTATTCGCAGATCGCTCCCAGCGTCAACGCATGCAAGCCGCCGCTCCAGTGGCAGACCTACGACGTGACCTTCCACAAGGCGAAGGTGGAAGGTGGCAAGGTGGTCGCGAAGGCGCGCGTGACGGTGATTCAGAATGGGATTGAGATTATCAAGGATCGCGAAATCGATCCCACGCCGGGCGGACTGGGAGCGCTCAAGGCAGGCGAGGATGGGCCGCTTTTGCTCCAGGATCACGGCAACAAGGTCGAGTATCGCAATATCTGGATCAAGCCTCTCTGAGCAGCAGGAGAGCGGCTCTGGCCACGCGCAGGGCCGCTCTCCACGTGGCTCGTGCTCGATTAGACTTTCGCCGCCGTCTTGAGCGCGGCGAGAGCGGGTTCGTAATTCGGCTCCTGGGTGATCTCGGGCACGATCTCCACGTAGGTGATCGTGTCCGAAGGATCAACCACAATCACCGCGCGGGCGAGCAGCGGGATCGGCAGCCCTTCGATGAGAACGCCGTAGTTCTGGCCGAAGCTGTGGTTATGCACGTCCGACAGATTCTGCAGGTTCTCGATCGCGGCGTCGGTGCAGAAGCGCGCCATCGCGAACGGCAGATCCAGGCTGACGGTGTAGGCCGCGGCCTTCTCACCGAGCGCCTTCATTTCCTCGGCGAACTTGCGGGTCTGCTTGTTGCAGACGGGCGTGTCGAGCGAGGGGACGATATTAAAGAGCCGCGCCTTGCCGGTGGTATCGGCCAAGGTCACGACGGCCAGCCCCGCGCCCACGCATTTAAAATCAGGGGCCTTGGCACCCACCGTCGGCCTGGGGCCGACGAGAGTCACCGGGTTTCCCTTGAACGTCACTTCGCCTGTACGTGTCTGTGCCATGGTCTTTGCTTTCAATGGATGTTTGAGGAATGTCCCTGGTTCACAAGCACGTAAGGTAGCGATCGCGTGCGAAGGGATGCAAGGCAGAGGCCTGGGCGTGCGAGCGGTCTACGCGCGAGGCTCGGGCTGGCTCTATGATGAGAAGGAACGGGCGCGACTGGGGATGAGCGAACGAGGAGCAGGGGAGTGTCGCGGGGGTTTTACGATTTCGACGTGGTGGTGGTCGGCGGCGGCCACGCGGGGATCGAGGCTGCGCTTGCGGCGGCCAGGGTGGGAGCGCGGACCGCACTTCTGACCGCGAATTGCGACACAATCGGCCAGATGAGCTGCAATCCCGCGATCGGCGGGATTGCCAAGGGGCAGATTGTACGGGAGATCGATGCCCTTGGGGGCGCGATGGGCCTGCTGGCCGACCGCTCCGCGATACAGTTCCGCCTGCTCAATCGCGGCAAGGGGCCTGCCATGCATAGCCCCCGTGCCCAGTGCGACAAGAAGATCTATCAGCTTCTCGCCAAGCAGATGGTCGAGCATCAGCCGGGCCTTTCGATCCGCCAGGAGATGGTTGAGGCGGTCGCGGTCGAAGGAGGCCGCGTGTCCGGGGTGGTTTGCCGCGGGGGCGGCCGCTATTGCTCCCGCGCGGTCGTGCTTACGACCGGCACGTTTCTTCAGGCGATCATGCACACCGGCGAATCGAAGACCAGGGGCGGGCGCGGTGGCGACGTCTCCGCCGAGGGCCTCTCGGGCAGTCTGCGCGAGCTGGGATTCGTGCTCAGCCGCTTCAAGACCGGCACCCCGCCGCGTCTCAACGGCCGCACCATCGATTTCGACCGCCTCGAGCGCCAGCCCGGCGACGCCGAGCCCGTGCCATTCTCATTCCTCACCGACCAGCCCAGCGAGCCGCAGCTTGACTGCCATCTCACCGCAACCACGCCCGCAATCCACGACCTGATCCGCCAGAACCTGCACCGGGCGCCCATGTACTCAGGCCAGATCGAAAGCACTGGCCCACGTTATTGCCCCTCCATCGAGGATAAGGTCGTGCGCTTCGCTGATCGCGAGAGCCACCAGATTTATCTCGAACCCGAGGGCCGCAATACGCTCGAATACTATTGCAACGGCATCTCCACCAGCCTGCCGCGGGATGTCCAGGAAGCCCTGATCGCCATGACGCCTGGTCTCGAGCGGGCGGAGATCATGCGCTTCGGGTACGCCGTCGAATATGACTTCGCACCACCGGATCAGCTTCTGCCAAACCTCCAGACCAAGCTGGTCCCCGGGCTCTTTTTCGCTGGGCAGCTCAACGGCACCACCGGTTACGAGGAAGCCGCCGCACAGGGGCTTGTGGCGGGGCTCAACGCCGGCCGCCACGTTCTTGGGCTGGAGCCGGTAACGCTCGCACGGTCGCAGGCGTATATCGGTGTTCTGATCGACGACCTCGTCACCCGTGGCGTCGACGAACCTTATCGAATGTTTACGAGCCGCGCAGAGTATCGCTTGCTCCTGCGGCACGACAACGCCGACCTGCGGCTCACCGAGCTGGGCCGGTCCCTTGGGCTCGTCGACGACACACGCTGGCGGCGATTCGAAGCCAGGCGTGAGGGGGTGGAACGGCTCCGCAAGCGACTCGAAACCACACGCTCCGGCGGCGATCCGCTCTTTCAAATCCTGCGCAGACCCGAAACCACCTGGACCGACCTGGCCAGTCTCGATCCCGCCCTCGATCACCCCAGCTATCCTCCCGACGTTCTGGAGCAGGTTCGCATTCTGGCCAAATACGACGGCTACATCACCCGCCAGCTCGAGCAGGTTGAGCGCTTCCGCCGTCTCGAGGACAAGGCCCTCCCAGGCGACCTCGATTATCACGCAATCCCCCAGCTTCGCGCTGAGGCCAGGGAAAAACTGGGACGGGTTCGGCCCCGCTCGCTCGGTCAGGCCGGGCGCATCAGCGGGATCAGCCCCAGTGATCTCGCCACTCTACTCATCCACATCAAGCAAGGGACCGGCAACGCCTAGCGGGCGCTCTGAACCGGGGCTTTCGTATCTCGCTCGACCTGCGCCAGCGCACTTTGCAGGTGATTGGCCCCCCACCGTCCCAAACTCGCCAGGATTCAGAATCCCCGGAATCTGCTTACCTGGTAGAATCTGGCCAGCTCGCGGAACTTTCCTCATTAAAGTTTCGCTGATTCACCTAATTTTCCTCGAATTCACGAATGTGATGCCGTACAACACGCGTCTAACGCAAAACGCGCAAAGCCGGGATGTCTAGCGAATCTTGCCCGCGAGGTGTCTTCGGAATTGACAAGACCGTTAGGCGTTTTACAATTGGTTGGATCGGCAAGACTGGTAATTTCTGTAGTTTTCGTAGACTTTAACAAGGGCGATTGGAAGGCGGGCGGGCCGGGCTTTTCAAGGGAGTTGGCCTGCTGGAAATTTGCCCTTGGTCGGGTGTGGATCCGCACGGAGGCCGATCAAGCGACGTCTTGCCGCTCGGATCGAGTCTCAGCGCGCCAGGGTCGGGGGATGGAACGTCCTTGATCTCGCAAGATGGGACCTGCAGAAGATGAAGACGGTTTTCACCACGGGCGAGGCGGCCAAGATTTGCAAGGTCAGCCAACAGACCATCATTCGCTGCTTTGACTCGGGGCAGCTCAAGGGATTTCGTGTGCCTGGGTCGCGGTTTCGGCGTATTCCACGTGATGCGCTCTATCGCTTCATGAAGGAAAACGGGATCCCGACCGACGCGCTTGAGAGTGGGCGGCGGCGGGTGTTGATCGTCGACGACGATCAGGCCGTGGTGGACCTGATTGCCGAGGTTTTGGCGAACGACTCGCGATTTGAGACAAAGATCGTCAACAACGGCTTCGGCGCGGGGATGCTCGCCAAGGAGTATCACCCTGATCTGATCATCCTGGATGTGATGCTGCCGGATATCAACGGCCAGGCGGTTTGCGAATTGATCCGCCGGGATCCGACGATGTCGGACATCAAGATCATCACGATTTCGGGCATGATTGAAGAGGACAAGATTCAGGAGCTCAAGGCGTCCGGGGCGGACGAGTTTCTGCACAAGCCGCTCGATATCGATGAATTGATGCGGCAAGTTTGCCGACTCTTGGAGATGGAGTCGAACGTCCCAGGCTAGGTTCGCGGTTTGGTTTGGGGATGAGAAGGACGTTCCGCGCGGGGAAGGAGACCTGCCGTGGGGCGGATGGGCACGGTCCCTGGGGCCGTTGAGGTCGGGCTCTCCAGGCGCGTTTTGGGCCTGGAGCGGCTTCCGCTTGCGCCTGTCTCGGCCCGCGCGGTGATTGAGTCGGTTGGAGATGCCGTCGAAGACGACGCGCGACTGGGCGAGCTGGGGCTGAAGCGCAAGCTGGCCCGGCTCGACCTTGATCCTGGTTGGGTGCTCGCCCGAGCACGAGCCCCGCATGCCTCGCCTCTCGAGATCATCGCCGAAACCGCCTGGTGGCCGAGCGCGTCGAGCCTGGGCCTGATTGGCCAGGTTCTTGATCGAATTTGGCGTAATTCGGTCGCGACCGCCATTTCCGCCTCGCGGTTTGCGCTCGATGCCGCCGACTCGGATGCTCCCGCCGTCTTTCGGGCTGGCTTGCTCGCGAATCTGGGGCTCTGGGCGGCGGCGGCGGTCGATCTTGCCTGGGTTGCTCGCTGGTTTCAAACTTCCGGTCCGCAAGCACGCAGGCAACTGGAAAAAGCTGACCTGGGTCTCGAACTGGCCGAGGTTGGGCGGAGCCTGGCGGAATCGTGGGGGCTCGAGCCGCTTCTGGTGGATGCCGCCTGGCTTCATCGCGACCGGGCGCCTGAGCTCCTGGCTCTGGCCCACGCGCCCGAGCGGCTGCGGTGGATTCAGGAAGGTGTGCGGCTGGCTGAATCCGGCCCCTGGTCGCTCCATGGAATCGCGCAGGGTCGGCCCACGGTTGGTGGATCACCTGGCTTGACCATGCCGGGCGACACCCGCGCCAGCCTGATTGAAGGCGAGGTCAAGGCGCGCTGCGCGGGAGGATTCCTGGGACAGGACTTCTCGCAGGCTGAGGAGCAGGTTGTGCGCAGGTTCGCCCGGGTGCGGCGTGCGCTTGCGCACGAGCGAGCTGAGCGTGGGCGAGCCGAGGCGTTCCAGGCCGCGTTTGCCGCGTTTGATCCCGGTCGATCCGCCGCGGAGTGGGCCGATGCGGCCGCGTTTTCGCTTTGCCAGCAAGACGGCGTCCACGCCGCGCAGGTGGAATGGCTGCCGGCTCCCGGCGAAGCCGCCGCGACGCCAGCTTCCGCACACAAGCCGCCCGCTTTCGAGACGCCGCTCCTTGTTCGCGGCCGGCCCGCGGCGTTCGTGAGGCTTTGGGGCGACCCAGGCTCACCCGTGATCCGCGACTGGACGCAGGGGCAAGCTCGCGTCGCCTGGCAAAACTGGGCTGCCCTCATCACCGCGCACGAACGCGCGGAGACGCGCTCCCACGCCCTCGCCCATGCCATCCGGGGGGCCGAATTGTCGCACGACGACCGCCTGGCACGCGAGAAGCTCGACGCTCTGGCGGAATTCGCGGCGGGCGCTGGGCATGAGCTCAACAATCCGCTCGCGGTCATGATCGGACGCGCCCAGTTGCTGCTCACCTCCGCAACAGATGCGAACGCCAGGCGCTCGCTCAAGCTCATCGTCGAACAGGGCAATCGGCTCCATCGCATGCTGCGCGACCTCATCTTCATCGCGCGGCCGCCTCAGCTCACGATATCGCCGACTCATCCCGCTCACGCACTCCAAAAGGCAATCGATGAGCTCGCTCCCGATCTCAAGGCACGCGAGATCCAGCTTATTCCCGTCTGGGATGCTCCCACCGACCTTCTGCTCGAGGCAGACCCCGCTGCGCTTGTGCATCTCGCGGCACTGCTGCTCAAGAACGCCATTCAGGCCACGCCTGTGGGGGGCGCAATCACTGTTCGATCCGTCTGGAGCGACCAGGGACTCACCTGGAGCTTCGAGGACTCCGGCCCTGGTTTCTCACCAGAGCACGCCCTGCGCCTGGTTGATCCCTTCTACTGCGGGCGCGAAGCCGGACGCGGGCTTGGACTGGGACTACCACGTGCCGCCATCCTCGCCGAACGCCTGGGCGCACAGCTCGGCTGGTCGTCATCTCGTGAATCGGGCGCGATCTTCACGGTCCAGTTTTCCAGGTCGTCTCCGCGCTCGACTACCTCCCGAATTGCCTGAGCGTCCTCAACCGCGATGGCCTCGGGCGCACTCCGCTTCGGCCTCTAGAAAACGAATGCACGTAAAGCTGTGTAACGGCGGATGCAAGCTCTGTTCGTTTTTGAGAATGCCCGTGTTGATTTGAATCACCACGAATTGATTGTGTGCAACTGTGTGACTACGATGTCGTTCGTTGATGCAGACGGTCTGGCGACCTCGGCGTTCCATCATGAGGCGACGACCGGCTCGGCCGACGATGGCCCTCCAGGGGAAGGCGCCCGTGTTCTGGTCGTCTGTGAAGTAACACTTAGTCTACACCAAGGAGTGATCTGTGAAGTTTCGCATGAAGATGTCCCTCGCCATGCTGGGCGTTTGTGCTATTGGGGTGGGTCGGGCTGAGGCTGGTTCGCAGTTCCTGGGGAATGCTGCTTCGTACAACGTATTTGCTTTTGGCAATGTCACGCAGAACGGTGGTGACTCAAAGGGTGCATTGGCCGCCAGTGGTAATGTGGTGATGAGTGGGACCAGTGTCGCGGCGAATCTCTCGTCGTCGACAGGTGATTCGCTCGTGGTTGGCGGGACACTGAACTTTTCGAACGGTCAGGTCAACAACGGCAATGTTCGTGGTATCGGAGTTGTCACCTACGCGACTGGCGTGGGCCTTCAGGGTGGCCAGATCTACTATGGCACGCAGACTGGCAACAACATCGCGAGCTATATCACGAGCAGCTATGCCTCGAACGCGGGTATTGCGACCAACTTCTTCTCGAGCACTCAGGCGGATTTGACGGCGAAGTCAGCGGAGCTTGCCGCGCAGACGGCGAATGGCACTGTCTCGGGCAGCAACTCGCTTTCACTGACGGGGACGAGTTCGAAGACCAACTACTTCAACTTGACGGCCGCGCAGCTTGCGGGTGCGACATCCCTCTCGATCAGCGCACCCACGGGCTCGACGGTGATCGTCAATGTCTCGGGAACTTCCGTGAGCGAGGCCGGCGGCTTCAGCCTCTCAGGCATTTCGGCCAGCAACGTGCTGTTCAATTTCTACCAGGCGACGTCGCTCTCGCTCTCCGGCATCAGCTTCGAGGCCAGCATCCTGGCGCCTGACGCGATCCTGTCCGGCAAAAATGGCAATGCTGACGGTAACACGATTGTCGCCGGCATTAACGACAACAACTCGGGCTTCGAGTTCCACACGGGCACTTACTTCAACGGCACTCCCTTGATTGCCGTGCCGGAGCCGAGCTCCGTGGTGATGATGGGGATGTCCGCGGTGGTGGGGATTGCGGTGCTTGGTTTCCGCACCCGGCTGGGCCGGCGCAGCGAGGGGGCTCAAGCCTGATCGACTGATCTCCTGGAACGGGATTGTAGCCAGACCCGCCTCAACCAAAGCCAGGTTGGGGCGGGTTTGTTTTTGGGGGGTCTGGAAGGATCAGGCTTTCGACCCGGGCGGGGCGGCGAGTGCAGGCTGGGCGGATTCTGGATGGTGCGCGCGGGGGATTTCACCCTGGGCGAACCGCTCCTGAGCGATGATGGCCGCACCCAGGATGCCTGCGTTGTCCCCGAGCGCTGCCCGGCGGATGATCGTCACGTGCTCGGGATCGGCGATCGCACGATTGTGGGCCGAGTTCGCGACCATCTCGGTGTAGGAATCACCGAGAGCGTGGGAAACCCCGCCGCCGATGACGACGGCCTCGGGTCCGAGCACGTTGATGAGGTTGCCTAACCCCACGCCCAGAAAGTGCGCAGAACGCTGAACTTCGTTCAACGCGACGAGATCCTTGGCCTGGACGGCTTCCGCCAGGTCGCGGCTCTTAAGTCTTCCCTTGCGTGCGATCCGCTCGCCAAGGACGCTTGGCAGCCCTTTGCGCACCGCTTTTTGGATGCGTCTAGCGATGGCGGTCTTGCTGGCCAGCGACTCGACGCAGCCCCGCGATCCACAGCCGCAGCGCGGGCCGCCGACCTTGATCACCATGTGCCCGAGCTCGCCGGCATTGTGGGTCACGCCGTCGATGAGCTCGCCGTTGACCACCACGCAGCCGCCAATTCCCGTGCCCACGAAGGCAAACACGACATTGCGATAGTCACGCCCCGCGCCCAGGCGGTATTCGGCATAGCCGCCGGCCCGGACGTCGTTTTCGAGGGCCACGGGACAACCGAGGCCGCGGCTGAGCTCAGAGGCGATGGGAAAGTCGCGCACATTCAGGTTCGCGCTCCAGCGGATCACGCCCGCGTGCACGTCGAGCGGCCCTGGCGAGCCGATGCCCGCGAGTGCAACCTGGTCGGAGCTCAGTCCGGACGACTGGATCGCCTCGCCCGCCGCATCGAGAATCGCGGTCACGATTGCGGGGCCGCCTTCCGACGCGGGGGTGGAGCGTTTGGCTCGACTGATCACATTGCCTTCTCGGTCGACCACGCCGACGAGGATCTTCGTACCACCGAGGTCGATCCCGAGCGTGAACGCCGGATCCCAGCGAAAATTCATGAAGCTAGCTCTCCCAGGACAGCCCGGGGGACGCTTCGCAAGCGCCCGCGGACCATGATTCTACCTGTTCAGCGCCAGAAAGCGTACTGGCTCTTTCGTGTGGAGGGGTGCCGGAGGCGATCAGGGGGGAGTGACGCCCGCGCTATCGTGGCTGCGTCTCCGCCCTCGTGCGGGCTCCATGGCGGGTGGAACGAGCGCGGCGGTTGAAGGCAGCGTGGGGGGAAGATGAGGCGCGAGCGGCTCAACCCGCCTGGCCTTGGACAGATCGATTCGCTCGTCGGCAAGCGCCACCTCGAACTTGCGATTCCCCGGCAGGAGCAAGGGCACGCGCACCGTGAAGGTGCTGCCAACGCCAGGCTCGCTTTCAAGCTTCACGTCGCCGCCCAGCATGCGGGTGAGCTCGCGCACGATCGAAAGCCCAAGCCCTGTGCCCTGGTGTTCCCGTGTGAGCACGGAATCGCCCAGGCCGGGCGCCTTGGCCTGGCGGAATTTCTCGAAGATGGTTTCGCGATCTTCCTCCGCGATGCCCACGCCGGTGTCGCGCACCTCGAGCACCATGGTGCGTGCCTCGGTCCAGGCACGTAGCGTGACGCGCCCTCCCTCGGGCGTGAATTTGATCGCGTTGGAGAGCAGGTTGTAGAGGATTTGCCGCAGTTTTCCGGAATCCTGCCGTAAGAGCGGAATCGCGTCATCGAGCCGGCATTCGAGGGTGATGTTCTTGCGCTCCGCGACCGGCCGGGTGAGATTCACCAGCCCCTCGCAAACGTCGCGTATCGAGAAATCCTCGCTGCGGATCTCCATCTTGCCGCTCTCGATCTTGGCCAGGTCGAGAATGTCATTGATCATCGACAGCAGCATGCGGCCCGAGGTCTGAATGTTGCCCGCATAGCGCTTGTGCCGCTCGGTAAGCCCATCCGCCGCCGAAAGCACCTCGGAAAAACCAATGATCGAGTTCAGTGGCGTGCGCAGCTCGTGGCTCATGGTCGCCAGGAAGTCGCTCTTGAGCCGGTTCATCTCGAAGAGCGCCATGTTCGCCTGGGCAAGTTCGTCCACCTTTTTGTCCAGGTCGTTGTTGACGTCGCGCAGCTCCTGCTGCATGGCCACAAGATTGTGGAGCATGCGGTTGAACGCGTGAGAAAGCTCCTCGAACTCGTCCCCGGTGTGGATCTGGCTGCGAATGGTGAGCCGGCCGGCGGCGATGGCGTCCGACACGTCGCGCAGGTGCTTCACGGGCTTTACAATCACGTATCGCACAATCATGTACGACGAGAACATGGCCAGGATCGCGGTGACAAGCGCGGCGGTGATCAGGATCGCCCGATTGTTGCTGATCGCCTTGTTGGTCTGGTCCATCGGCAGGTTGATGACCACCAGGCCCGCCAGGTCCCCCGGCTGCGTTTCCACGAAATGCTCGCCGTCCGGCAGCGGCTTGTAGACGTGGTTGTCGATCTGGATGTCTTCGTTTTTGTTGACGCCGTGGCAGGCCATGATACAGCTTGGCTGGTAAAGCACGGCCTGAATGTACTGGAATTCCTGGCCTTCCTTCCGGCCCTGCATCACCCGCTGCACGGCCTTGGGCGTGCCATCGGGGAAAAAGCCCGGGCGTTCCCGCGCGGCGTCGACGTTTTTCGCCGGATCATCTCCCGCCGCGCGGACGAAATCGGCCAGCGTCTTCTCTTCAAAAGCGTCGACCGGTTTCTTGGCGGGATCGCTCGTCCGGTATGGGTAAAGTACACGCGCGGTGTGGTACGGCAGATCGTCGAGCGGCTTCAGATCGCGGGCAAGCTGGTTGACCAGCGGCTGGAAGTCCGAATTCCCAAGCGCCTTGTAGTGGATGTTGAGCAGGCTCAGGTTGACGAGCATCCGCGCGGTCTGAGTCGTTTGCTTCTTGACCAGACTCTCAGTCTTCTGGCCATAAAGCAAAAATGAGAATGTCACGAGCACGAGAATGCCCAGGCCGAAGATGAATCGGCACTTGCGCTCGAGACTCGTCTCACCGAGCAGATGTTTGAAACTGCGATAGGACACGCGACTCGTCCTCCCTGGATCGACCGCGTCCGCCGGTAAATCGCCCTCAAAGTTAGCCGAAATCGCCGCTTCCCGCCAGTGCGAGAGACGCACCGAAATTTCGGCTTCACCGGCGCTGGGGAAACCTCTGAACGTCGCATTCAATCACGCAGTCGTCTGGAATGTGCTTCGGCGGTTTTTGGAATTTTTGAGAATTCTTGTGCTCGCGGCGATCGGCATCGGGATTAACTTGGGTAGGGAGTCTTCAATGGCCGAGTCCGCAAGCGAGAGTCTTCCACTGATTGCCGAAGGGACGCCGGATCCGGAAGCGTTTGGACGGGTGTGGGAACATGACCGTCCTCGCCTGCGAAAGGTGGTTCGCCTGCGCGTGGATCGGCGTCTGCAGGGGGCGTCTGGACGCCGCCGACATGCGCCAGGATGCGTTTGTGGATTTCTCGCGGCGGGTAGCGGAGTACGCCCGGAATCCGGAGCTGCCGTTATTCCAGGGCTCCGCCTGCTGGTTGGACAGGGGCTTCATCGCCCGCATCGTCATCACCTCGGAACGCAAATGCGTGACGCGGGGCGCGAGGTGTCGCTCCATCGCGGAGCAATGCCCCGGCCACGAACGGTTCGCTCGCTGTGCAGCTCCTGGGGCGGTTCACGTCCGTGACTCAGGCGATTCCGCGTGCCGAGATGCAGCTTTCGCTTCGGCATGTGATCAACGCCATGGAGCCGATCGACCGGGAGTTCCTCGCGCTTCGGCACTTCGAGGAGCTTTCGAACAAGGAGGCAGCGCAGGTTCTGGGGATCAAGCCCTTGGCCACGAGTATGCGAGACATCCGAACACTCGAAGGGTTGCGAGAGACATTGGATAAAGACGCCCGGCTTCTTTGATAAGGATCGGGGGTTGTCATGAACCCGAGCGACCACTCGCAGGAGACGGTGGAGCACCTCGCCGAGGAATTCCTCGAGCTTCGCCGTCGAGGTCTTGCTCCCGCGGTCACGGCATTCTGTGCCCGGTATCCCGCGCATGCGGAAGAGCTGCGAGCGATTCTCGAGGCGATGTTCCTGGTCGAGGACCTGAAATCCGATTCGATCCGCGCGGCAGCGGACAACGCCCGCGATCAAAGCGCAACGAAGCTCGACAAGGTGAGCGGTTATCGGATTATTCGCGAGCTGGGCCGCGGCGGCATGGGCGTGGTTTATGAGGCTGAGCAGGAAGCGCTCGGCCGCCGCGTGGCGCTGAAGCTCTTGCCAGACGCGCAGGCGCGCGATTGCAAGGCCCGGCTGCGCTTCGAGCGAGAAGCCCGCGCCGCGGCTCGCATGCATCACTCCAACATCGTGCCCGTCTTCGACGTCGGCAAGGACGCGGACCGCCTGTACTACGTCATGCAACTCATCCACGGACAGGGGCTCGACGAGGTCATCCACGCGGTCAAGCATGTCCGCGGCCAGAGCGGCATCGTTCTCCGTTCAACCGAACGGAGCATCGCAGCGTCACTCCTCAACGGGCGATTCCAGGCCGAGACGCTCGTGGGCGACCCTGGCGCGACCGAGCACAACTCAGGATCGACTTCTGCGCATGCCGTGTTGCCGGGCCAATCGGAGATCTCGGCCTTGCATGGCAATCACCGGGCCTATCACCAGAGTGTGGCCCAGGTGGGTTTGCAGGCCGCAAGCGCACTTGCCTATGCCCATGCTCGAGGCGTCGTGCATCGTGATATCAAGCCGTCGAACCTCTTGCTCGACGCCACCGGTGTTGTTTGGATCACCGACTTTGGGCTGGCCAAGGCGGGTGATTCCGAGGTGACGCAGACGGGCGACATCGTGGGCACGCTCCGCTACATGCCGCCCGAGCGCTTCAAGGGTTTGTGCGATGTCCGGGCGGATATCTATGGTCTCGGCCTCACGCTCTACGAGATGCTCGTGCTCGAGCCGGCCTATCACTCCCCCGACCGGCTCAAGCTGATCGAGGAGATTCGTACGAGCGAGCCATCATCGCCGCGAACGGTCGACACGCGCATTCCGCGCGACCTCGAGACAATCGTACTGAAGGCGATCGACAAGGACCCTCGGAAGCGATACCAGTCCGCGGACGAGATGGGCGAGGACCTGCGGCGGTTCATCGCGGGCGAGCCAGTGAAGGCGCGTCGAATTGGGCGCTTCGAGCGCATGGGGCGCTGGGTGGTGCGCAATCAGGGCATGGCGGGTCTGCTGGCGGGAATCCTGGTGGTTCTGGCGGCGGGAACGGCTTCGAGCTCCTGGCAAGCGTATCGGGCGCGAAACGCCGAGGCAGCCGCGCATCGGTCGGAGCTCGCCGCACTCGAGCTGGCGAGGGCGGAACGAAACACTCGCAAGAAGGTGGAGGAACAGAAGCGGCAGATGAAGGCGGTGCTCGATTTCGTCGAGCAGCAAATCTTCGCGGCTGCTCGACCGGAGGGTCAGTTGGGTGGCCTGGGCAAGGATGTCACGCTACAAAAGGCGATCGAGTCTTCCCTGCCGAAGCTCGCTGAGAACTTCAAGGACGATCCTCTGATCGAGGCAAGGTTGCGAATGACGATTGGGAACACGTTCTGGTTCCTGGGCGAGGCCGGGATCGCGTGCGTGCAGTTGGAACGGGCTCGGGAGCTTTACTCCGCACAGCTTGGGATCGACCACCCCGATACGCTCAAAAGCGCGATGAACCTGGCGATTAGCTATCGAACCCTCGGTCGTTACAAGGAAGCTCTCGAGCTCAACGAGGAGACGCTCAAGCTCCAGCGGATCAAACTGGGTCTGGACCACCCCGATACGCTCAGAAGCATGAACAACCTTGCGATCAACCATGCTGACCTTGGTCGGCAGAAGGAGGCGCTCCAGCTCCGCGAGGAGACGCTCAGGCTCAGCCGAGCGCGGCTGGGACCGGAAGACCGCGCTACTCTCAGGAGCATGCACAACCTGGCGATCAGCTACGCCGCGCTGGGTCGCCAGCAAGAGGCACTCCAGCTTCGCGAAGCGACGCTCAAGCTCCGTCGAGCCAAACTGGGACCGGGCCACCCCGATACGCTCAACAGCATGAACGACCTGGCGGTCAGCTACAGGGAGCTAGGTCGCCGGCAAGAGGCGCTCGAGCTTATTGAGCAGACGTTCAAACGACTGCGAGCCGAACTGGGACCGAACCACCCCGACACCCTCAAATCCATGATGAACCTGGCGGCGGGCTACGCGGATGCGGGTCGCCAGCAAGAGGCACTCGAGCTCCGCGAGGAGACGCTCAAGCTCCAGCGTGCAAAGCTGGGACCTGACAATCGCGACACGCTTGTATATATGATCCAACTGGCGGCGGGCTACGCGGATGCGGGTCGCCAGAAAGAGGCGCTCGAGCTCCGCGAGGAGACGCTCAAGCTCCAGCGTGCAAAACTGGGTCCTGACGACCCCGATACGCTCTTGAGCATGATCCACCTGGCTGCGAGCTACGCGGATGTCGGTCGTCAGAAAGAGGCTCTCGAGCTGCGTGAGGAGGCTCTCAAGCTCATGCCAGCGCGGTTCGGGCCGGATCACCCCGTTCTGCTCAGGAGCATGAACGACCTGGCAAAGTCGTACTGCTGTGCGGGTCGCTATGCCGAGGCGCGGCTGCTTTCACAGCGGAATCTTGAGAGTCTACGCAGGCGGTTGCCGGCGGAGATCTCGTCAAGCGACTGGAAGCACCTGAGCGAGCGGGGCGAGCTGTACGCGCGCGGCGGCCATTGGCAAAAGGCTGCCGCCGATTACGCCGCCGCCATCAACGCCCACCCCGAGGAGCATTGGTTCTGGACGGTCGAAGCCCCGCTCTGGCTCCGGAGTGGAAACCGAGAGGCTTACCGCCGCCATTGCCGGGAGATGCTGCGACGATTTGGCGGAACAGACGACCCGATCCTGGCCGAGCGGACCGCCAAGGCCCTTCTGCTCGCTCCCGAACCCGGCCAGGATCTCAAGCCCAGCTTGCGTCTGGCCGAAATAGCCGTCACCGGTACCAGGAATCACCATTTCTATAACTATTTTGTCCTCACGCGAGGCCTGGCTCACCATCGCGCGGGCGAATTCGAGCGCGCCATCGACCGGCTGAACCCATGCCTGGGAGTGGATGAATGGGCCATCAGTATTCCCGCACATTTCATTCAGGCGATGGCCTATCAACGGCTGGGTCGCGTGGAGGAAGCCAGTGAGGCACTCCGCAAGGCGCACGACCTCGTGGACGGCAGCAAGTTCCCACGCGCCGAGGGGGGAGATCTGGGCGGGAGATGGCCCGATTGGCTCATCTGCGAGCAGCTTCGCCAGGAGGCGGAAGCCCTGCTCGGTCCACAAAGGTAGAGTGCTGGGCGGAACGCTCGGCGAGCGGTTCCCGCGGAGGAACAGGTCGAGATGAACCATCTGATGGAATCGACCTCCACGCGGGGATGGGAGCGCGAGCCGGCGGCGAATCGGCTGCTGGGATCAAAGCTCCGTCACTTCATGGGCGACTTTCACGACGAGCCGCGTGGTCTGGCTCCCGATCGAAGCATTCCGCGACCCGGAAATGACCTGGCTCGGGCAGGCCAGGCAGCGATCGGGGTGACGCCCACGATCGCGGTGACGCTCACGATCGCGGCCCCCTGGCTCCCTTGCGCTGGCAGCGCGGGCAGAAGTGCGTGGGTCGACCGAGGAGGCCGGCGATGTTCGTCTTGACGATCGGCCGAGCACACGTTGGGCAGGGGGCGCCTGCGCGGCCGTAGACAGAATTCTCGGCCAGAAAGCCCCCTTCGAGCGCGAGCACTGTGCGGTAGCCGGCGTCGAAGGATGAGCCCTCGAGCTCGATCGCCCGCGTGAGAATCGCGCGCATCGCCGTGTGAATTCGCGAGAAGTCGGCTGGTTTGAGCCGGTTCGCGGGGCGTTCAGGGTGCAGCCGCGCGGCGTGGAGGATCTCATCCGCATAGATGTTGCCGATCCCCGCCACGATCTTCTGGTCCATGAGCGCGGGCTTGATGGCCCGGCTGGTGCGGCCGAGCCGCGTGCGAAGCTCTTCCACCCTGATCGCGAGCGCATCGGGCCCGTGCGAGCGGGCAAAGGCCGCCTCCGCCGCGGCAAGGTCCGCGTACCAGGCGATTCTGCCCAGTCGACGCGTGTCGCAATACCAGACGATCGTGCTGGGTCTCTCCAGGTGAAATACCAGGCGGATGTGGTCGAGTCGATCGGGCTCGACCAGCCAAAAGCCTCCTGTCATGCGCGGCTGAATGACGATAATCCCCCGTGAACCCCCAAGCGTGATCGCGACCCACTTTCCTCGACGAAACACCCCCGCCACAGTCGCGCCCCTCGCCTGGGCTTCCAGTTTGACCGCCGAAACGCCTTCGAGCATCGACGGATCTCGAATCTCAACCCGCACCAGCGCTCGCTCCACCAGCGCGGGTCGCAGGCCGCGGACCATGGTTTCAACCTCGGGCAGCTCGGGCACAACCAATTCCTCCCGTCCTGGAATACGAGACGAAGCTTAGCCACATGAACCAACCAATCACGAGATCCTGCCCGGGTTTTGCCAAAATCCATCAAAGTCATTCATCTTCGATCAGCTTGCTTGACATTTTGTGATTGCTGCTGGAGACTATTGTTAGATCTCTGGAACGATTAGCTCCAGGACGAGGCATGCTCGCTGAGACGCGCCGGCGCCACCTGCTGGAAATGATCACGCGCCAGGGTTACGCAACCCTGGAAGAGCTTGTTCGCCAGCTTGGGGTCTCGGACAGCACGGTGCGGCGAGACCTGGAGGCGCTCGATGCCCAGGGGGCGATCAAGCGGACGCACGGTGGGGCGGTGTACGCGGGTGAGGTGCGACTCATGCCCGCGTTTGACGACCGCACCGGTACGGCCGCGATCGAGAAGAGGGCGATCGGCCATCTGGCCGCGAGCCTGATTGCCGACGGTGACACGGTGCTTCTGGACGGCGGCACAACCACGCTTGAGGTTGCCCGGGCGCTTGTGGGCAGGCGGGTGCAGGTGGTGACGAACAGCTTACCGATTGCTCAGCTTCTGGCTTCGAGCCACGAGACCGACCTGATCATGCTTGGGGGATACATCTCGCCGCGAACGGGGGTGGCGCTTGGGCCGCTCACGATTCAGGCGATGGAGTCGATCCGGGTTCGGACGGCGATACTGGGGGCCGGCGGAATCGTGGCCGAGGGGATCTATAACTCAAATTCGCTCCTGGTTGAGACTGAGCGTCGCATGATGCGGTCGGGCCAGGAGGTGATGATCGTGGCCGACCATACCAAGTTTGGCCGCATGGCCCTTGCGCGGTTGTGCGGGCTCGAGGAGGCGCATTCGATCGTCGTCGATACCGGCGTGAGCGAGGCGAATCTGGCGATGCTCAGCCAGGCGGGGCTGCGCATCCACCTGGCGCGACTGGGCGATCTGCGAACCAATGGCGCGGCTCCCGAGCCAGCCGCCGCAACCGGGAAAAGGAGCGAGGGATGACCGCAACGGCCGCACCCAGCCGCGCAGACATCGAGACGATGGTGCGACGGATTCTCGAACGCCAGGGTTTGAACGGGCTTGCCGCGGCGGCCAGGCCCGCCCCCCGGGTCGTGGTGAATATCTCCGCGCGGCACTGCCATTTGACCCAGGAAGATCTTGAGGTTCTCTACGGTAAGGGCTACCAGCTCACCCAGCTCAAGCGGCTCTACCAGGACACCGACTTCGCGGCCAACGAGACGGTCGCGGTGGTTGGTCCCCGGCAGCGGATGATCCCGGGCGTGCGCATTCTGGGCCCGTGCCGTAAATTCACCCAGGTGGAGCTCGCCTTCACCGATGCCATCAGCCTGGGCATCGACTTGCCGGTCCGGCTTTCGGGAGATATCGAGGGGACGCCCGGCTGCTTGCTCGTGGGCCCCAAGGGAACGCTCGAGCTCAAGAACGGCGTGATCCGCGCGGAGCGGCACGTGCACATGGGCCCGGCCGACGCCTCGTATTACGGCGTCCAGCATCTTGATCGTATGAACATGAAAATAGACAGTCCGTGCCCGTCGATCCTGAACGGGCTGCTGGTGCGGGTGCATCCCGACTGGAAGCTCGAGGTGCACATCGACACGGACGAGGCGAATTGTTGCGACCTGACCCACGCCACGAACGTTGAGCTCGTGAAGGCGTGAGGTTGGGTTGCGGGTGGGATTGTGCGCGGGGAGTGATTTCGACGACCTGTGGTAAGGAGGGGCGACATGGCCTCGGCATCGGTGGAAGCGCTTGGAATGATCGAGACGAAGGGCTTTGTGGCCCTGGTGGAGGCCTCTGACGCGATGGTCAAGGCCGCCAATGTGGACCTTGTCGGTTGGGAAAAGATCGGCAGCGGTCTGGTGACGGCCTTCGTGACGGGCGACGTGGCGGCGGTGAAGGCGGCGGTTGACGCCGGCTCGGCCGCGGCCAGCCGCATTGGCGAGGTTGTCAGCGTGCAGGTGATCCCGCGTCCGCACGAGGACCTGGGTGGCGTGCTCGCCTTTACCAAGGCGTCGAGCGCACCGAAGAAGGAAGGGGCGTGATTCGATGGCCACACTGGAAAAATCGCGTGGCAAGGCGGGCGGCAGCGGCTCGGGGGGCATCGGCGACGCGCTTGGGCTCATCGAGACCAAGGGGCTTGTGGGCATGATCGAGGCGACCGACGCCATGCTCAAGGCGGCCTCGGTTGAGCTCGCCGGCCGCGTGCAGGTCGGAGGCGCCTTTGTGACCACGCTCGTCAAGGGTGACGTCGGCAGTGTGCGCGCGGCCGTTGAGGCCGGGGCCGAGGCCGCCGGCAAGGTCGGCGAGCTCGTCAGTGCCCACGTCATTCCCCGGCCTGATGAAGTGGTGCTCCGGACGTTCCTGGGCTCGTGACTTCTACCGACTCCTGACACGCTAAAGGACCTGAGTTCCATGAACGGCAATGCCCTGGGCCTCATCGAGACGATGGGCCTGGTTGCGCTCATCGACGCGGTCGACGCGATGCTGAAGGCCGCGTCGGTCGAGCTGGCGACCTCGGTCATCAAGCTCGACGGCGGCGTGGTGAGCGTGATGGTGCGGGGAGACGTGAGCAGCGTACGAGCCGCGGTCGAGGCGGGCGCCCAGGCGGCCGCCAGGGTCGGCGAGCTCCGCGCAGCGCACGTGATTCCGCGGCCTGATACCTCCGTCGTCCGCGCGTTTGGAGGCTAGGCTTGTGAAAATCCTGGTCGCCAACCTTGGAAGCACGAGCTTCAAGTACCGACTGTTCGACCTTGGCCTCGCCGGCGAGCCGGTGCTGGCCAAAGGCGGCATCGAACGCATCGGCTCGGACCAGGCCAAGGTCAAGGTCTCGTCGTCGCGTGGCGAGCGCGAGCTCGTCCGCCCGATCGCCGATCACGGCGAGGCCGTCGACCTCTGCCTGAACCAGCTCGTCGATCCCGAGATCGGCGTGCTCACAAACCCGGACGAGGTTGCGGCGATCGGCTTCAAGGCGGTGCACGCGCGGAATCTGACGGGCGTGCACAGGGTCGACGAGTCGGTGCTGCAGGCGATGGAGGCGTTTGCCGATGTCGCCCCCGCGCACAACCCGCCTTATACCCGTGCGATGCGCACCTTGCTCGCGCGGTTTCCCAGGCTCCCCCTGGTCGCGGCCTTCGAGACCGGCTTCCACCGCTCGATTCCCGAGGCCTCGCAGCGCTACGCGATCCCTGAACAGTGGGCGACCGAATTCGGCGTCCGCCGCTGGGGATTCCATGGCGCCAGCCATCGTTACATCGCCTGGCGCAGCGCAGAGCTCGCGGGCAAAAACGACATCAAGGTCATCTCCTGCCACCTGGGCGGCAGCTCCTCGCTCTGCGCCATCAAGAATGGACAGTCGATCGGTTGCAGCCTGGGCATGAGCCCCCAGACCGGGTTGCCGCACAACAACCGCGTGGGCGACTTCGACGTCTTCGCGCTGCCGGTGATCCTCCGCGAGACGGGCAAGTCGCTCGAGCAGGTGCTCGACGACCTGGCCAATCGTTCGGGGCTTGAAGGGGTTGGCGGCGCAGGGCGAGACCTGCGCGACATCGAGACCGCGGCCGCGAGCGGCAACGCGCGGGCCCAGCTTGCGATCGACGTCTTCGTGAATTCGATCCGCCACTACCTGGGGGCGTATCTCTTCGAACTCGGCGGCGCGGACATGATCGTCTTCACCGGCGGCATCGGCGAGAACTCTACCACCATCCGTTCGGGCGTGCTCCGCGGCCTGGATTGGTTCGGCATCTCGATCGACCCCGCGCTCAACGCCTCGGGACCAGCCGAACGCAAAATCTCAGCCCCGGGCTCACGCGTCCAGGTCTGGACCTGCCCCACGAACGAAGAACTGGTGGTCGCGCGGCAGTCGAAGACCTTGCTGGAATCGGCAACCAGGGCGTGAAGACGTCCCGCTTTTAAGGAATGGCAGCCCATGTTCCTGGGTCGGGTGACGGGGAGCGTCGTGGCCACGCAGAAGGTTGGGTCGATGACGGGGCGCAAGCTCCTGCTCGTCGAGCCCTACCGTGTCGAGGACAAGGGCTCTCCCCGGCTCGCACCCACGGGGCGGTCGTTCGTGGTGGTCGACTCGCTCGGCGCGGGCCTGGGTGAAATGGTGCTCGTCTGCCAGGGCTCAAGCGCCCGGCTCACGAGCGAGACCGAGAAACTTCCCATCGACGCGGTCGTGATCGGACTCGTCGACACTGTCGACGTCAAGGGCCAGGTCGCCTACCGCGCCGGCGACATCGACTAGAACGCATATACTGTCGCAAGTCCACCAGGCATAAACGAGTAATGCCATGCAAATGACGGAAGACCTGATTCGCAACGTGGTGCAGGAAGTGCTTGCCCAGATGGGTACAGGCACTCTTGCCAATGGCAAGGCCGGGGGCAAGCCGAGCGGCGACCTGGGCGTGTTCCGCTCGGTGGATGACGCCGTGAGCGCGGCGGCCGCGGCGTTCAAGAGCTTCCGCACCCGCCCGCTCGCCGATCGCAAAAAGGCTGTCGAGGTCGTGCGGCAAATCTGCGTGCAAAACGCGGAAGAGCTGGGCCGGCTCGAGCTCGAGGAAACCAGGATCGGCCGGCTCGATCACAAGATTGAGAAACTGAAGAATGCGATCGCCGTCGTGCCGGGCGTCGAGGCGCTCAGGACCGACAACGCGACCGGCGACGACGGGCTCACGCTCACGGATTATGTGCCCTTCGGCGTCATCGGCGCGATCACGCCGGTCACGCACAGCCTGCCGACCCTGGCCGGTAACGCGATCAGCATGCTGGCTTCGGGCAACACGGTGGTCTTCAACGCCCATCCCTCGGGTGCGCGGATCGCTGCCGAGGGCGTGCGCAGATTCAACCGCGGCATCAAGGAAGCGATCGGTATCGAGAACCTGCTCACGATCATCGACCCGCCGACGCTCGAATCGGCCGCTGGGCTTTTTGATCATCGCGACGTGCGGCTGCTGGTGGTGACGGGCGGTCCCGCCGTGGCCCGGGCAGCGCTTGCCAGCAAGCGCCGCGCGATCGTGGCCGGGCCGGGCAATCCTCCGGTCGTCGTCGACGCCACCGCCTGCATCGAGAACGCAGCGCGGTCGATCGTCTCGGGCGCGGCGTATGACAACAACCTGCTGTGCATTGGCGAGAAGCAGGTCTTCGCGGTGAGCTCGATCTTCGACGCGCTCATGGAGGCCGTCGGCCGGCACGGCGGTTTCCGCCTCACCTCGCAACAGGTCGACGCGCTCACAACCGCGGCATTCGTCAAGGGGTCAGACGGGGCGCTTCACGTGAACAAGGACCTGGTCGGCCAGGATCCCGCGGTGCTGGCGCGGCACGCCGGCGTGACCATCCCGGCGGGCGTGCAGATCCTTTACGCCGAGACAGGCGCGGATCACCCGTTCGTCGATCACGAGCAGATGATGCCCTTCGTGCCGTTTGTGCGCGTCTCGAGCGTGGACAGGGCCATCGAACTCGCGAAAGAGTCGGAGCAGGGCTACGGCCACACGGCGATCCTGCACTCGCGCGATACATCGGTCATGTCCAAGATGGGCCGGATCATGGACTGCACGATCTTTGTGATCAACGGTCCCTGCACGGCGGGGCTTGGCCTGGGAGGCGAGGGCACGTTGTCGTTCTCCATCGCGGGGCCGACGGGCGAGGGCGTCACCACTCCGCTGACCTTCTGCCGCCAGCGCAGGACGAGCGTGATCAAGGGTATGCGATTTGTTTGATCTCTTGGGTTCGTCGCCAGGCGCACGCAATTGGGGGGTGGTTGAGTGCAGGTCGGAGTGGTGATGGGCACGGCAACGGCGACGATGAAGCATCCCACGCTTACGGGGGAGCGGATGCTAGTCGTGCAGCTTCTTACCGGCTCAAGCACGGCCGACGGCGAGCCCGTGATTGTGTTCGATCGCCTGGGCGCGAGGCGGGGTGATCGCGTACTTGTGACCAATGACGGCCGCGCCTTGCAAGAACTGCTCGGGGCCACCACTCCCGGGCGCTGGAGCGTCATGGGCATACCCGATCTGGGTTCAGGCGAAGGCGAGGCGCTGCCATGAGAATCGGCGAGATCATCGGCCGCGTCACGCTCTCGCGCTCTGTGCCTGAAATCAAGGGAGGGCGGCTGCTCCTCACACGCCCGCTGCCCTTTGCCGCGCTCGCCCAAGGCGCACCCGATCGCGGCGAGGATCTGGTTCTTTACGACGAACTGGGCGCGGGGGCCGGAGCGATCGTGGCCATCAGCGAAGGCCGCGAGGCCGCAAACCCCTTCGGCAAGGTCAAAACGCCGATCGACGCCTATTGCGCTTGCCTTTTTGACTCCATCGACGTCGATCCCGACGTCACGCTCGAACCACCCACATCCTCCAGAAAAGGATCGAGGAATCGATGAACGTCAACGGATCGATCACAAACGAGTGGAAGCTGCGCGAGCAGATGTGCGAGATCGGCCGCCGCGTTTACAACAAGGGCTTCGCGGCCGCCAACGACGGCAACATCAGCCTCCGCCTCGACCAGGAACGCGTGCTCTGCACGCCAACCCGCGTCTCCAAGGGCTACATGAAGCCCGATGACCTCTGCATCGTCGACCTCGACGGCAAGCAAATCTCCGGCAAGCGCAAGCGCTCGAGCGAGATCTTGCTCCATCTTACGATCATGAAAGCACGCGACGACGTGCGCTCCGTGGTGCACTGCCATCCCCCACACGCCACCGCGTTCGCCGTCGCCCGCGAGCCAATCCCCAAGTGCGTACTCCCCGAAATCGAGGTCTTCCTGGGCGAGGTGGCCATCTCTCCTTACGAGACGCCAGGCGGCCAGAGCTTCGCCGATACCGTGCTCCCGTTCGTGAAGGACACCGAGACGATCCTGCTGGCTAACCACGGCACGGTGACTTACGGATCCGATCTCGAGGACGCCTACTTCAAGACCGAGATCATCGACGCCTACTGCCGGATCTTGATCCTGGCCAGGCAGCTTGGACGCGTAAACTATTACAGCGATCAGATGGCGGCCGAACTGATCAGCCTCAAGCCCAAACTGGGCATCCCGGATCCGCGGATCGAGCGCGGGCTCGAGAACTGCGACCTCTGCGGCAACAGCCTGTTTCGCGAGGGCTATGGCGCGCCTCCGCCCGAGCCCAAGGTGTTTGTGCACCCCAAGATCGCGAGCGAGTTCCCGAACTCGCCGATTGAATCGTCCTACACGCCGCTCGGGCGCGACAGCCAGGGCAAGCCGCAGCCGGCGCCCGCGGCCTCAACCAACGGCCGCACCACCGTCGCGGCAACGGATACCGAGGCCATCGTGCAGGCTATCACCGACCAGGTCATGCGTGCGATGTCAGGGGCGGGCCGTTAGCCCGCGCCCGGCGAGCGCGAACCAGTGAGCTTAAATCAAGACTTGTCCAAAGGAACCTGTATGCGAGTCAGCATCATTGGCGGCGGCGGCCTGGTGGGATCGTCCACGGCATTCGCGCTTCAGTGCGGCGGCGTGGTGGATGGCATTGACCTCATCGACGCCAACGCGGATCTGGCGAAGGGGCAGGCGCTCGACCTGCTGCATGGCGCATCGCTCGTGGCCGACCAGCGGATCAGGGCCGGCGGCTATGAGCTGATTCCGTCGAGCGACGTGATCGTGATCACGGCCGGGCTCAGGCGCAAGCCGGACGAAAGCCGGCTCGATCTGATCAACCGCAACGTCGAGCTGTTTCTCTCCATCCTCGGCCAGGCCGCGGCGGCGGGACTTAAGCGCGAAGCGATCGTGGTCGTGGTGTCGAACCCCGTCGATGTGCTGACCTACCTGGCGGTGAAGAAGCTGGGGCTGCCGCCTGAACAGGTGATCGGGCTGGGCACGGTGCTCGACACTGCGCGGTTCCGAAGTCTGATCGCGGAGTCGCTCGTGCTGCCCCCCACGCAGGTGACAGCACTCATTCTGGGCGAGCACGGCGATAGCATGGTGCCGATCTGGTCCGCCGCGCAGGCGGCGGGATTGCCGCTCGACAAGTTTCCAGGCTGGAATTCCGGGACGGCCGAAGCGCTCTTCAAACGCACCCGTGGCAGCGGCGCGGAGGTGATCAAGATGAAGGGGGGCGCAGGCTACGCCGTCGGCCTCTCGATTCGCGAGGTCGTGCACGCCGTGGCGCTCGACTCCCAGCGCATCTTGCCGGTCTCAACCCTGGTGAACGGGCCCTACGGCATTCGCGACGTCTGCCTCTCGATCCCCACGGTCGTTGGCCGCGCAGGTGCGGTCAAGCAGCATGAAATCGCGCTTTGGCCCAAGGAAATGCAGGCGCTCGAGCAGTCCGCCGGCGTGCTCCGGGAGACGATCGAGGCCGTTTACAAGAGCAATCCCAGGGCCGCGGGGGGCTCGATCGCACCCCCGCAGAAACCCACGAACTCAAGCGGATCCGTGCTCAAACCCGCACCCCGGGTCACCATCTCAGGCGGCGGCCGAAGGGGCGTCTGATAGCCATGCAAAAGTCGCTCGACCGCAAACTGGCCGCCATTCTGGCGGACCCAAACTGCGGGGAATTCATCATCGCCGACGCCAAGGACGCCGACATGGCCACCGGCCTGGGCGCGCCTGGCGCATCGCCCGAATCGCACCCAGGCGAGGTCCGCTTCAAGACCCTCGCGCAATACCGTGAACAAATGCGGATCATTGCACGATCCGAGCTCGTTGACATCATGCTCATGTCCGCGAGCTCCAGCCACGCCCTCACCATCGAGGAGCGGTTCTTCGACAACTCGCCCGTCACCCCCGCCGTCCGCGCCAATGACACCACAGATATCCACCTGGCACGCGGCGGGCATTACCACGAAAGCCCCTCACGCCCGTTCCGCACCGCCAACATCGACCACATCCAGTGCGGCTACCTCGACTGCGCGCCCGAGGAACGAACCCGGGGCGCGAACCTGGGGCTTTACAGCGTCACCTTCAATAATGATTTGAATCATGATCTGATCACACTCGAACGCTTTCATGCTTTTCGAGAAGAGGCCGAGCGCAAGGGCTTTCGCTACTTTCTTGAGATCTTCGATCCCAACGTTCCCAACGCGGTCCCGCCCGAGATACTGCCCCGCTTTTTGAACGACATGATCACGCGGATGCTGGCCGGGGTTGCGCCCGCGGGGCGGCCGGTGTTTCTGAAGCTCGTGTACCACGGGCCAAGAGCGATGGAAGAGCTCGTGCGCTTCGACCCGCGCTTGATCGTCGGCGTGCTGGGGGGGTCGGCAGGCACCACACGCGACGCATTCCAGCTTATCCACGATGCGCAAAAATATGGTGCCAAGGTTGCGCTTTTCGGGCGCAAGATCAACGGCGCTGAGAACCAGCTTGCGTTCGTGCATTTTTTGCGTTTGATCGTCGAGCACCAGATTGGACCGGCGGAGGCGGTGCGTGCCTATCACGCCGTACTCGAGCGGCTGGGACTTCGGCCGCATCGCCCACTTGACGTCGACCTGCAAGAAACAGCGCAGTCGATGAGCTATGCGGGATCAGCACCGGTGATGGTCACGAAGCCTTCGACGCCCGCGGCGGAGCCTGTTCTCGTGTCTGCTGTCGCTCCTGCACCCGGGGCCAAGGCCTCGGCCTGCGGATGCCATGGCGCGGAGCCAAAGCCGTCTGCGGCTCCGCCCGCGGATTCAAGCTGCAAGTGCCACGCGCGCCCGCTTGTCACCGAGTCGAGCGCATGGCGGCGAACGGTCGCCAGGCAGCAACCCATCCCCAGCACAAACGGCTGGCCAGACTTCGCTCGCATGTCCGCCGCGGAACGGCTTGCGTATCATCGTAACCGCCTCGGGCTGGGTTGAACGCACCAGAGCGCTCAGGAATCCCCCAGCCGTGCTGCCAGCTTGCGGCGGTACTCCTCGAGTCTTGCGCGATGCTCGGGCAAGCGGCTCAGGTCGCGCGTTTCGTCTGGATCGGCTTCAAGATCGTAGAGTGCTTCGCCGTCGTGCTCGCGGAGATGATAAACATACCGGCCGGCCGCGATCGCGCGCGCTGAGCCGTGCGCAACCCCAGGCGACCTGCGCTCATGCCCGTGCTCAACCTGGGCATGAAGCTCGGAAAGCACGCCCCCATCCGCGTTCATCGTTCCGCCCTCGCCGCCCCAGAATCGCGAAAGCGAGCAGCCTGGGAAACGCGCTTCACCCCCTGAACCGGCCATCTCCATCACAGTTTGCGCCACATCCCGCAAGCTAACGGGCTCATGCACGTGAGTGCTCCCCGGAACACGCCCGGGCAAGGAGATGACAAGCGGCACGTGGACTTCCGAGCGATACAGGCTCAGCCCATGCCCAATCCCGCCGTGCTCGTAGAACTGTTCGCCATGGTCGGCCGTGATGATCACGAGCGTTCGATTGAGCAGCCCGCGTAGATCCAGTTCGCGGAAGAGCTGGCCGAGCTCGGCGTCGAGGGCAGCGAGGCAATCGTCGTAGGAGTCACGTGCAAGTTCCAGAAACTCAAGCGCGGGGGCGGCACGCGCCAGCATTCCCCAGTCGCGCAGAATCATGGACTCTCGCCGGGTGCGCGGAGTCTCGCCAAACGGATGCGCAGGCGGTGCGGGGGGCAGATAAGGATCATGCGCATCGAAGAAATTCAAGAACGCAAAGAACGGCCTGGGCTCATGCGTGTCCAACCAGTCGGTGAATTCCCTGCGCACGGTCGCGGCCGGCTTGCGATCGAAGTCAAGGCTCACACGCACGGGTCGAGCGGGTGCGAGGGCCCAGAGCAGCTCTTCACGCATCCGCTCGATCTTGCGAGAGATAAGCCATCCCAGGCTTGACGAGCGAACGATCGTGCCCAGGGTAACAGGGAAATCGTGGTAGGCCTCGAATCCGCGCGCCAGACCCGACTCACGCCCGCAGAAGAAGGTATTACCAACGAAGCCGGCTGTGGCATAGCCGCGGTCGCGCAGGTGCTCCGCGAGCGTGGGCCTGGCTCGATCGAGCCAGCCGCGTTCCTCAACGCCGAGCTCATGCGGCCAGCGCCCGGTAAAGAGGCTCGCGTGCGAGGGCAATGTCCAGGGCGCAGCGGCCCTGGCCCGATGAAATACGACGCCCCGCTCGGCAAATCGCTTGAGGTTGGGCGTGGTGTTGCGTGCATAGCCGTGGAGACTCAGGTGGTCTGCGCGAACCGTGTCGAGCACCACGAGCAGAACGTTCGGGCTGAACGGTGGCGCGGGTTTCGAGGCAGATCGCCAACGCCGCGACGCGATCTCGATGGTCGTCGGTGCGAGCGCCAGAATGACCAGCGAGAAAACAAGCGATGGCAATGTGCGCGCAGTGACCCTCTCGAATCCAGCCGAACGGTCCGCGAGCCAGCGGCTCCCGCGATAGCTGATCCCCGCGGCGACCAGAACGCACGTCACAAGATGTACGCCGGGAATCACGAGCGTCAGCGCGAGCATCGCAAAAGCCAGATTCACCGCCAGAACAAGACGCCCCGAGATCCGCGCGCCGGCATGCACGGCCAGGCCCCACCCCGCCCCCATCGCTCCGAAGAGCAAGAGATCCGAGAGCGGGATCATCCACACAAACTGCCGGCTTCGCAGCACGAATCCCTTCTCGAACAAGAACGCTCGCAGACCAACGAGCACGAGCTCGCCCACCCCGGTCATGAGACCGAACCAGAGGCAGGATACGAGCACCAAAACCGGTGTTTGGCCGTGAACAGGTTGTTGACGCGCAGAGGCTTCGCCACCCGCGAGGGATTTGCTACGCCGCACAGAATACTCCGCAACGCCGTTAACGGCGACTCCGGACGCCGTACACCGAGATCCTGCGCCTGAGCCAGCGCAGGGGTGCAGCCCCGACCAGAAGAATCACGCCCGAAACCGCCCCCAGGATCGAGGTCAGCGGCAATTGAACCTCAGGTCCAAAATATGCGAGAAGAACATATGTGCCTGGCATATACCGATCGTTTCCCAGCGATTCGAAAGCCATGCAATAGCACGAGCACGCAGGCTTCGAGCCGCGAACCTGAAAGAATTCGGTGCCGATGTTACGCACAGGGGCTCGAAGGATTGCCACAGGCAATCTGGCCGTGTGAGGAAGGGCCAGGATCGTGGCGGAATGACCTGTACAAGCACGTTGTGAGACAGTGACCCGGTGCGCGATTGCTCCCTAACTTCAAATCGCGGTTGGCGCATCCATGAGCGACCACCCGCGTGTGTCATCCACACCTGGGTCGGCGTCATTCCGGAGCCCGATGCGCCCGGATTTTCTGTTAAGTTGCCTTAACTAACTGAAAACGATCTCCATCGGAGACGCGGCAGGAACTGGCAGTGGGATCGCCGATATCCCAGATCTGGAGTCAATCACGGGCCAACCTTCCCTGCCGTTTGAGCAGGATCTGGGGCATCATTTCGCGTCTGGGTGGCTCTCAGCCGGTAATGAATGTTGATTCTGGCGGCGGTGCTGGGCTTGAGTCGTCGTGGAACGGCTGGCGCTGAGTTGCCTCGCAACGCGCGATCCGGGAAGATTAGGGGCGATTCTGATTCGTCCGAAGCGAGGATGCTCATGTTCAATCGCCTGGCCACCGCCGAACAACGTCGTCTCGAGGAAGACCGTCTGGGGCAACGCGACTGGCGGCGCTGGGGACCGTATTTGAGCGAACGCCAGTGGGGCACGGTGCGCGAGGATTACAGCTCCCATGGCGACGCCTGGAACCATCTGCCGCACGATCACGCCCGCAGCCGTGCCTATCGCTGGGGTGAGGACGGCATCGCGGGCCTGAGCGACGACCCCCAGCGCCTTTGCCTGGCCCTCGCCCTCTGGAACGGGCGCGACCCAATCCTCAAGGAGCGGCTTTTCGGCCTCACGAACGCCGAGGGTAATCACGGCGAGGACGTCAAGGAGCTTTATTACTACCTCGACGCCACTCCGACGCACTCCTATCTCAAATACCTTTACAAGTACCCCCAGCGCGAGTTTCCCTACGAATTCCTGGTCGCGGAGAACGCGCGGCGGACCAAACAGGATCCGGAATTCGAGCTGCTTGACACCGGTGTCTTTGACGACGATCGCTATTTCGACGTCGTGGTGGAATACGCCAAGGCCGCGCCCCATGACATCGTGGCCCGGGTTACGATCCACAATCGCGGGCCCGATAGCGCAGTGATTCATGTCTTGCCGCAGCTCTGGTTCCGCAATGACTGGGCCTGGCGCCAGGGTGTGCCAAGACCCACGATTCGCCGTCTGAGCGAAGATGCCCTGCTGGCGGAGCGAGACGGCATCGGCGCCTACTATTTCCGCGCGGATTGCCTGGCCACGCCCCTGTTCTGCGACAACGAAACGAACGTCGTTCGGCTCTACGGCCAGCACGCTCCCGGTCCGTTCAAGGACGGCTTTCATGACCATGTGATCAACGGACGCCGAGACGCGATCTCGAGCGATAACCAGGGGACCAAGGCTGCCTTTCACGCGGTGCTCACCATCCCCGCGCGGGGCGAGCGGCAGCTCGATTTCAGCCTTTGCCGATCCGAGTCCGCCGCCGACATCGACGGCATTCTCGCCCTCCGCAGGGACGAGGCAGACGAGTTCTACGCCCGTCTCCAGCGCGATATTCCCGATTCCGACGCCCGGCTGGTGCAGCGCCAGGCGCTCGCAGGCATGATCTGGAGCAAGCAGTTCTTTCGCTACGATGTCTCGGAGTGGCTCGACGGCGATCCCGCCCAGCCCGAGCCTCCAGTCGAACGCCACAGGGGACGCAATCACTCCTGGCGGCATCTCAAGAACGCCGACGTCGTCTCCATGCCCGACAAGTGGGAGTATCCCTGGTATGCCGCCTGGGATCTTGCCTTTCATATGATCCCGCTTGCACTCATTGATTCTGAATTCGCCAAGAACCAGCTCCTGTTGCTCACCCGTGAATGGTACATGCATCCCAACGGCCAGCTCCCGGCCTATGAATGGGAGTTTTGCGACGTGAACCCGCCCGTGCACGCCTGGGCGACGTATCGTGTGTTCCAGATCGATCGCAAGCAGCGCGGGGATGAGGGCGATCTCGCGTTCCTCGAGCGCGTTTTCCACAAGCTGCTCTTGAACTTCACCTGGTGGGTCAACCGCAAGGACGCCCAGGGCCGCAATATCTTTCAGGGGGGCTTTCTGGGCCTGGATAACATCGGTGTCTTCGACCGATCCGCCCCCTTGCCGACCGGCGGATTCATCAATCAGGCCGATGGCACGGCCTGGATGGCGATGTATTCGC
>DAIDHX010000156.1 GCA_027451885.1 Planctomycetales bacterium
TTCCCGGCCGGCGAAAAGAAGCCCCGCTCGATCGGTCAGGCGCTTGAGCTCGCCGTGCGGGCCGCGCTCACGTCGCAAAAGAAGAACCAGCTTCACGCCTGGCGCTATTCGCCCGATTCGACGGACGCCGACACCTCGGTCTCCGGCTCGGTGCTCGTGGGGCTCCTGGCGGCGCGGAACGCCGGCATTGAAGTCCCGGACGAGGCGATCGACAAGGCCATCGCGTTCTACGTGTCGATGACATCCCCCTCCGGCGAGGTCGGCTACGCCGGCGGCATGGGAGGCTTCGGCGAATCAATCGCCCGGAGCTCGATCGCCACGCTCGTCTACTCGATCGCCAGGCGCAAGGATTTGCCCCAGTTCAAGGCCGCGCTCGACCACCTGCGGCAACGCATCGAGCAGGTGCCGCAGCTCTCCTGGCCGGAATACGGCCGTTACTACGAAGCCCAGGCGCTGTTTCAGGGCGATCTCGCAGCCTGGGAAAAATGGAACAAACTGCTGGTGCGGCAACTCAAGGCCGCCCAGGCATCCAATGGAAGCTTTCGCGGCCAGCTTGGAGAAAACGTGAGCACGTCGCTCTCGCTCCTGGCCCTGGCTGTCAACTTCCGCTTCCTGCCCATCTACGAACGCTAGCCCGAACGAGGGTGCCCCATGTTTCGTCGCTCTTCGTGCGATCTCGTCCTGGCGGGAATGCTTGTCGCAACCGCGGGCGCCTGCGGATATTGCCGCGGGCAGTTTGCCGTCGTCATGCCCGCGCAGGCTACCCCGCCTGCCGCCGCCACGAACGACAAGGCCGGCCCGCCGGCCAATCCCACCGTGCCCATGATCCATCTGGCCAACGGCGATTTCGCCCCAGGCGCCCTTAAGCCCTCGGATAAACCCGATCACCTGAGCTGGCAATCGAGCGCCTTCACCGATCCCTTTCTCTTCCCAACCGATCGCGTGCTTTCAATCCACTGGCCGCAAAAGCCGGGGGCTGAAAAACCCCAGGGTGCAATGTCGTTCGAGCTCACAGGCGGCGACACCATCGTGGGCGACCTCACCGGCCTCGACGCAAAGACCGTGGAAATCAACTCGCCACGCCTGGGCCGGTTCAAAATCGATCGCACGCAGATTGTGCGGATCCTTCAGCTCAAACAGGGAGGCGAGCGCGTTTACGTGGGCCCAAGCGGGCTCGCCGGCTGGCAGGAATACCTACCTCCCGGCGAAAAAACGAAGGGTTGGCGCGAGGAGTCAGGCCAGATCCTCACCGAGCGCGATGGTGCTTCGATCCAGACCAACGTGGGGCTCCCCGAACGCGCGGTTGTGGAATTTGAGCTCTCCTGGACCAAAAAGCCTGATTTTCTCCTCGCCATCGGCACGAGCGAAGCACCCGGCCAGACCAGGAACGCGTTCCGGTTCGAGATCTGGGGCAAGGAGATCATCGTCGAACGCGAGATCGACAACGAGGCTGATGTCGAGGTCGTGCAGCCGATCGAAGACAAGGCCGGGCGCGTCAAGCTCACGGCCTACATCGACCAGGCCGAGGGGTCGATCGCGGTGTTCTCGCGCGAGGGGGCAAGACTGTGCAAGCTCAAGCTCAAGGGGTCGAAGCCTACCCCGCTCGGCCTCGGCGTGTTGCTCCAGTCCTTGCACGGCGACCTGCGGCTCGAATGGCTGCGCGTCACGCGCTGGGTGGGTGAGCTACCCCGCGAGCTGAAGTCCGAATCCGCCCGCGTACTCAGGCAAGACGGCACTTCGGTGTACTGCGACGTCAAGAGCTACGACGCCGCCAGCCGCGTGCTCGTGATCAAGGACAAGGATGATGAAAAGCGGCTCCCGCTCGACCAGATCACGAGCATCAGCCTGGCGACCAGGGAATCCAACAGCGGACGACTTGCACGCGTGCTTTACGAGGACGGCGCACGGCTTTCAGGCACAATCACCGGCGTTGAGTCCGACGCGGTCAAGTTAACCGTCCCCGGCGTCGCCACGCCGCTCAGGCTACCGCTTAAGGGCATGCGCTCGTTGCTGATTCTCAAGCAGGACGCCAAGCTGCCCAAGAAGGAAGCGGGGATGGGAAAGCTTGAGCTCGATGGGCTCTTGCTGACCGGGAAGCTCGTCGATGGCGCGAACTCACCCCAGACTAGCTGCCTTACCTGGAAGCCGATCCTGAGCGAAACGGCAAGCGCGATCAAGCCAGATGCGTCGGGCAGAATCATCTACCGTGAGCCTCCTCCGCAGCAGCCGCAGAATCCGAACATGCAGACGGTAGTGGTTCGCGGAGCGGTGGCCGTTGCTCCCGCGCAGCCGGCCGGAGTTGGCGGCATGATGGTTCGGTTCGCACAGGCGCTCGGCGGCGCACCGAGCACGACTTCCACGCACACGGCGAAGCCGCAGGAACGCAAGGCCCTGTTCCTCAAGGATGGCGACGTGGTTCCCGCCGTCATCAAGTCGGTCGACGAGAAGGGCGTGACCTTCAGCTCGAGCCTCTCGAGCCAGACCTTTGTGCCGCACGAAAAGCTGAAGGCGGTCGAGCTGGTGGTGGTTCCCCCCTCGGCGCCGATTCGGCTCACACGGTCCAAGCGCGACCGCCTGCTCATTTTGCCGCGCATGCAGCGCCCGTCGCCGCCGACCCAACTGATCCGCTCGGTCAGCGGCGATTATCTCCGCGGCCGCGTGATCAGGCTCGACGACAAGGCGCTCGAGGTCGAGATCCATCTCGAAACCAAGATCATCCCCCGCGATCGGATCGCCCAGATCATCTGGCTCCATCCCGAGGAGCTGGCCGCCGAGAAGAAAACCTCCCCCGAAGCCAGCACGCCGGCCGCGAAGGGCACGCTTGTTCAGGCCGTGCGCAACGACGGCGTGCGCATCACCTTCCAGGCGGATCGTGTGGTGGGTGATCAGGTCAAGGGCACAAGCGAGGTGCTCGGCCCCTGCCAGGTCGAGCTCAGGACCACCGACCAGCTCCTGATTGGGCAGGGGGGCGTCAAGAAGGGGGCTGTCAAGGTACCCTACCAGCAGTGGAAGCTCACCAATGCGGTCGATCCCAAATACCTCACGGCCAGCGAGGGGGGCGAAGGCGGTGAGTCGACAGGGGCGGAGTCTCCGCTTGTCGACAAGCCCGCGCCTGACTTCACGCTCGAGCTGCTCGACGGCAAGAAGTTCCACCTGGCGGAATCGAAGGGCAAGATCGTGATGCTCGACTTCTGGGCCACCTGGTGCGGCCCCTGCATCCAGGCCATGCCGCAGGTCGAGAAAGTGGCGAAGGAGTTCGCCGGGCAGGGCGTCACGCTCGTGGCCGTGAATCTCCAGGAAACGCCCGAGCAGATCAAGTCGATGCTGGAGCGGCACAAGCTGGAGGTGAACGTCGCGCTCGATCGAGAAGGTCTCGTGGCCGAGAAATACAAGGCGGTGGCGATTCCGCAAACGGTCATCATTGACAAGGACGGCAAGGTCGCGCGCCTGTTCGTCGGCGGCGGCCCGCGTTTCGACGAGCAGCTTCGCCAGGCGCTCAAGGCGGTGATCTCAGGCGTGAAAGCACCCAGGGAGAGTGCAGCTCCCGTCGGCCCGGATGAAGCCCGGGCCACGCCAAAGCCTCGGGATCTCTAGAAATCCGTTGCAGCCGTTCCGCACGCGGGCAACCGGGGCAAAATGGCCCCGGGAGCCCAGCCCACGCGGCGGCTGGAATTGACGGATTGGGCGGTTTCGGCGACATATTGGGCCACGATGCCAGGCCAGGACGCCATGCGCAGGCTGCGCACGGCTCAGGGAGCCAGGGAGTGGTCTTCAACTCACGCGAGTTCGCCCAGTTTTTCGCCATCCTGTGGCCCACCTACTGGGTGCTCAGACGCTTCCCCCGCGCCCAGAACGTGCTCCTGCTCGGGGCGGGTTACTATTTCTACGGCTGCGCAAGCCCGAAGTTCCTTCGCCTGCTCATCGCATCCACGCTCATGGACTACGCCTGCGGACTCTGGGTTGATCATGCCCAGGGTCCGCGCAAGCGCAAGGCCATCGTTGCGCTCAGCATGGCCCTTAACCTGGGGTTCCTCGGCTACTTCAAGTACTACAACTTCTTCGCCGAGTCGTTCCACGACCTGTTCGTGAGCATGGGCGTTCCCGTGCCGTTGCACCACTTCAACGTCATCCTCCCGGCGGGAATCTCCTTCTACACATTCCAGTCGATGAGCTATGTCATCGACGTCTACCGGGGCGACATCAAACCCACGCGCAACCCGGTCCAGTTCGCGGCCTTTGTGTCGTTCTTCCCCCATCTGGTGGCCGGGCCGATCATGCGCCCAACGACTCTGTTGCCGCAGATCGCGAACCGGCGAAGGTTCGACCTGGCGCAGATCCAGAGCGGTTCATACCTGATCTTCTGGGGCCTATTCAAAAAGGTGGTGATCGCCGACAACCTGGAGAAGATGGTCCGCGTTCTCTTCGCGCGGAACGCGCTTGACGGCGGCGAAGCGCTGCTGGCGATCTACGCCTTCGCATTCCAGATTTACTGCGATTTTTCAGGCTATACCGACATCGCGCGCGGAGTCGCCCGCTGCCTGGGGTTTGAACTTGGGCTCAATTTCAATTTGCCCTATTTCGCCACGAGCCCCCGCGACTTCTGGAACCGCTGGCACATCAGCCTGTCCCAATGGCTCCGCGACTATCTCTATATTCCCCTGGGCGGGAGCCGGGGCGGGACCTTGCTCACGTACCGCAACCTGCTCCTCACAATGGTCCTGGGCGGTTTCTGGCATGGGGCGAAATGGACGTTCATCGTCTGGGGTCTCTACCACGGGATTTTGCTCGTGGGCCATCGGATGCTTTCTCCCTGGCTTGAGCGAGTTGCGCCTCGAAGCCCGAGCGGAAAAGCGCTCTGGACCGTGCTGGCGATGGTTGTGACCTTCCATCTCGTCTGCGGCGGCTGGCTGCTCTTCCGCGCTGAGACGCTCTCGCAAGCGATCGCCATGGGCACAGCCGTGGCGACCCAACCAACACTGCCGCCAACCGCGCTTGTGTCCCGGTTTCTCCTGCTCGTGCTGCCGCTGCTCGCGGTGCAGCTTGTGCAATACCAGAGGCAGGACCTGGAGGTCGTGCTCCGCTTTCCCTGGTATGCTCGCAGCGTGTTCTATACGCTCTGTTTTTATGCGATCGTGCTGGGCGGAGAATTTGGCGGCCAGCAGTTCATCTACTTTCAGTTCTAGCCGATCCAGTGTTGCTTGAGGGGGAGAGTCGCATGGCGGCCACGCCTGGGGCGAGGCTTCGCGCAGCTTACAGCGCGGGGGCGATCATGATCCCGGGCGCGTTTAACGCGCTTTCGGCCCGGATGGTTGAGCGGGCGGGATTTGCCGCCGCTTATTTCTCCGGTGGCGCGCTTGCCGCGGGATGGGCTGGGCTTCCCGACGTGGGGCTCGTCACGCTCAGTGAATTCGCCCAGGAAGCCGCGATGGTCGCGCGGGCGACGACGCTCCCCGTGCTCGCCGACGCCGACACCGGCTTAGGTTCCACCGCCAACGTGGTACGCACGATCCAGCTTTACGAGCAGGCGGGGCTCGCGGGGCTGCACCTCGAAGATCAGGAGATGCCCAAGCGCTGCGGGCATCTTTCGGGCAAGTCGCTGGTCGACTCCGCCACGATGGAAGCCAAGATCCGCGCAGCAGCTTCCGCCCGCGCGGATCGCGATTTTGTGATCGTCGCCCGCACCGACGCCCGTGGCGTCGAGGGCTTTGACGCCGCCGTCGAACGCGCACTCCGCTACCTCGCCGCGGGCGCAGACATGATCTTCCCCGAGGCCCTCGAATCGGCCGAGGAATTCGCCCGCTTCGCCCAGTTCGTCCAGGCCCCTCTGCTGGCGAACATGACCGAGTTCGGCAAAAGCCCGCTCTTGCCCTTCGAAAACCTGGCCGCCATGGGCTACAAGGCGGCGATCTACCCCCTCACCGCGTTTCGCGCAGCCATGCACGCCGCCGAAATCGTTTATGAAACCCTGCTCGCCGAAAAGACCCAGGCCAGCGTGCTCGGGGTGATGCAGAACCGGGCCGAGCTCTACGACCTGCTCGATTACAAGGACTGGGACGAACGCGACCGGGCGTATTTTCAGCCCGGGCATTAACGTGGTTGCGCAGACTGGTCCGATCCCCGCGTGCTTTCCACGCGTTTGAGATCGTGGCTGAAATCCTGGTCGAGATTCGCGTGATCGAAGCCCTCGCTGGGGTCGAGCTTGACCACCCAGTTGCTCACGACCTGATAGCGGGCGATGCCTTCGTCCAGGTCGCAATCGAGCACGTGTCCACCGAAGGATAGATCCCGGGAAAGGAAGTGCCAGTGATACCCCGGGACCGTGACACCGCCCGCCCAGCGCGGGGAGCGCACGCCCACGAAGGTGCCGACCACGTTCTTGCGCGTCCACACGGTTTGCGATCGGGCAGCCTCGCCCAGTGGCTTACCGGGTCCGTCCACTTGCTTCGGCACGCTTCTCACGGTGATGGAACGGGCCAGCCCGTCGAGTCGGATGGCGGCGAACCGGTTGCGATTCTCGATCGTCTGGTCGAGCGCGGACTCGAGCGCCACCAGGCTCTCGGCGGCGGGGCAGGGGATTGTGGCGGTGGGGGCGAAGGGAAGCACAACCGCGAACGGCGTCGTACGCTCATCGCCCACGGTGCGCACGTCCCCTTCCGCAGGAACCTGGTACGCCTGGCCGTCGAGAATGATCAGCTCGCCGTCGAGCTGATCAAGCGTGCCGAGCCCAAAATCCCCCGCGCGCAGCACCTCCGCCAGGGTCGCCACGCCGTCGTAGCGGCCAACCATCAGCGCGCCAATGACCGAAAACTGAGTAAGCTGCGCCCCCTGTGTCAATTCCTGCGCAGGCCTGGCGGGCGTGCAGGAAAGGAGTGGCACGGTCGCGATCAGAATCAGCCAGGCGAGTCGTTTCGTCATCGTGATGGGCCCGATCATCCAGGGTCGCGGAGGTTTCTCAGTCCGATGTAAATCAGCGTGGTTCCTGACTAGAGGTTACGCGCGGAGCGTGAGACTCGATAGACTGTTATGGACGGCTTGCGAGGCGGGCCGCTTGCTGGAACAGGCGGGGACATGAAAATCCTTTTCATTGGAGACGTGGTCGGCGGCCCGGGTCGCCGCATCGTCGCTCAGGTTCTGCCCCGGATCATTCCGCGCTGGGGCATCGATCTGGTGGTTTGCAATGCGGAGAACGCGGCCGGCGGCTCGGGGCTCACTCTGAAGTGCCATGACGAGCTGCTCGAAGCCGGCGTCGACGTCTTCACCATGGGCGACCACGTCTATCGCAAGGATGAAATCTTCCGGATCTTCGACCGCGGAGCGCTTGTGGTCCGGCCGGCGAATTTTCCCCGCGACTCGCCTGGCGAGGAGGTTGTGATCGCGCAGGCCAGGTCAGGGGTGCGCGTGGCTGTTTTCACCGTGCTCGGCCGGATGTTCATGAAGCCCGTTGACTGCCCGTTCGTGGCGGCGGATCGCGTGCTCGAGAAGGTGCGGGACGCGGCGAGCGTGATTCTCGTTGACGTCCATGCCGAGGCCACAAGCGAAAAACAGCTCCTCGGGCGCTATCTGGACGGGCGAGCTTCGGCCGTGCTGGGCACGCATACGCACGTCACGACCGCGGATGATCAGATTCTCCGCAACGGCACGGCATACCAGACTGACGTGGGCATGACGGGCCCGTACGATTCGATCATCGGGCGGCGCTACGACCGCGTGCTCTCGGCCACGCTGACCTGCGTTCCCTGCCACTTCGATGTTGCCAGCGGCGATCCGGAATTCCACGCTGCGCTCGTCACGGTCGATCCGGAGACGGCCCGCGCCACGGAAATCCGCCGGGTGTCGATCGACCAGAAGACGGTCCAGCGGATGCTGACCGATTCGACCGCGGCACCCGTGATCGATTAAGCGGATGTAAGCTGCTGGATGGATCTCACGCGTTGCACGGCGCGGCTGAGCCCTTCGATTGTGGCGCGGGGGTCTGGGAACGGCCTGTGTTCCACGAACCGCCAGCGCACCCAGCGCTCGCCGATCAAAAGCGCGGCGGCCTGCTCGAAGGCGCTGACGAGTCCGCGCGTGGGCAGATCGAGCGTGCGCACCTGCCCATAGGCATCCAGGGCGCGTTCACGCCCCGGCCCAGGCCGAACGCCCCATTCCAGCAAAAGCCTCGCCAGGTCGCAGGCGGGTGAATCAACATCCATCGCCCCAAAATCGACGAGCCCTGTCAGCCGTGCGGTCGCATGCTCGAAGAGAAAGTGCTCCGGCCGGGCGTCGCGCAGGCAGGGCTGGAGCAAAACGCGCAGCGGCGCTGCACGCTCAAGCGCAAGGAGAACCGCGGGAGCATGCTCCCGCGCGAGACTGAGCCAGGTTCTTGCAAGCGCGCGTTCGTCATCGCCCGCCTGGCTGGATTCCAGCGCCCGCGCGAGCGTTTCGAATCCACCCTTCAGCAGGGCGACAACGGTTTCACGGCGCAGCGAAATCCCTGGCGAGCAGCGCTCGATCTGGAGATCGCCGAATCGCTCGTGGAACCGCGCCAGCCCGGCAAGTGCGGCGGCGAGAACCGGCTCGGGAGGATCCGCGGGCCAGGGCGAGCCTGGCATCCAGGGCTCGAGCTGCCAGCACGCGCCCTCCCAGAAGCAAATGGTCTCTCCGCGTTCATCGGCGAATGGGACAGGCACGAACCCCAGCGATCGCAGCCGCGAAAGCCAGCGATGAATCTGGGCGATCTCGCCGCGCGTGCGCCCGTCCTCGGGCCAGCGTCGCAGCAGTACCGGCCCGCGCGCGGCCTCGAAGCGAAAGAGCCGCGATCCGCTCAGCCCGCCCGCCCCCTCGAGCGCGTGGATCGCCCCTCGCGGCTGCAGCACGGCGGCGTGGCGCGCAAGGATCGTGCAAACGTCCCGCCTGTCCATCCTAGCCTCGATCCGTGGCGAACGCCCGGGATTGCAAGCTGGTGAGCGCAGCCCGAAATCGGCGGCAAACCTCAGCCTGCGTCTCCTTTTTCCCAGCGCCCGCGGACTCCAGATCGGAAAGTTCAATGGGCGGGCCGTAAATCACCCGAGCCCTGGAGTGCCTTGCCAGCGAGTGGAAAATCTCGTTCGTGTTCGGCGTACCCCAGATGAACGCCGGATAAACCGGCACCCGCGCGCGGAGCGCAAGATAGGCAGCGCCCGGTTTCATCTCCCCCAGCACGCGCCCGGATTCCGGAATAATTTTGCCCTCGGGGAAAATCGGCACCACGCGACCATCCGCCAGCGCCCGAAGCGCGGCACGGGTCGCGGCAAAGTCACGCCCATCACGGTCGACCGGAATGCAGCCAATGTGGCGACAGATCCAGTACAGCAATCTGTGCTCGTAATACTCCCGCGCGACCATGAACCCAAGCAGGCGACGGCATGATGCCTGCAAAAGCATGTGATCAATTCCACATGTGTGGTTTGAGATCAGGATCGCAGCCCCTTGCACGGGCAACGGAGCCCATTCCCGGAGCTCAAAGCCATGCCAGAGCCGGCAGTACCAGGCGTTGGCGAAATCGAGGAAGCGCAGCATGCCGCGGATCTCAAGCCCGCGCGCAGCCGCGCTGGCGGGCCCGGCCACGAGGCGCGGGATCACGATCACAAGCAACGAGATCCAGACGAGCGGCCAAACGCTCATGAGCGACTCGACTCAAAGCCCCTCGCACGCGGCGGTGAGAGAGAGATGGTGGGGCGATCCACGGTTGAGCAGCGCCAACCAGGGAATTCTATCGCAACGGGCAACTGGAGCGGGGGACCAGATCACGCGAATTCCGCGTCTGGCGGCAAAGCGTCGTCCGATCAGGCGGCGAGCTGGTCGCTCAGGCGGATGACCTGCGCGAGGTCGGAGACGCGCTCGAGCGTGGGGATCAGGTCGGGGTCGATCTCGCAGCCAAAGCGATCCTGAAGCTTGAGAATCACGGCGACCATGTCCAGCGAATCCAGGCAAAGATCATCGAGCAAGCGCGTGTCGGGCGCAATGACCGCGGTGCGAGCACGAGCGGAAACAGAGCGAATCGCGTCGGCCACGGCCGGCAGCAATTCGTCCTGGCTCGAAATGGCAAGGGAGTTCTTCGCGATCATGCCTGGCCTCGACATTTCATCGTACGCACGGGCTGGGACGCTTGCGGGCCGCTTCATCCTGTCGGCGACCCCCCTGTCCACCGGGCGTGGTGGATCAGCCCAGCCTGCCTCAAAGCGATCAATTCCAGGCTATTGATCGTCCAGACGCGGCCGCTCTCTTGACTCCGGATTCCGCCTCGAAAAGAAGTCCTTTCGCGCAAACTCCTGTAAAACAAGGCGTTTGCCGAGTCTCAGGTGAAAGTTGGAAGTTTATTGCGGCGTAAGTGGGCCTTTCACTATAATTCCGACGGTTGAACGAGGAGGTGGCACGTCGCTCGTGGAATCAGTCTGATCCGCGACCCATGCGTCTGTGACGACTGGGGGGGAGCAATCCCGCGACGTTTGATCCTGCTGCGTCTACACAAGGAGTTGCATCGAGATGGTGAAGTTTGGCATGAAGGCTGGTTCTCTGCTCTTGGGTCTGGCGCTGTCGCTCTGCTTCGTGGTTGGTTGCGCCGAAGAGACCCCCGCGCCGAGCCCGTCGCCCACGCCTGGCAAGGCCGCCCCTGGCGCCACCCCGCCTGGCAAGGCACCGGAAGCGGCGAAGGCGCCCGGTGGCGCTCCTGCGCCCACCCCGGCCGCCAAGCCGGAAGAGAAGAAGAAGTAATCGACCTCGCTCAGGGCCAACCCATCGAGGCAATTCTCTCCACGGCCTGACCACCTGCCGGTCAGGCCGACCCTGAAGCAGGCGCCGCCTTCTCGCAAGAGAAGGCGGTTTTTCTTTCAGCCCTCCACAGGATTGACCAACTCGCCGATCCCGTCGATCGCAATCCCCACCTCATCGCCCGCCTGAAGCGCAAAGTCGTCCGGCGGCACAAGACCCGTTCCCGTCAACAAGATCACACCGTCTGGGAACGCGTTCTCCCGCCCCAGCCAATCGATCAACTCCTCGAGCGGTCGCGCCATGCGGCTCAGGCTCGTCGAGCCGTTGAAAACCGTCGCGCCGCCCCGGCGAATCGCCATGCGTATCCCCACCTCGCCGCGGGCAGGGAAATCCGCCGCCAGCGTGATCCCAGGACCAAGCGCGCAACAGCCAGAATAAACCTTGGCTTGCGGCAAGTAGAGCGGATTCCGCCCCTCAATATCACGCGCGCTCATGTCGTTGCCGATCGTGTAGCCCACGCACTTCAGTCCAGGCGTAAGCACAAGTGCAAGCTCGGGTTCGGGCACGGTCCACTTCGAGTCGCGGCGCACTCGCACCGCGCCCCCCGCGCCGACAACCCGGCTCGGCGTGGCCTTGAAGAACAGCTCAGGCCGGTCCGCCTGATAGACCCGGTCGTAAAAGATGGCCGCCGAGTCCGACTCCTGCTCCCGCGCAACCTTGCTCCGCTCGTAGGTCACCCCCGCGCCCCAGACCTCGTGCTGATCCAGCGGAGGCAAAATGCGCACCCCGCTCGCCGCGATCGGAGCAGCAGCCTTCTTCAGCATCTGTTCAACAACCGCCGGTACGTCGTTCGCGGCCAGGAGCTCCGTCAACGCCTGTGCGCCCGAGACGAGGGGGATAATCGATTCGCCGCTCGCCAGACCAATCTCGGGAACGGAACCGGCGGAACGCACGAACTTGATGATATGCATGAGCTTGGGTCGCTTTCAGAATCTGTTCTGGAGCAATTGGGCGGGTCGCGATACGAATTCATACAACCAGAACTGACGCTCGGGCAACAAGATCCCCGAGAATTGATTAAAGCGATTGTGCGGATTTTGCCGATGCAGGAGAGTCGAGGGATCGTGCCTGGAACGAGCGAAGGCCGCGGATCCAGGTTGAGCCAGGAAGGACCAAATGGAATGGCAACCCGGATCCACGTGGTCGGTTGCGAGGTCGTTACCTGCCTGGGTAAGTCACTGGGCGCCACCTGGAATGCGCTCGTGGCGGGTCAGTCCGGAATTCGACGTCATGAGCACCTGACGAACGGCGGGTATCTCCAGGACGTTGGCGGGATTGTGGCCGATTTTGGTCCTGGAAGCGGGAACGAGGATGCCGCGGTGGCAAAGCTGGACTCGCGATTTCTGCATCTGGCGATGGCCGCGGCGCGTGGTGCCTGGGAGCAAAGCGGCCTGAGCGCGAAGTCGGGTGGATTCGATCCTGCGCGGGTTGCGATCGCGATTGGCTCGGCGTTTGGCGGCCTCGACCTGCTTGAGGCCGAGCAATCACGCATGGCATCGCGCAAGAACCTTGCGGTGAGCCCGTATCTGATCCCCGGAATGATCATCAACCAGGCCGCCGGGCAGGTGTCGCAGCACCTGGGGCTTTACGGGCCGAGCGTTGCGCCCGCCAATGCCTGTGCGTCCGGGGGGCATGCGATCGTGCTGGGTGCTTTGCTCCTGCGCGCGGGCGAGGCCGATCTGGCAATCTGCGGGGCTGCGGAAAGCGCGTTTATCCCCGCGGTGGTCAATGGATTCGCCACGATGAAGGCGCTCCTGGGCCGACGATCTGGTGATCGGGCCGAGGCGGATCCCACGCAGGCAAGTCGACCCTTCAGCGTCGACCGAGCGGGCTTCGTGCTTTCCGAGGGGGCGGGGATGGTCGTGCTGGCCACTCAATCCGCGGTCGAATCACTTGGGCTGCAAAGCCTGGCGGTGCTTGAAGGTTGGGCGACCAATTCCGATGGCTATCACATGGCGATGCCCAGCCGTGACCGTATCGTATCGTGCCTCCAGGCGAGCCTGCGAAACGCGGCCCTGGCGCCCGAGGCCATCGCCTATTACAACGCCCACGGCACCAGCACCGTGCTCAACGACAAGGTTGAGACCGAGGTACTCAAGCTGGTTTTCGGCGCGCATGCACATCGGCTCCCCATCAGCTCGATCAAGGGGGCGCTCGGGCACAGCCTGGGTGCGGCCTCGGCCATCGAGGCGGCGATCACGGTTCAGGCGCTCCGCGAACAGACCATTCCTCCCACGATCAACCACATCCCAGACCCGGTCTGCGATCTCGACTACGTGCCCAACCAGGCGCGCAAAGCCAGTCTGGATCTAGCCATGAGTGCATCTTTCGGATTCGGCGGGACCAACAACGCCTTGATCTTCAGGAGGAGCGCATGACACCCATCCCCCTGAGCGATGACTTGCTGATCGCCGAGGTCGTGCGGGTGATTCGCCGCGCGGCGAAAATTCCCGCGGTCGTGGCGATCACGGCCGACTCCCGCCTCGTCGAGGATCTGTGCATCGATTCACTCGACCTTGTGGGGGTCGTCTTACAAATTCAGGATCATTTTGACGTTGCCATTGAAGAGGATGCTATGCCACACTTGGCGCGCGTCGGGGACGTGGCTGCCTACCTGGCCGGCCATGCCGTGGTCCCGTAGGGTCCGCGCCGGTCCCGCGTGTCGTACAACGGCGAGGGCATGAGCCTTCGCAAGCCCAGGGATGGCAGGGAGATTCGTCGATGGAGCGACGGGGTCTCAACATCCGCAAGGCGATCCTGAGCTCGTGTCTGCCGGCCTTCCGCCTGCTGCCCTTGCCGGTCGCGTCGCGTATGGTGTCGGGAATCGGCCGGCTGGAGTACCAGCTTCGCCGCTCCGTTCGCGCTTCGTTTGATGAGGCGGTTAGCCACGGCCGTGAGATCCTTCATGGCGAATGGGACGTGCCGGCCGTGAGCCGGGAGCTCGCTGGCAACCATATCCTTTGGCGAGCCCGAGACCTGTTGCTCGACGGGGTCACGGACGACAAGGCCCTGGGGATGTTCCGGGTCGAAGGTCGTGAGCATCTCGACGCCGCGCTGCGCCAGAAGCGGGGCTGCATCGTGCTGGCGAACCACTTCGGCGCCCATTTGCTGCCGGCCCACTGGCTCTGCCGCGAGGATTACCCGATTCGCTTTTACATGGAGCGTCCGCGGCATATTTCGCGATACATGGCTCGGCGATTTGAGGTCGAAGGGCCCGTGAGTCAGGAAAAGCTCTTCATCTCGCGTAACGGCGCCCCGGCCGATTCCGCCGGCTCGATCCTTCGCGCATGCAAGGCCCTGCGTGCCGAGTGCATGCTCTACATCGCTGGCGACGTGCGCTGGACCGGCAAGCTCACGCATCCCACACGCTTCCTCGGCCAGCGGTTCCGATTCTCGACGACCTGGCTTGTTCTGGCGTCCATGACCCAGGCGCCTGTGGTGATGGTCTTTTGCAGGATGAACGAGGACGGGCGGTACACGATCGACTTTCATCCCGCCTTCCAGGTCCCCGAAAATGCGCCCCAGGATCCTGAACCCTGGACCCGCAAGTTTCTCGACATTCTCGAGGAACAGATCAGGCGCTTTCCCACGAATAGCAACGAATACTTCTTCTGGGACAAGGCGTCGGGTCAGGTTGCGTGACGAGCAAGACGGCGGCGATCAAGGAGGATCGGAGCTTGACGGACGACAAGGCGGGACGCCGGCGGCGGGGGATCTGGGCGACCTTGGCCCTGCTCGCACTCGCGATTGGACCGGCCATCTGGCACGTCATGGACTTTGACGAGGATATCGACCCCGAGTATCCGACGGTGGCCACGCCGGTCTTCAGCCCCTATCCACCCGCGGCCTATCGGCTTGCCGAGCCTGGCGACACGCTCGACCGAATCGAGTTGTATCTGACCGCGCTGGCGGCGGTGCTGGCGGGGACTGGGTTCATGCGCCATCGTGCCGGAGGACTGTGGCCGGCTGCTTTGTTGCTGGCACTTGCAGGTGTCTGGCACGCAGCGACTCCGGGCCCAACGTTCGACGGCTGGCACGGCCTTGGGTTTCGCGTCGCGCTCGATCCCATGGCTCCCCCCGGATTGCGCCTGGGCATGGCCGGAATCACCGCCGCGCTGCTTGCCGCCATTGCCGCGAATGTGTGGTCCAGGCGGCAAAACCTGGGGGCGATCTGGACAATCGCGGGCGAGCGCGGCCTGCACCTGCCCGCCATCCTGGGTGCGATCCTGATCCTGTTGCGGCAGGTCGAGCCGCCATTGCCCGGCCCCGTGGGGTACTGGCCGCGCTGCTCCATGAACGCAGGTATCGCACTCGGCTGCTGGTGCCTGATCCAGGCCCAGGCTCCCTGGCCGCGACTCGCACTCCGCAAGCGGCTCCTGGGCGCCTCGGCCGCAACCGCCGCCTGGCTCGCTCTCACCGCTGGTGGGATCGCGCTCACCTGGTATCACCGACCGCTGGCACGCCTGCGCGTGGTTGAGCCCGGGCGCATCCTCATGAGCGCAATGCCAACCCCACGCGGACTCGCCGTCGCCCAGGCACGCCACCACTTCAAAACCATCATCAACCTCTTCCCCGAAGATACTCCGCTGCGAAGCCCGCTCTTTCCCGCCGAGGTAGAGTTCGCCAGAACCCACGGCATTCGATACGTCCGCAGCCCCTCAAACCCCTCCGACGAGGCGTCAAACGCCTTTCTGGACGAAACACTCCGCCTGGCCCAGGATCCGTCCGCCTGGCCGATCCTGGTGCATTGCCACGGCTGTATGGATCGAACCCCGGCATGGATGGGAATCTACCGCTTTCTGGTGCAGGGCAGGCCGCTCATGGACTCGATGCAAGAGATCGAGCGACATCGGGGGTATCGCCCCAAGGCTTCGGTTGTTTTACTCTATAATCGGGTTTTGCCGCCGCGCGCGGGCGACCGTTACTGGACCGACCCCGCCGCGCAATTGCTGCGTGAATGCGCGGCAGGGGTTGTGGATCGGCCCGTGCCGCAACTCAGCGCTCGCCCGGCGAACCCAGACGCAAAGAAGGGAGTCCTGAGCAAGGATGCCACACAACGCAGGTAGATCGATGGGTGCAAGCTGATTTCGCGATGAGAACAGGGGGAGTTTGCGTGAGCTCGCTCGGCCGCGTGGGGCCATGCGAGCTTGACACTCTCCGGTCGACCGATAGAGTACTTCGGCCACGGGTGTGGCCGTTTTGCACGCGCAGATGGCGCTCGATCAATCCATGATTCGTCAAATACCGAATAGTGAGACCGCAAGACGATCCCGCCCTGCCTGCATAAGCCGGTTGATGCAGGCTGCGCTCGACAATCCGGGGATCATCTCGCTGGCGGCGGGGTTTGTGGATCAAGGGTCGCTGCCGGTCGGGCTGGTGGAGCAGGCGGTGCATGACCTTGCGTCCGATCCGGTCGAGGGGCGGCGGGCGCTCCAGTATGGCACAACCCTGGGCGATCGCCGCCTGCGCGAGCGTCTGGTGGAACGGCTCGAGCGCGACGATCACAAACCGCCTGGCGCCTACCGCAGCGCCGTCAATCGCACCGTTGTGACGGTGGGCTCGGCCCAGCTTATCCATCTTGTTTGTGAGGCGATTCTCGATCCCGGCGATCTTGTGCTGGTCGAGTCGCCCACCTATTTCGTTTTTCTGGGGCCCGTGGTGGCGCGGGGCGCGCGGGCGATCGGCGTGGCCATCGACGAACACGGCATGTCGCTCGAGGCCCTCGAGGAAACACTCCGCGATCTGGATCGCTCCGGCGAGCTCGATCGCGTCAAGCTCATCTACACCATCCCCGAGCACGCGAACCCCTCGGGCATCAGCCTCGCGAGCGAACGCCGGCCGCGGCTGCTCGACATCGCACACCGCTATTCACGGCGGCACAGGATCCTGATCCTGGAGGACGCGGCCTACCGCGGGCTGTCATTTGGCACCAGCGAGCCGCCGACGATCCACGGCCACGATGACGAGGGAGACTGGGTCATCCACGCCCGCACCTTCAGCAAGACACTCAGCCCCGGCCTCAAGCTCGGTTACGGCGTCGTGCCTCGCGATCTGGTCGAGCCCATCGCCAACATCAAGGCCAACCAGGATTTCGGCACGTCGAACTTCACGCAGCTCGTGGTTGAACGGATTGTCTCCAGCGGCGCCTACGACCGCCACCTGGCGGAACTGATCACGATCTACACCCGCAAGCGTGATCGCTTCTTGCAAGCGCTCGAGGAGCACGTCGCCCCTCTGGACCCGGCGATCCACTGGACAAAGCCAGAGGGAGGGCTGTTCGTCTGGCTGACCTTGCCTGAGGGAGTGGACACGGGCTTCGACGGGCCGCTCTTTTCACGCTCGGTGGCCGAGGGAGTGCTTTACGTACCGGGCGAGTTCGCCTACGCCGACGAGCCTGTGCCCCCGCCTCGGAATCAGCTCCGGCTGACCTTCGGCCTACCGACCGAAGCAGAGCTCCTGGAAGGCGCAAGGCGGTTCGGCGCGGCACTTGCCTCCTGTCTGGTGGCCGACGCCGCCTGCGCAGCCAGTCCGCTCACGTAACAAGATCAAAAGGCCCGGCAAGGACGTCCGGGCTCGTTCGGAACCGAAACACAGGGCAAGGAGGCCGATCGTGGGCATCTTGCAGCGATACGTGATCTTCGAGGTCACGCGCGCGTTCAGCCTCGCCTTGCTCACGATGACCGCCATCTTCGTGCTCTTCATGGTCGCCGCCCAGGCCCGTGATATCGGGCTTGCGCCCGGAGATGTCGCCAGGCTCGTGCCTTATATCGTCCCCAGCACGCTCCCCTATACCGTCCCCGTCTCGCTCCTCTTCGCCTCGACCGTCGTCTACGGCAGGCTCGCCGGCGATAACGAAATCATCGCCGTCAAAACCGCAGGGCTCTCGGTCATGACCATGCTCTGGCCCACCTTCATCCTCGCCACCGCTCTCTGCCTTGGCTTGCTCTATGTCAGCATGGGCTGGATCCCCGATTGCAGCCAGAAGGCCAAGCTGGTCATCTTCAAGGATCTCGAGGATACCGTTTACAAACTGCTCAAACGCGACCGCGAGTTCGACCACAGGCGCTGGCCGTTCATGATCAAGGTGAGCGACGTCGAAGAGAAAAAGATGCTCAACCCCACCTTCAAGCACAAGGCCAAGGGGCGAACAGGCGAGACCGACTACGACGCCGTGATCCAGGCCAAAAGCGCGGTCATGCACTTCGAGCTGCTGCAGAAACGCGTGCTCGTGACCCTCGAAAAGGCGGAGATTCAGCGCAGCGGGCGCGACTCCGACGTCTTCCTGATCAACAACGACACGCTGGAAATCCCAATCCCGCCCGATAGCCGGTTCGGCGTCGACAAAAGCATCCAGGAATTCACAAATGATGATCTTAATGAGGAACTCAAGAAGCTGCGCAGGCAGCTTGCCACCGATCGCGTCCGGCAAGCGGTGATCGCCGGCTTCGGGTTCGCCAGCGGCCGAATCGACCGCATCAAATGGACCGACGTCAATCAGGCGTTCGTGTCGCGACTGTTGCTCAGAATGCGCTGTAATGAGCTGGAGACCGAGCGCCAGCGGCGGATCTCGATGGCGTTCGGCAGCCTGCTGTTTGTGGTGCTGGGCGCGCCGGTGGGAATTCTGTTCGCCCGCCGCGACTTCCTGAGTGCGTTCATCACCTGTTTCGTGCCGATCATCGTCATTTACTACCCGCTCATGCTCTTCGGGATCAACGCGAGCAAGGAGGGGATCTGGCCCACCACGCAGGCGCTTTGGATGGGCAATTTGCTCCTGGCCGTGCTGGCGGGGTTTGCCCTGCCGCCGGTGATCCGGCATTGAGATCGGCGCACTTCGACCCGCGCTGGGCACGACCAGGGCGCAAGCCGCGACGGGAGGTAAGACCGTGCGAATCCTCGACCGCGAGCGATACTGGGCCTTCATCAAGGCTTACTTCATTTGCTATTTCACCCTGGTTGGACTGTACGTCGTAATCGACGCATTCTCAAATTTTGATGAATTTACCAAACGTGCCGAGGGCCTCGAGCTCGTCACGGTGATGGGGCGTTATTATCTGGTGCATCAGTGCCAGTTTTTTGATCAGCTTTCGGGCGTGATCGGCATGATGGCGGCGATATTCACGGTGACGTGGATGCAGCGCAACAATGAGCATCTGGCGATGCTGGCCGCGGGCGTGAGCACGCAGCGTGCGATCCGGCCGGTGCTTGTGTCGTCGGTAATTGTGAGCGTGATGGTGATTGCGAACCAGGAGTTTGTGATTCCCCCGCTGGCGGACGAGATCGGGCGTTCGCACGACGACGATGGCACGCAGAAGGTGCACGTATCGAGCCGCTATGATTCGGAGCGGGTGCTCCTGCACGGCGTGGAGGCGGACCGCGCCACGAAGACGCTGCTGGCCTTCGATGCGACGATTCCTTACGAGCTCTACGGTTCGATCCGGCTCGTGAAGGCGGTGCAGGCAACGTATATCCCGCCTGAGGATCCGCACGCGCCGCTCAAGGGGGGTTGGCTCCTGCGGGGCGCGATCGTAACTCCGCCACTCGACGAGGAAGCGGTGGAGACGAATCCCGAGATTCTCCGCCCGCTCCTCGACCTGGGGGGCTACCCGCAGCCTTACAAGCCCCAACCCAACGCCGATGGAACGCCCGCCCGCGGCCTGGCGCCGCCCGATCTTGCACCCGCCCCCCTGTCGAGCACAGCCTATCTGGCCGTCTCGCTCGAACTGCCGCTCGCGCGCGTGCCGCTCATGCCAGTCATCCACCAGCAGCTCGATCGCCTGCTCCAGATTGGCCGCGGAACCTACTTCCTGCGCTCCAGCCTCACCTTTCAGGCCATGACGCGCAAGCCCAACTGGTACTTGCTCGCCACCACCCACGATCTGCTCCAGGGCTTGACTGATCCCTCCACGACCGAAGGTTCCGAACGCAACGACGTCGCCATGTTTGTTCATGTGCGGCTCCTGCGCCCGATCATGGGCGTTACCTTGCTTTTCATGAGCTTGCCGCTCGTGCTGGCGGGATACGGGCGTAATTCGTTCATCAGCCTGGCGCTCGCGCTTGGCAACGCCGCCATGTTCTATGGCGCGAATATTCTGTGCTCGTACCTGGGCGGGTTCGGGTTCTTGACTGCCTCGCTTGTGGGCTGGGCGCCTCTGCTTGGCTTTGGCACGCTGGCGAGCATCCGCTGGAGCCGGATCCGCACCTAGGCTCCGTCTCGTGACATGTTCCACGCGAGCCAGACGCTCAGGACAAGCGCGAGGGTGAAGCCGGTGTAGGCCATGTAGGGAGCGCCTGAGCGGAGCACGACCGCGCCGGCGACGAACAGGCCCGCGGCCAGAATTCCCACGGCCAGGCTGTTGCTGGCGCGGGTAAGCTGGCGCACCAGGCGGCTGAAGCCTTGAAGGTCGAAGGTGACCTTGAGCTGTCCCTGGCGGATCGATTCGAGCGATTGCGAGAGCACCTCGGGCAGGATGGTGGCGATGCTGCGCAAATCCTCGCCGACGCGCAAGGTGGCGTGGAGAATGCGGTCGGGATGGAGCCGCTTGAGCTGGAGCTCGCGGAGCATGGGGGAAAGCTGGGCGGTGATGTCGAAGCGCGGATCGAGCTTGCGGGCCACGCTCTCGATCGTGACGAGTGCGCGGATCAGGAGCACGAGATCAGGCGGGATATGCAGGTGGTGCACGCGGGCGAGAGTGAAGATCTCGCCCAGCAGCGGGGCGAGGCGGATGGTTTCGAGCGAGAGCTCGGAGTACATGGCGGTGAGCTCCGCCAGGTCGCGGCGGAAGGCGCGGATGTCCGGCGGCTCAACCCGCACGTCGAGCGCAGCGAGCGCGCGGAGCACCCGGCCGGGATCCTGGGCGACGAGCCCGGCAAGCAGGTCGGCAATTCGCTCGCGCGTGATCGCGTCAAGCTGCCCGAACATGCCGAAGTCAAGCGGGGCGATCACGCCCCCGGCAAGCACGCGCAGGTTGCCAGGGTGCGGATCAGCATGAAAAAAACCGTGGCGGAAGATTTGCTCGAGCACGATCCGCGACCCCGTGACCGCGACCGCGGCGGGATCGAGCCCCATCGCCTTGATGCCGGCCAGGTCGTCCACGGACACGCCTCCGACAAGCTCCATCGTGAGCACTCGTGTCGAGCAGAGCTCCGGATAAGTGCGCAAAATATGGATCGAGGGATCGTCGACGAACTGGCGGCGGCAGCGCTCGATGGTGGCGCGCTCGATGCCAAAATCGAGCTCACGCTTGATGGTCCGCTCGAACTCGCGTACCAGGCTCGTCGGCCGCTGGATCGGCAGATTCGGCATGTGCCGCTCGACGAGCTGAGCCAGATTCTTGAGGATGTCGAGATCCGACTGGATCGTTCTGGCGATGCCCGGGCGCTGGATTTTCACGGCCAGCAGCTCGCCCGTGTGCGAGACCGCCCTGTGCACCTGCGACATGGAAGCCGCGGCGAAAGGCGCATGCTCGAACGACGCAAAGAGCTCCTCGATCGGCCGGCCCAGATCCTCGCGCAGAATCGGCTCCGTCTGATCCGGCGGAAACGGCCGCGCAGAGTCCCGCAGCCGGGCAAGCTCGCTCGTATAGCTCTCCGGCAAAAGGTCCGCCCGCCCGGAAAGGATCTGGCCCAGCTTGATGAACGTCGGACCCAGATCCTCGCAAACAAGCCGCAGACGCTCGGGACGATCCGGGTGCGCAGCATCCGGTCCCAGGGCCACGCGCTCAATCGGTCGTACCAGCCCTTCAAGATGAAGCGCCGCCACGACGTCCTGATATCCGTAACGAACCAGCGAACTCAGAATCTGGCGATAACGTGGCAGGTCGCGCAAATGGCCGACCGTTTCCCGAATCAATCCTCACCCCCCTTTAGGCCGAGGAACTCCTCCGCGGCAACCGCTGCCAGGTGATCGCTTGCGATTTCGTTGCAAACGGCTCGCGACCTCGTGTGTTCCATCAAGCACTCTTCGCGCGAGTCTGGTCGACCTTGTGGAAAAACGTCATTTTGGTTAATCTCAGTATGTTGTTGCAATCCGGCAAATCTGACGGAGCTAGAACCCTCTCATGACGACCAAAGAACTCTCGGGTATTCGTTCGCTCGATTCGTCGGACGACTTCTCCGAGACGCGGCTCGAGGCGGTAGGCTTCATTTTCCACGGCGTCATGCCAACGAATGGTGAAAAGGTCGCGGGCAGTCGCTCGAATTCCAATCTCCTCCACTTCGCACGTTGCAACAAGCTGGAAAAGGTAACCGAAGGGGAGACAAAGATCTGGTTCCGGTCGGTTCGCGTGGCACTGAAGCATCTGGACGAAAAGATGGGGAAGACGCCCTGGCGGTGGTGCAAGCTCTGCGAGCGCGAGATCACGCAGCGGATCATTGACGAGACCTGAACGCGGAATCTCGACTGGCCGGGGCGTGATCAGGCTGAAGGGGCAGTTCCAAGCGCGATCCGTTTGAAGTCGGGATTGCCCCGAATCTGGTCGAAGTCGGCCTCGAGCGCGATCAGGTTTCTGAGCTCGGGATTGAGCTCAAGAGCGCTTGAGAGCTCCTCGACCGCCTTCGGCGCGTTTCCGGCCAGGCTCCAGTAACACGCCAGGTTATAGCGCACCAGGGCATCGTCAGGGTGCGCGGAGCGGACACGTTCGAGCGCGTCGATCGCCTGGGCGAGCCGGTTTGTGCGTTTGTAACACCAGCCCAGCGCCAGCCCAACGCGCGGATCGCCCGGGCGCTGGGCCGCCGCCATTTCCAGTGGGCGAAGCGCCTCACGAAAGCGATTCAGCTCGCGCAACGCCTCACCTTTCATGAGGCTCGCCTCGAACTGCAAGCTGCCCCAGTCCGGCCGGCTGTCCAGAATCTCCAGGGCGCGCACGGGCAGATTCAGCAGTAAATACCCTTCCGCCTCATCGATCTGACGGCGGATGCGACCCTGACTGATCCGACTCATCGCCGGCGGAGCTCCCACTGAGGCATTTTCAGGTTGCGGCTCGAAAGGCGGCCAAGCGCATGCGATGGATCCGCGCAATCACCCAATAACGCAGCTATTCCTGTTTTACACTCCGCGATCGCCGTCGTGAAGAGCACGTGCGCCGATCGCGGGTGGGGAGATTTGGACTAGCAGACAGGGTTCATGCCGCGGCCGCGGTCGTCGGTCGCCACGCCGGCAAATTGCTCGAAGGTTTCGATTTCCTCACGCGTCAGCGCGTGTTCCGTTGCGATGAGGTCGGGAATCGCCAGCCCGTTCGCGGAGCCCTGAGCGATGGCGATGGCTCGTTTATCGATCCCGCTCACGTTGCGCAAGCCCTCGATCCATTGCGTGGGGATGGCATTGGCGCCGTAGTGTGCGCCCGCCATCGCGCCCAGCATGGCGCCTGTGGTGTCGCTATCGCCGCCGAGATTCACCATCTCGGTGATGGCTTCCTCGAAGGAGTTGGTCGTGAGCAGGATGTAAAGGCAGGTGGGAATGCATGCGGGCGGGAAGCCCTGTGTCGCCCTGCGGCAGGCAGGCTCCGCGCCGTGGCGATTGGCTTCTTCGACGAGCGCGGCCAGGGCCCGATCGCGGGGCATTTCCAGCACGGCCTCAGCGCGAACGACGGCGGTGACCATCGAGCGGCCGAACTCGCGGCGATGCGTCACCTGGGCGGCGTAATGGCGCTCGATGAGCTCTTCCTGCCGGGCGAGATCCGAGGCCACGCGCAGCAGCAGGCTGGGCGATTTGGGCTCGCCCGCGGCCAGTCTGCGCACCGCGTGGGCCACGGTGAGCGCTCCTGTGACACTCCGTACGTCGCGATGTGTCATCAAGCTGGAGGCGAGCACGGCCTCGAACATGGCGTCGGCGTCATCGCGGAAGAAAAGCGCGGCCGGAGCAATGCGCATCGCGGCGCCAATACCCGCACCCGGCTGGCCGCAGGCACCGGCCGGAATCCCCTTTTCAAGCGCAGCCAGAACCTGGCGAAAGCTCTTGCCGCTGCCCCGGTGCGCGCCCAGAAAGTTACCACGCGGCGACAGCAAACCCAGATAAAGATCCCCAAGCCGCTCCTGATCCACCCGCCCTTGCTCAAGAAGCACATCGCATAGGGCAAGCGCCTGCTGGGTATCGTCGGAATACAGACCTGGTAGGCGCCAACGGAACGGCTTGCGCTTCCAGGCGCGCACGCCGTCTACATAGTCTCGGACCCAGCCGTAATGCGATTTGATTTGCTGTGAGCTCAATCCCTCGAGAGGCGCTCCCAAGGCATCCCCGACCGCCATGCCCAACATGCAGCCGCGCACACGGTCGACCCGGAACAATTGAGGCATCGTGGCAGAGCTCCTCGGATGCCAGCCGACCCGCCCGGCTACCCCGTGGACGCCGCGGCATGGCCCTTCGAAACGCACTTTAACCGCATGGTCGAACCACGCCAACCGAATTTTTGCCCCGGGCGCGGCTCTTCCACCCCCCAGCGACACCCTGCTGGCACCTGCGGAACAAGACCCAGTCACCAGTTAGGACCAGATCGCGCTCCCGGCGTGCGAGCCGGCGTCGTCGCCATTTTTTTTCGAGGCGACGCCCAACCTAATCCGAGCTTCACGCTCTCTTCAATGGTTTCCGTCGAGAATCATGCTTCACAATGATCGTTTGAACACATTCCGAGGCTCGGACCAGGAGTCGGCACGCCCCCGTGAGAAGTCGCGGAACCGCGGTGTCGGCCGCGACTCCAACCCATTTATCGACGGGCGGTCGCTCGCTCTGGCGTCTCATCGCGCGATTGTGCGGGGAGTATCCCTCAGGTGAGGGCGCAATCCCATCGACCGCTTTAGCTGCTGAAACCCGCGCGTGGCCGGTTTCGTGGACGTGCCGGTTGGAAAGGTCGTGGAGGTGATCCAGGTGGAACTGGGTGAGGCGGCCGATCAAAGCCGGGGCGCGGCCGCCTTGAGCTCGAAGAGTGACTGGGTGCGGACGATTCGGCGCTCGGCGGGGAAGGTGTGGATCGACTGGATGGAGAGATCCCCCTGCCGCGGAGTGATCTCGATCAGGCTAAGCGGAGGGGGCAACAAGCGGTTAGAGCCGCGGGCGGTGAAGAGAAGCGCGTTCGTGGAGGTGCTGGTTGCGGCCTCGTCGGAAAGGTGGCGAAAGACCTCGATGTCCACCTGTTCCGATTCCATGCAGCTTTGGTATTCGATCGTGCCCCCTGGGCGCAGGATGGTGGAGCGTTCGCGCCCCAGGCCGGATTGAAACAGCCGTCCCGTCTCGGGAAACGCGGTATCTGGGCCGCAGAGGACCTCGGTCAGCAAGATCGACCCAGCCCGGAACACCACCGCGTGGCCCCCCTCGATGATCCGCAGGTCCGCCTCCCACCCCTGCTGTTCGACACGGCGAAAGCGGCGGGTTGCGAACCAGTCGGGATGCAGTCCGCGGTTAAAAACCTGGAATAACAGGTCGGAAACACGCGAAGGAGTGGGGCTCAAGCTCATGATCCAGGTTCCTTTCGAAATGCTGGACTCGGTCACTCCGCCAGCTTCAACCAGGTGCAAGGGATGAAGTAGGAAAGGTCCAAATTCGGCCGTCTTCAGTCGTGCGTATTCTAAAGCGCTGTCAGATGCGATGAAAACAGTGCGTTGGCAATCGAGAATTGTGACCTGCCCGCAGCGGAGGCGTTTCCCATTTCCAACCTGGGCGGGCGCGGCAGCCAAAACTGTCGCTCCGCGGCATCAAGCCTGAGCCCGACTTGACGTTCCGGGGAATGATACGTAGACTCCCCCCCATTCCACCCCCTGTCACACTTCGTAGGAATAAGGCGCAGGCTCCGAGTGCAGGATGCACGTGGGGAGTACGCGCTGAGGAGGGGGTCTAGGCGCCAGGGAAGGTCGCATGGACGTGATGATCGAATCGCAGCCCATCTTGCCTCTGCGCGCCTGGAATGCCGTGCGTACGCGCGGCACGTCCTACGCCTGGCACAAGGTGCTCAGACGGGTCTTGCGGCACACCCCAGCCTGGCGCAGGCACCTGCTTTACGCAGACCCCCGCTCTTACTGGACCCACCGCGGCGGATTCGACTATTTCCGCGAGCAAGAGGGCCAACCCGCCCGTTCCTGGCGCGCTGACTGGATCGCTGAACGCATTGCTTCATATAACCCAACGTCAATTCTGGAAGTCGGTTGCGGATACGGCAAGATCCTTTCCGAGCTCTCGAGAAGAGTTTGCGTGCCGCTTGTGGGGATCGATTTCAGCCCGACTCAGCTTGAGCTGGCCGCCCGGCTGATCAATCCCCAGGCCGGCGTGAGCCTGGTTTTGGCCCGCGGCGAGCAGCTTCCGTTCCCGGATGGTGCGTTTGACATGGTCGTGACCTCCGCGGTGATTCTGCACAACCGGCCGGACATCGCTCAGACGATGCGCAGGGAGATTCTGCGGGTCGCACGACGATTTGCCGTGCATAACGAGGAAACCGGCTTCAGCTACAACCGCTACGGCTATGACACCGTAGCCTGGTATCGCGAACGCGGCATCACGCTGGCGGAGTTTGGGGCGATTCCTGCCGATCCCAATCCAGAGGAATCGCAATTCTGCGTCGCCGTTCTCGACCCGCGTACCCTTGACTCTTCTCCAACCTGATGCATGGACGCCGATCCCAACCATGATTGACCTCGCTTTTGTACTGGGATTTGCGCTGCTGGCAGCCGGTGTCGGCCGCCGGATCGTGCTGTCGCTCGATCCTCCGGCCCAGGCCGATGCCAGGCCGTTCGCCGCGGTGGAGATCCTCGCGCTCGCCGTGCCGATCGGCTTTGGCGTAAGCGCGCTTGCGATGCTGCTTCTGGGCGAGCTGGGCTGGCTGAACCGCCTGGGCGTGGCGATCGTGCTGGGGGTGATGATCGAGATCGGCTGGCGCCACGCGGCCGTGATTGTGGTGGACGCAGCGCGGGCGGCGGGGCAAGCGCGCGAATACTGGCGTCATGCGCAAGCCGTGGATCGATTGCTGGCCGTGATGCTTCTGGTGCTCGTGGCGGCGACGGCGCTGGGGTCGCTGAAGCCGGTCACCGATGGCGACGCGCTTTGCTATCACTTGCAAGTTCCCAAGCTTTTCCTGATGAAGGGCGCGGTGGTCTTCGCGCCTGATCTGCACGAGACGGTGTATCCGCTCGTGGTGGAGATGCTCTACGCGATTGGCCTGGAATGCCGGGGGCCTGTGGCCTGCCGGCTGCTGGAGTGGGTGCTGGGGCTCTCGTTCGCGGGAGCGACAACAGCGCTTGCCGCGCCGATCCTGGGGCGCAGGGCGTGGTGGGCGGGGCTGATCGCGCTCGCGGTGCCGGCGGTCTCGAATGGCATGACCGCGCCGCTCAATGACGTTGCCCTGGCGGCGTTTGGTGCTGCCGCGATCCTGGCCTGGACGCGGCTGCTGGATCGGCCGTCGCCGGGCGCCGCCGTGGTCGCGGGCAGCGTGGCGGGGCTCATGATCGGGGTCAAATACCCCGCGCTCATCCTGGCGGCGATTCTGGTCGCGGGGCTGGTGATTCGCGGGCTGGCGCGCGCACGCTGGGCCGAGCGCGCCAACCAGGCGGGATGGCTGCGCCTTGCCCTGGTCTATTGCGCGGCGTTGGTGCTGCTGGGGGGCTGCTGGCATCTGCGGTCGTACTACCACACGGGGAATCCCGTCTTCCCGTTTTTCAAACACGCGTTTGGGGGCTCGGGACTCGACGAGGTGCTGGACCCGATCAAGCGCCCGCTCGAGCCGACGTTCTGGAATTTGCTTGGCGCGCTCGGGCCGATCTCGCTCGAGCCGGATCGATTCGACAGCCTGGCGCACGAGCTGGGGCCGATTTTTCTGCTCTTCATCCCCGCGCTTTTGCTGGAGCGCGCGCCCAGGCGGCTGCTGGTGCTGGTCGCCGTGGCGTATGCTTTTCTGGTGATCGCGATGACGCAGCGGCAGAGCACGCGATTCTTGCTCGTTTGCGTGGGTCCGTTCGCGGTGGCCACGGCCTATCTGGCCAGTCGCTGGTACGAGCGCAGGACCGTCCCCGCGCGGCTGCTGGTGCTCTTGCTTTGCGGCTTCCTGGGCTACGAGACCGCGCTCGCCTCCGCTCGGGCCCGGGGCGCGGCCAGATACGTGCTTGGGCGCGAGTCGGCCAGCGCCTATCTTACGCGCACCGAGCCGACCTTTCGCGTCGGTCGCTGGGCCGCAGCGCACTTGCCCCAGAGCGCCCGGCTCATCGGCCAGGATCACCGCGGCTTCTACATCCCCCGCGACTACACCATGGAGCTTGCCCACAGGCGCAGAACCGGCCTGGGCGCGGCCGGGGAATCCGCGCCTGAGATCATCGCTCGGCTCCGCGCACGCGGCTTCACGCATGTCCTGTTTTGCCCCCCTGATCCCGGATCCGAAGTTGAGTTCGATCCCACGCTCGAGACCTTGCTCGAGCCCTGGATGAACGACCAGAACCCCCTCTATCACGAGCGCATCCAGGATCGCGACGGCGTTTCGCGCACGTACGAGATCTACGACCTGGCCGCGAAGCAGGTCGAGCTGCCGGCGAGGGTGCGGCGATGAGCCAGGATCGGCCCACGCTGGCCGAGCTTCGCGCACGGGCGCAAAAGGGCCGCTCTGGCGAGATCGGAAGCTGGCTGGCGCGCGCATTCGCTCGCCCGACTGCGATCCACGGCACCTGGCTCGCGGTGCGGCTTGGCCTGTCCGCGCACCAGGTCACGCTCGGGGCGTTGTCGGCTGCGCTCGCAAGTGCTGTGCTCTTCGGCATGGGGTCGCCTCTGGGTTTTCTGGCCGGGACGGCCCTGGCGTTTCTGGCCTACTGGCTCGACCATGTGGATGGCCAGGTCGCGCGCTGGCGAGGCACAGCGAGCCTGGACGGGGTCTATTTCGACTATCTGATGCATCACGTCGCGCAGCCAGCGCTGGCGTTTGGTCTTGGTTATGGCGCATCGGCGCGGGGCGGGCGGCTGGAATGGACGATTGCCGGTTTCGCGGCGGCGCTTGGCTGGTCGATCCTTTCACTTGCGAACGATTGCCGGTACAAGGCGTTCTTCCAGCGGCTGAAGAGTTCTAGCCTGAGCTATCGGGTGGAGGGCGGCTCTGGCGGCGCACCTGCGCCTGCCGCTCCGTGGCCCCGGCGCGGGCTCGGCGCGGTTTCCTGGCCGCTTTACAAGCTCTGCGAGCCGCCGGTGATCTTGCTCGAGCTCGCCACGCTCGCGGCGATCGCGGTGATCTTGCCCGGCTCCTGGGCCCTCGCGGTAAACCTCTGGCTGCTCGCGCATGCGATCGTCGCCCCCGCCTTATGCACGCTCCGCGCGGGGCGAGCCATCGCACGCGGATCGGTCGAGACTGAGTTCGCACTCTGGTTTCGTGATTCCGCCTCCGCCACCCCGTCCTTTACGCCAGCCCACCGCCCCGGTATGAACGAAGGTGCCGAGGCCGTTCGCGCGCGGTCGCTCGCAACTCGGCCCAGTGTCACGGCGTACCGGGGCCCGCACCATGCCGCCCGATCCCACTCAACCCGCCGACCGTAGCGAGATTCTGCTCGAACATCTCGTCGAGGCCCTGCCGCAGTTGATCCTCTGCAAGGATCTCGAGGGGCGATTCACCTTTGCCAATCAGCGGTTTTGCCAGGAGCTCGGCCAGCCGCTCGAGGGGATTATCGGCCGCACCGACTTCGATTTCTTCCCGCGCGACCTGGCCGAAAAGTACCGCCGCGACGATCGCCGCGTGCTCGAGACAGGCGCAGTGCTCGATGTGGTCGAGGAGCACGTTACGCCGCGGGGCGAAACCATCTTCGTCCAGGTGATGAAGAGCCCGCTGCGCGGGCGCGACGGCGTGATCTTCGGGCTCCAGGGAATCTTCTGGGACGTGACCGAGCGGATGCGCGCCGAGCTGTTGCTCAAGGAGCAGAACATCACGCTCCAGCAGCTCGCGCGGAGCGAACGCGAGGCCCACGAAGCGCTCAAGTCGGCTCAGAGCCGCATGGTGCAGACCGAGAAGCTCGCGAGCCTGGGCCAGCTCGTGGCCGGCGTCGCGCACGAGATCAACAACCCGCTCGCCTTCGTGGCCAACAACGTCGCTGTGCTCGAGCGTGACGTGCGGGACATGATCACCCTGATTGGGCTTTACCGCGAGCACGCGCAGCCCGGCGCGGACACCGCCGCGCTCGAAGGCCAGATCGCCGCGCTGGCCCAGGATCTCGAGCTCGATTACGCCGTGACGAACCTGCCGCGGTTGATCGAGCGCACGCGCGAGGGGCTCAAGCGCATCGAGCGCATCGTCAAGGATCTGCGGCTCTTCGCCCGCGTGGACGAGGGCGAATGGAACGAGGTCGATTTGAACCCCGGCGTGGACTCGTCGATCTACCTGGTGCGGGGCTATGCCCGCAAGCGCGGGGTTGAGCTTGATTTTGAGCCGTCGCCGTTGCGGCCCTTGCGCTGCCGGGCCGCGCGGCTGCACCAGGTGGTGCTCAACCTGCTCATGAACGCAATCGACGCCTCGCCCGAGGGGGGCAAGGTGGTAATCCGCACCTATGGCGAGCCGGAGGGCAAGGCCGTGGTGATCGAGGTGGACGACGACGGGCCGGGCGTTGCGCCTGAGATTCGCGAGCGGATCTTCGACCCGTTCTTCACCACCAAGCCCCTGGGGCAGGGAACGGGGCTTGGGCTTTCGATCAGCTACGGCATTGTGCATGAGCACGGCGGCACGATCGAGGTTCTCTCGAGCCCGTCGGGCGGCGCGCGGTTCCGGGTGCGTTTGCCACACACGCACGATGGGCAGTCGAGCCCGCCCTCGTTCGCAAAAGCCTCGAACGCTCCCGAAGCCAGGACACCCTAGGAGCGTCTGGTGCGATCGATCGTGCGCGGCCTCATTTCGGGTCCAGCGGGGAGTCTGGCGCTCGTGCTTGGCCTGCTGGTTCTGGTGGCCTGGCCGGCGACCGCGACCGTGCTCGAGGCGGTCCGGGCCTCGCGCGCAACCGACGCCGATGATCTGGCCTCGATCTCCACCGATCCCGCCGCGGGCCTGCTGCGCGCGGGGACGATGCCGCGCTCCTTGCGGCTCGCGCTCGAATCGCTGGGACTGGTCGCGGGCGCGGTGGGGCTCGCGGTGCCGCTGGGCACGCTGCTCGCCGTCCTGCTGGCGCGGACCGATCTGGCCGGGCGCAATCTGTGGCTGGTTCTGCTGAGCCTGGCCGCCTTCGTGCCGTTGCCGCTCCACGCCACGGCCTGGCTGGGTGCGTTTGGCAATGCCGGCCGGCAGCAGGCATTTGGCCTGGCGCCGATCCTGGTGGGGCGCTTCGGCGCGGCGGTGGTGCACGCGCTTGCCGCGCTGCCCTGGGTGGTTGTGCTCGTGGCGCTCGGACTGCGCGCCGTCGAGCCTGAGCTCGAGGAGCAGGCCCGCCTCGAAATGAGCAGCATCCGGGTGCTCTGGAGCGTCACGCTCAGGCGCGCGCTTGCCGCGATCGCCGCCGCCTGCCTCGCGGTCGCGGTCCTGACAGGCGGAGACATGACCGTCACCGACCTGCTCCAGGTGCGCACCTATGCCGAGGAATCGTACCTCGCGTACAGCCTTGGCCTGGGGCCCGGAGGCGCGGCCGCCGTGACCTTGCCGCCGCTGCTGTTGCTCGCGGTCGCCATTGCGCTGCTCATGCGCGTGCTGGCGGCGATCGACCCCGCGCGGCTGGCCTCGCCACGCACCCTGGGCCGCCAGGTCGAGATCGGGCGGGCGCGCGGCCTGATCTCGCTCGCAACGGGGCTCGTGCTCGCGTGCCTCGTCGCCTTGCCCCTGGCCACGCTGCTCTGGCGCGCAGGACGCGTGGGCGGCAACGCCGCGCTCGGGCAGGGGCCCTCGTGGTCGATCACTGGGCTCGCAGGCACGCTCCGCCAGGCCTGGAGCGACCTCGCCCGGCCGCTTGGCTACACGCTCCTGCTGGCAAGCGCAGCCGGGCTGATCGCCACCGCGCTCGCGTGGGGACTCGCCTGGAAGGCCCGCCGCGCGCGCGCCTGGGCATGGGGGCTCGTCGCCGTGCTCGCCCTGTTGCTCGCCGCGCCCGGACCGGTCGTCGGCATGGCGCTCGTGCTGGCTTACCGTGGCTTCCACTCGATCTATAACTCCTCGCTCATGATCATCATGGCCGAATCCGCCCGGGCCTTGCCCTTCGCGATCCTGCTCCTCTGGCCCTTCGTCCGCGCGTTCCCGCGCGACCATCTCGACGCCGCCGCGCTCGACGGGCTCAACCCCGCCAGGCAGCTTCTGCAAGTCGCCCTGCCGCTTTTGAAGGGGCCGCTCGCCGCGGCCTGGGTTGTCTGCGTGGTCGTTGCCCTGGGAGAACTGCCCGCCACCAATCTCGCCACCCCGCCCGGCACGCCGCCGGTCTCGGTCCTGCTCTGGGGCCTTTTGCATACCGGGGTGGAGAGCCGCGTGGCCGGCGTTGCGCTTCTCTTGCTGGGCGTGATCGCCGCGCTCGGGCTCGTGGCCGTGCTCGCCGTGCGCAACGCGGCTCGTGCCGAAGCCCAGGCGGCCGCCTAGGCCAGAACCTCGTTGATCACATGCCCGTGCACGTCGGTGAGCCGGCGGTCGACGCCGTTATGGCGATAGGTCAATCGGGTGTGCTCCAGCCCCAGAATGCGCAGAATCGTGGCGTGGAAGTCATGCACATCCACCACACGATCTGCCGCCTGGTAGCCCAGCTCGTCGGTCGCGCCCACGCTGGTTCCGCGCTTCACCCCTCCCCCCGCGAGCCAGACTGTGAAGCCCCTGGGGTTATGGTCGCGCCCTTTTGCGCCTTTCTGGAAGGTTGGCATGCGGCCGAACTCGGTGGTCCAGATCACGAGCGTGTCGTCGAGCAGTCCCCGGGCCTTGAGATCGACCAGCAGGGCCGCCGCGGGCTGGTCGAGCACGGGACCATGGCGCTCGTAATCGGCCTTGATGCGCTGGTGCCCGTCCCAGTTCTGCACCCCCTCGCCCATCGCGAATGCGCCGTTGTAGAGCGTGACAAAGCGGACCCCGCGCTCGAGCAGCCGCCGCGCCAGCAGGCAGTTTCGCGCAAACCCAGCCTTGAGCGCATTGGGGTCGTCAACGCCGTAAAGCGCCCTCGTGGCGGGCGACTCGGATGCCAGATCGGCCGCCTCCGGCGCGGAGACCTGCATCTTGCCCGCGAGCTCATACGCCGCGATCCGCCCCGCCAGATCTGAGTCCTCCGGATGGTGCTCCAGGTGCGCTTCGTTCAGCATCCGCAGAAGCTCGACCGAGCGCGCGTCCCCCTCGCGGTTGACCCGCGGCGGGCGCTCCAGATGCGCAATTGGCCGGTTCGCGCTCCACGGCATCCCCTGGCTATAGGCCGGCAGAAACCCGTTCGACCAGTTCACAGGCCCTTGCTGCGGCACGCCCCGCGGGTCCGGGATCGCCACAAACGCCGGCAGGTTGCTGTTCTCCGTGCCAAGCGCGTACGAAACCCAGGCCCCCATGCTCGGGAACCCCTCGCGCGTGAACCCGGTGCTCATGAAGATCTCGCCCGGGCCGTGCGTGTTGGTCTTCGACGTCATCGAGTGAATGAAGCACATGTCATCGACCAGGTCGCCGAGCCTCGGCAACAGATCCGAGACATACTTGCCGCATTGGCCGCGAGGCCGAAACGTCCAGGGGCTCTTCGCGAGTGCGCCGTTCTCTCCCTGAAAGGTCACAATCGGCTTGCCTGCCGGGCCCGTCATCGCCTTGCCGTTCATGGACTCGAGCCGGGGCTTGTAATCCCAGGTGTCGAGATGGCTCACGGCGCCGACGCAAAAGATGTGCACCACGCGTTTGGCGCGGGCGGGGAAATGGGGCGCCCGGGGCGCGAGCGGGTTGGCGCGGGTGCTGGCAGACATCCCCTCGCCGCGGGCTCGCTCCTCCGCCAGAAGCGCAGCAAGAGCCATCGCGCCCCCTGTGCGCGAAAGCGTGCTCAGGAACCGCCTGCGATCAAGCCAGTCGAGGCCAGCGTGCGAGAGCATGAGCCGCACCAATCGTTCAAGGGATGGTCAGGAATTCGTTGGCGTTATAGAGCACGCGTGCGAGCGCCTCGGGCGAGACCGTGTGCACGAGCGCGAGCGCGGCTTCACGCTCACGATCGCTGGGTGCGCGGCCAAGTACAAGCGCGAAGACCCGCTCCACGAGCGCCCCGGGGTCGGGACCCGATTCTTGCCTGGCACGCGCGGCAAGCGCCCGGGCGCGCTCCAGCACGAACGCGCTGTTCCACATCGCGAGCGCCTGCGCGGCCGTGGTTGAGGCCAGCCGCCGGGGGACAGTCTGCGCGGCGTCTGGGCAATCAAAGACGCCAAAGACGGTGTCAAGCCGGCCGCGAGGACGAAGCTGATACACCATGCGCCTGAAGGTCGAGGCATCGAGCCGCGGCCTGGGCTCGTAGGTCGCCACGTAGTTTGTGTTGGGAATCCAGATCGAGTAGCTCGGCCCCCCCATGCGGGAATCGAGCTCGCCGCTGGCGGCCAGGATCGCGTCACGAATGGCCTCGGCCTCGAGCCGCCGGGGCGCGAACCGCCACAGCAGCACGTTCTGGGCGTCACGCGCGAGCCCGTTGGGATTGGCCGCCGACGCCTGGCGATAGGTCGCCGAAAGTACGATCAGGCGCTGCAGGTGCTTGATGCTCCAGCCGCTGGCGATGAATTGGGACGCCAGCCAGTCGAGCAGCTCGGGATGGCTTGGGGGCGCGGCCAGCGCGCCAAAGTCGTTGGGCGTGGCCACCAGCCCCGCGCCAAAATGGTATTGCCAGACGCGGTTCACCAGCACGCGCGCGGGCAGCGGATTGGCCGGGTCGGCCAGCCACTGCGCCAGTGCCCGCCTGCGGTCCTGGTCCGGCGCGTCGGCCCGGAGCGTGATCCGGGGCTCGACCGACGTGAGCGACGCCGGCGCCACCAGATCCCCGGGCTGCATCGGATCACCGCGCGCGAGCAGGTGCGTGGGCTCGGGGCTTGTGAACATGCCCGCGTAGATCGTTTGCGGTTTCGAAAGCGCAAGCAAACGCTCACGCAACGCCGCCTGCCGCGCAAGCAGCGCGGCCCGCTCCGGCGGTTCAGGCCGCGCCGAGCTCGTCGCCCCCGCTCGATAAGGCGCGCGGTCCGCGCTCGAGGCCACCACCACAAACCGGCCAGGCTCGGTCTCAACCTCAACCCGATAGTCCACCGCCAGCCGGTCGCGATAAACACCCGTCCGATCCCGGCCCCAGACCACGCGATCGATCACCACCGGGGTCTTGAACGCGATCCGAGCCCAGCCCTTGCCAGCCTCACGCGGGATCCAGCTCCGCTCGTTCGAGAGCCGGTCGTCGTTGAGATGCACGATCCTGTGCCTGGGATTGCCCTCGTATTCCGATGACGCCGTCGCCCGCGCACCCTGGCTCTTGCTCGCCAGGTTGAGACCAGGCAGATCCGGGCCGCTGGCCTCGATCTCATCCAGGCACGGCTCGAGCCCATCCGCCGTGGCCAGCACGCGCAACCGCACCGCCCGCGCACGCACGGGCCTGAAACGCTCCACGTTCCGCAGCGGGCTGGCCATCACCCGCGACGGCGTCGACGCGGCGGGGTCCGCCAGCGGCTCAGACTGGTCAAGAGCAAGCTCAACGCGACCAAGCTCGGCCTTGATACGCTCAAGCCGCTCGGCGTCGTCCGGCCGCGACACAGCCGAGACCTCCCGCTCGCCATGCTGCACACCCGCCAGCAACGCCTGGATCGCGTAATAATCGCGCTGGGGGATCGGATCAAACTTGTGATCGTGGCACCGCGCGCATTGCACGCTCAACCCCAGAAACGTCGAGCACGTCGCCGCGATCATGTCGTCAAGGTCGTCCATCCGCTGCTGGAGCATTCCCTCGCGGGTGGCGTTGCCCACCCCGTCGTGCGTGCCCGCGACGAGAAATCCCGTCGCCGCCAGCGAAAGCGGATCAAGCGGATCGCCCGCGCCTGCCCCCGCGATCTGATCCTCAATAAACCGGGAATAGGGCACGTCCTGATTGAACGCGCGGATCACATAATCGCGATAAGGCCAGGCATTGTAGCGCGGCATGTTGGTTTCATAGCCGTGGCTTTCACCAAACCGGGCGACATCCAGCCAGTGCCTCCCCCAGCGCTCGCCGTAACGGGGTGAGGCCAGCAGCCGCTCGACCAGCCGTTCGTACGCGTCAATGGCCTGATCGCGCAAGAACGTGTCGATTTCTTCGGGTGTGGGGGGCAAGCCGGTGAGATCGAGCGTGAGGCGCCGAATCAAGGTGCGGCGATCGGCCTCGGGCGTGGGATCAAGCTGCGCCTTTTTGAGCCGGTCGCGCACGAAGGCGTCGATGGGATTCCGGGCGCCGGCCGCCGCGGCCAGCACCGGCGGTTGCGGCCGCGCGATCGGCCGCAGCGACCAAAGCGCGCTTCTCGCGGGCACAGCCTTCCGGAGCGGTTCGTGGGCGTAGGGAGCACCCGCGGCAATCCACGCCCGCACAAGCTCAACCTGCGCGCGAGGCAGGGGATTGCGCGGCGGCATCTCACCCGCGGCAAGCTTCTCGATCACCACACTCGAGCCAGGATCGCCAGGCACGAGCGCAGGCTCGCCGCTCGCGCCCCCCTCGAGCGCAAACGCACGCGTCGAAAGATCCAGCCCCCCCTTCTTGCCCGCACCCGCGTGGCAGACCAGGCAACGCGTCTCAAGCAAGGCCGAAACCTCTCCCGCAAGCCGCGCAGCGTCCTGACCCTTCTCGCCCTGCGCGCCTCCCGCCCACGCGGGCCAGGCGCCCAGGATCAGGGCAAACGCCACAAGCTGCGCTCGCAATCCTTCAGGCCCCATCACGGATTGCTCCCACGACCAGGAGTGTCGATCGACATTTGTTAAACATAAGGCGCTTGCCGGACACAGTCAATTCGAGACGCGGAGGGAAACCGGCGAACACGAGGCGTGGCGGAAGCAACGCGTGGGCTAGATCTTGAGCCGTTGCGGAACCATCGGGAGCGAGCGTAAACGAACTCCCACGGCGGCGAAGATGGCGTTGCCAACCGCGGGGGCGATGGCGATGATCGGCGCTTCCCCCGCACCCGCGGCGGGCAGGTCAGGGCGATCGACGAGCACCACGTCGAGCTGGGGCGTATCCCGGAACCGCGGCACGCGATACCGCGAAAAGCGCGGGTTCTGGATCCGCCCGTTCTCGTATTCGATCGCCTCGAAGAGCGCACCCCCAAGACCCATCACCACCGCGCCTTCAACCTGGTTTTTCAGGTGGTCCGGGTTCACAACCGCGCCACATTCGAAGGCGGTTGTGGTGCGCACGACCGCCACGCGCCCGTTCTCACGATCAACCGCAACCTCGGCGCAGGTGGCCACGTAGCCCCCTTTTTCGGTCCCGCAGGCGAGCCCGACTCCACGCCCCGCGTCCGCGGGCTTGCCCCAGCCGAACGCCGTGGCAGCGGCCTCGAGCACAGCGCGGAGCCGGTCGTCCTTCAGGTTCCTGAGCCGGAATTGCAAGGGGTCGATCCCAAGCGCGTGGGCCAGTTCGTCCATGTGCGACTCGCGGGCGAAGTGGTTCGCGGTTGAGGCAAGCGCGCGGTATGACCCTTGCCGCAGGGGCGATCGCGAGGGATGAAACGCCGTCGCCTGCTGGGCCGCGGAGTAGGGCGAGCGCAGGCCGGAACCGCCGGAATTGTAGTTCTGGCAGTCCCAGGCGGTGAGCAGTCCCTCCCGGCTGGCGCTGCTCTTGATGTCGATCACGCCGGCGGGGCGATAGTACGCCCATGTAAATTCTTCTTCACGCGTCCAAACGAGCTTGACGGGCTTGCCGGCCGCGCGGGCGAGCCGCGCCGCCTCCACCGCGGCCTCGCCGGTGTGCTTGCCGCCGTAGCCGGAGCCGGTATCGGGCACGATCACGCGGATGTCCGCCTCGGGAACCCGCAGCGCAGCGGCCAGTTCGGAGCGAACTCCAAACGGGCGCTGGGTGCCGGTCCAGACGGTGAGCTTGCCCCCCTCCCAGCTTGCGACCGCCGCGCGCGGCTCCAGGGGCGCGTGCGCGATGTAGGCCCCCGTGTAGGTCTGTTCCAGCCGGGTCGCGCCTGAGTCGGGCTGCTCCCGAAGCGATTTCCCCTTGTTCCCCGCGCTCCTCCCGTCACGCTCGCCGCCCGCGAAACCCCGATCGTTCGCGGGCCGCCTGAGATCCTCGAACAGCGTCCGCGACGCGATCGCCGGCCCCGGCTTCCACTCCGCCTTGATCGCCGCAAGCGCCCGTGCGGCCCGCGGTTCGCTCGCCGCCGCTACCCCCACAAAATCCCCCTCCTGCACGACCACCACATCGGGCATCGCCCTCGCCGCCGCAAGCTCCACCGACACAAGCGCCGCACCAAAGCTCGGCGCCCGCAACAACCGAGCATGAAGCATCCCCGGCAGGCTCATGTCCGACGCGTACCGGTGCCTGCCCGTCACAAAGTCGCGCCCGTTCACCTTCGCCAGCGACTGACCCGCGATCGTCCACTTCCTCGGCTCGCGAATCGGCGTACTGTCGCTCACCGTTTTCGTCAGCTTTTGACCCTGCGTAAGCTTGCCGTATTCGAGCCTCGCCCCCGTTTCAGGGTTCACAACCGCGCTCTCGGCGACGATGAGCTTCTCATGGCTCGTCTTCCAGCGCTCGGCCGCCAGCTCAATCAAAACCTCGCGCGCCGCGGCCGCGGTGCGCCTCAGCCTGCGCGACATGTCGGGCGTGGTCCGGCTGCCAAAGGTTCCCATGTCGAACGGCGTAAGCTGGGTGTCGGCCATCACCATGCGGACCATGCCCGCTTCCACGCCCAGCTCCTCCGCAACCACCTGCGTCAGCGAGGTTCGGATATTCTGACCGACCTCCGCCTTGCCGGTGTAAACCGAGATCGTGCCGTCCTCCGCAATGTGCAGCCAGGCGCCGATGTCTTGCGGGCCCGCCTGACCCCGGAACCCCTGCCGCCGGCCAGGTTGCTGTGCCTCGGATTCCGTGTGATCCAGCAAGTACGCAATCAAAAGCCCGCCGCCCAGCACGCGCAGAAAGTCGCGGCGATCGAACGCAACCCGCCCGCCACGCGGCTCATAAAGCTCGTAACGCTCGGGCTCGATCTCCGTCCAGACCTCGTCCGCCTGGTTGTGTACGTGGCTCATTTCCGGCCCTCCTTGATCGCCCGCGCCGCCAGATCAACCGCCGCCATGATCCGGGTATACGTGCCGCAGCGGCACACATTTCCGTTCATCGCCTCGATGATCTCCTCCCGCGACGGCCGCGGATTCTGCCGCAGCAGCCCCACGCCGGACATGATCATGCCGCAGGTGCAATAACCGCACTGCATCGCGCCCGTTTCCAGAAACGCCTCCTGAAGCGGATGCAGCTTGCCGTCCTGCTCGAGCCCTTCAATCGTGGTGATCTCCCTGTCCCCAACCGCCGAAAGCCGGGTCACGCACGACCGCGCTGGCTCGCCGTCGATGAGCACCGTGCAGGCCCCGCAGCGCCCCTCGCCGCAACCATATTTCGCGCCCGTGAGACCGAGCTCATCGCGCAGGACACCCAGCAACGTGCGATCGTCCTCGGCGGTCACTGCAAGCGATCGGCCATTGATGCGCAGCTCTCGGACCATGGGCATGACTCCCCTCCGCTCAACCAGGACCCTGGAATCGGTGCGGTCAGGAACATGGCGACCGGCTTGCCGCCGATCTCGGAACTGTAACAGGTTTGTACGCAATTCTCGCCTCCCCGCCCCGAATCGGATCGTTCGATCTCCGACCGCCCGCTCGAGCGAGCACCCTTGCGGAACCGTCAACCCGCGAATCCGGGCGTCGCGATCGTTCACGTCGTCCCCAGCGGCAGGAACGCCCGCGCTGGATCGCAACCCAAACACCCGCTTCCTGTCGACCCGCAGCGCGTGGGTTTGCTTCGCCAGGGCGCTTCGACAGGGCGCGGTGGGTTCGGTTCGTCGCAGCTCGATGGCTTCGGTCCGCCAGGGCGCGTTGGGTTCGGTCCGCCAGGGCGCGGTGGGTTCGGTCCGCGCGGGCACGGTGGGTTCGGTTCGCAGTCGACGGTTCTCCTTTACTGGCTTCATGTTCTGGCGATCTTGAACGCGGATTTGCGCAGCGGTTGTGGCCTCATTTTATGACACGCCTGGGCTCGATTTCTGGCGCGATTGGGTTCGGTTTCTGGCGCGTTTCGGTTCGCTTCGTCGGCGCGAAACAACACCCTCGACCGCGCATCCGATACGAGCACGCCGCGCGAGCAAGTGCGTGCATTCGTGCCAGGTCCGCCCCTCAACGCCGGCGCCCAGCCGGTGACAAAACGAACACGAACTGCCGGCCAGGTGCTCAGGCCCGACCCGCATCTTCCTTGGGGATTCATCGACTCGGGAATCGCCGAGGTGCTTTGCGTGAGTCGTGAAAGGCGGAGGACGGACGGCTCAAACGCCGTTCCAGGTTCTCCTCACCCTGAATCTAACGCGCGTTCGATCGGCTCGAATCAAGAATCTCCCAATTCCTGCTCGATGGGGTTTGACTCTGCAAGGATTGCGGGTCCTCGCGAACATCCCAATCATGACGCCCGGTGACTCCGCCCGATGCCTGGGTCTTCCTGCCGGTTCCGCGCTGAGCCGGCGCTACAAGAGTGGATCGCGGCGAACACAAGACCGTGGGACGGGTCGGACACCTTCAACTGGCAATCGAACATCCTGAGTCCGACCCTGGCGATCTATAGGACGGCAGAGTGGATTACGTGGGTAGAGGAACTTGCCCGGCGGCTGGGGGTGTCGCCAGGGACCCTGGTCGAGCGAGCGCTGATAGAACTCGCGGAGAGCCATGAATACTCAGAGTCACCACCGCGGGTTACGGATATCATGGAGCGGATTTCGATTTAGCGTGTTCGGTGGGCAACTCAACGCTGTTGTTCGGTTTTCGTCGAGAGTCAGAGAGCCGGCCTTGCACACGATAACCTTCCGTGAGTTATGCGACTGGATGAAAGGTCAAGTCTTGCCATACACGGTGCTGTTGGCGATTGGCCAGGGCAATCCTCCGCGTGTTGTCAACCAGGCGACCGGCATGTTGTTGAGTACCGGTAGCGCCGAGATGCTCGTCACCTGTGGGCACGTCTACGATAAATTCGTTGAACTCCGGAAGAGCGACCCCACAACGCGGCTTGCCATGTCGGGGGCCGAAGGCAAAGGGTTCATCGACATTTCACCAGCCGTTGTTCTCGGGAAGGAGAGTGACCCGGATTTGGCGACATTAGCTATTCCGCGATCCGATGCTAATGGAGTGGGCAAAGCCCACGCGGGATTCCCGGAGTGGCCACTTCCTCGGGCCAAACCGGGAATGATCGGTTATCTAATCGGATACCCCGGGCAATTGATAATCGTTACGCACGAATCTGCGTCCAAACCCATAATGGAGTTGGTAAGACCGGTAGTTCCTGTAAGCGAGCGTCATTTCGTACTCCATGACGAAAGCGGCGACGCTGTTCAGACCTATGCTGAGAACGCGCCGACGGTGACCGAGCTAAGAGGGATCAGCGGGTGCGCGGTCTGGCTTTACGATAAGCAGTCGAATCCGCCGGCTTTCTTTCTGGGTGGGTTTGCCTACCAAGCTCGTGGCCTGGAGACCGTCCTAGTCGTTCACGCCGATTTCATCAACGCTGATGGGAGCATTCACTAGATACTAACCAGAGCACTAAATATCGAACATATTGGTTGGCTGTAACGTATTCTGTCCATGAGCACCACTGATGCCCGAAAGTCGATGTATACCGATGTCTCAATATGTATAAATAACAGTCGTTGTAATGTTGGACGGCTTGTCCACCTCGTTCGTACACGTTTCTTCACCCCGCTCTCTGCCCCGGCGGGTCAAAATGCGTCGAAAATGGCCACAACGATATAAAGGACAGTCGTTGTGACGCTGGATTCTAGATGACAACGACTGTCCTTCTCGGTTCGTTAGGGTTCTCCTTGTAGCTTCGGCACCGTGACGCAGAAGCTGGCCGAACTGAGGAACCTTCATGGGAGCGGGCACGGGAAGGATGCCACCACTCCTAACCTCGGCGTCCGCCATGCCCGCCTTGCCGTAGGTGCAGCATCGACACTCTGTGCCTTCATCTTCGAGACTTACCAGGCGGGCCAAACGGGCGTTTAGGGGCGATCTGAGATCACCCCGCCTGGGTACATGCAGACGCTTGCGACACCCGGCTTGGCACGGGCGGCCAGCCGTGATAAAGTGGATGGTCAGGGAGATACATGCACATGACGATACATTTGCCACCCGACCTGGAACGCTCAATCGAAGCCGTTGTGAATAGGGGCCGGTTTGCGTCCATCGATGACGCGATGGCCGAGGCCGCCCGCCTATTGCTCCGGCAGGAAAGCCAGCAGCCGGCCAAGAGTGCCGGCGACCCCGGGCTGGGCTCGATCGGGGCCATGCGTGACGATGCCGACTTGCTCGACCAGGCCGTTGAGCATGCCATGAAGGTCAGAGAGGAGCGGCCCTGGCGGCTGAGCGGTGTTGAATAAGGCCCTGCTCGACACCGACATCTACTCCGAAATCCTCAAGGCCATCGATCAGAACGTCACCCGCAACGCCACCACCTACCGGCAAATCCACGGCCGCCTGACGTACTCGGTTATCACGGTGATGGAGATCATCCAGGGCTTGCAGAAGGTTGGAGCACCGCCGAAACGCATCCAAGCATTCCGCACAGCCATTACTCCCGAGGAGATTCTGCTTTTCGACCAGGACGACGCCGACCTGGCGGGCCTGATCGCCGGCGACCTCGACCGGGTTGGCCGCCCGATCGGCCGCTGTGACCCGATGATCGCAGCGGTTGCCATCCGCCACGGCCTGGAGCTTGTCACCGGCAATACCGCCCATTACCAACGTATCCAGCAGCTCGGCTATCCCCTAACTCTCGTCAACTGGCGAATTTAGGCCATGGCACGTGGACTCCATTGCTGCGGAATGCTTGCCTGGGTTGTTTTGCCAGCCTCGAACTCACCTTCAGCCAGGCGTCCCGCTTCGCGGCGGGGGATGCGAACCTGTATCGGTATGTTGGGAATGGGGCGATTGAGGCGCAGGGTTTCAGCGGATTGCAGCAGAGCGCTACCAAGCAGCCAGTAGAAACCATTCTCCCAGACCTACGTTTTCCCGCGGAGACTTACCCAGATGGAGTCGGGATAAGAGAGTGGCTAATGATCCTGGACCATTCTCTCGTTCAGCAGGACATGACATATACATACTTTGAGATGCGAACAAAGAGACGTTTGAGCAGGCCGGAGTCAGGTAGATTGGTTTACAGGAATCGAAGCACCGGACACATCATGTTAACGAATCGAGGCATGACGCTATCGAGCCGGCACAAAGTTCGCTTCATTTGCCCGGACATACCGTGATGGGAGCTTATCGGCATAATCCACAATCACTATGGAACGGGACTAAACGGCCTCTCACCAAGTCTTGGAGACCAGTTTGTAGAGCCCGGGGCGAAGCGTTAGGTCGGAGCAACTTTCAATATGCAGTGGTACAAGCCTTTCATTCCGGGTGAGGGCTGGCCTCACAGCTCACTGGGATAAGCGACGCCCAAAGAGTTCAGCGCCGCATGCAATCAACAGAGAGTCAACCGACGCAGTCAAGTACATTGATGTCATCGTATTTAGATTCACGTCAGAGACTCCCATTCTTGGTGGACCAAAAAACGGGGAGCAGACCAAGGGTGTCCTGTTCTGGCTTTGTGCGGGCGTCTGGTTCTGGGGTCTTGTTCTGGCTTTCTGAACTGGCGGTGGAACGCGAATGGAACCCCGGCCTTACCTGCTGAGCCTGAACAGGGCAGACACATCCAGCTTCACCCGCGCGATTCTCGCGCCGTCGCCGGAGAGGGGATCATTTGTTCCGCGCGGAGCAAGGCTCGGCTTGACCAACCTTCCGAAGTCAGAACAATCGCGGAGTGATCGTTCGCCCGGCTGGGGATCGTAATCCGAGGGATGGATCATGCCGCACGGACTGTGGGGATGGACGACGTGGCTCGTCGTCCTGGGTTTTCCGCTCGCCTGGTCGCGAAGGCCGCGCTGGCGTGACCTGGCGGCAATGCTGCTGGTCGTCAACCTGATCGCCGTGGGCCTCCTGATCTTGCTCGAGCCCGAAAGGCGCACGCCGGCGGGCGCTGGGGGTCTGCTTTTGCTCGACCTGGGAGCGGCGGCGCTGATCCGCAGGCGTGAGCCCAGGCTCCGCGCGGTTTTACGCACCCGGCCTGCCCTGGCGGGGCTCGCGCTCGGGGTGACGCTCATCGTGCCGCCGGCCGGGATCGAGCTCGTGTCTCGCGTTCTGAGCGACCGCGGCTGGGTACGCTATCACCGCCCGCTCGAGACCGTCTGGCGCGGCAGCGGCGACGACTGGCGAAGGGCGATGATCACCGGGGATGAGAATCGCGAGCCCGATCCCGTGCTGCTCTGGCGCCCGGTCGATCACAAACCGTTTTCAAGCCAGCGCTTCAAGAGCCCGCTCGTGAAAGTGCCCAAGCCGCCGGGCGTGCTCCGGGTGATGTGTTACGGCGACTCGCTGACCGACGGCCCGCCACGAGACGGCTGGCCGGCCTGGCTGGAACGCGCGCTCGCATTGAGGGCAGGGGAGCGACGCGTCGAGGTCATGAACGCCGGCGTGGTGGGTTACTCGTCGCATCAAGGTTTGCTGCGATTCTTGCAGGAGGTTGATGTCTACAGCCCCGACGTGCTCGTGGTCTCCTTTGGCTGGAACGACGTTGCGCAGGCCGCGGACGTGCCCGACCGCGAATTCCATATCCCTCCCTGGCCGCTGGTCGCACTCGAACGGCGGCTGGTGCGTTATCGTTCTTACCTGGTTCTGATGGAATACGTTCGCAAGTTACGGCCCCAGCCCGCCCCGCGCCCGAACGAGCCCAGGCGCCCGCGGGTGTCGGTCGACGACTATCTGGCGAATCTCGAGCGCTTCCGGGCCGAGGCCGCCAGGCGCAAGATCCCCATCGTGTTCGTGACCCGGCCGCACAAGCTCGATCCGCGGGCGCTTGCCCAGTCTCCGGGCTGGCGCGCGGACGTCCCGGGCTACAACGATGCGCTTCGCAAATGGGCGGATGCGAACCATCTGCCGCTCGTCGACGCTCAGGCACACTTCGAGCGCCTCTCGCCCGACCTGTTCTCCGACGAATGCCACTTCGTCCCCGCCGGCTACCAGGAAATGGGCAAGCTCATCGCCGACGTTCTGACAGCTCGGCCCGGCCTGCTTGCCGAACCCGCCCTGACCGCGGGTAAGGCAGGGGAAACGCGGAAGTAAGAGGGGCCGCGGCGCACCCATCTCTCGTCCCCGTTTCCTTCGCGCGCCTGCCGCAAGCGTCTGGGTCAAGCGCTCTCGAACGCAACCCGCCCCAGGATCTCCCACGGGGCGGGTTCATCCTCGAGCGACATGGCGCGTTCCCAGACCTCGCGGGCGCGTGGAGCGCCCAGCGGTTCGTCCGCCAGGCCGTGGAACTTGGCGGCAAGCTGGGCGTCGGTGAGCGGGTTCTGGTCATGCCCAGGTGGATATGTGCATTCGTCGACAATGCGCGTGCCATCGGCGAGCTCGATGGTGATGCGGTTGGGAATGCCCCGGGGATATCCCGCGGTGAGGGCGGGATCCTCGATCACCTTCGTGCGTGCGACGAGGTCGAGCAGCAGAGGATCGGCGAGCCGCTCGGGGGTGAACTGGCGTGCCGAGATCTCGCCGTCGACGAGCGCGGCGACGGTGCAGTAAGGCAGGCTATGGTCGGCGGTCTCGCGGGTCTTCGGGTGCCATTTTTCGGGGTCCTTGCCGATGATCTCGACCGCGGTCTTGAAGGTGGCGATCTCGATCGAGCGGATGCGTTTGGGATCGTCGATCTGCCTGCGCATTGCGAACGCGGCGGCGATGGCGGACTGGCTGTGATACTCGGCCGGGACGAACTTGATCGAGGTTCTGGGGAGCATCCAGTCGGCCGCGTCTGGTCCGCCAAGCTGGTGGAGCTCGAAGGGTCCAGAGACCTGCTGCATGAAGCCCATGTCGCCTTCGAAGAGGGGGCGTGGTCCGGTCATTCCCTCGCGTGCGAGGAGCGCGGCGAAGACGCCGTTCCGCGCGGCGAAGGCGAAGGCGCAGCCCTTCCACATCGAGAGCTCGCCTGCGCGTGTGAGCCTGAGCGCGGCGGAGGTTGTGCCGGCGATGCCGAGCGCGTTGACGGTTTGCTCATGATCGAGCTCGAGCAGCATTGCCGCGGCGAGAACGCTCGAGAGTGCGCCATAGGTGGTGTGATCCCAGCCGCGGGCACGGATGCTTTTGGCGTCGCAGAGCCGGCACTGGACCTCGTAGGCCACGGCCGCCGCGGCGATGCAGGCCCTGCCGTCGCGTCCCGCGGCTTCCGCCGCTGCGCACACCGCGGCCCAGTTGTCGCTGGGGTGCGCGGGTTCGAGCGAAAGGTAGGTGTCGTTGCAGTCGAGATAGCGGATATGAACGCCGTTCGCGAACGCGGCCCAGTCGGGCGTGGAGCGGCCGCCGCCGATCAGATGCGCGCTCGGGTCGCCGCCGAACCGCGAGGCCGTCCTGCGCGCGATCGTGGGCGCGGGCTCCTCGAGCGCTCCGGCCGCGCAGCCAAGCGCATCGACAAACCTGCGCCTGGCCTCCGCAACCACCGCGGCGGGCAGATTCTCGAACCGCGTCCCGAGCGCAAACGAAGCCAGGCGATCGGCAAGCGTCTCCGGCATGATGTTCCTCAAAGGTGCACGAGAGGGATGATGAACCCAGGCCCCGCGAACGGGCTTTGGAACGGCGTCTATCATGCTCCGCCAGGCCAGGCGGAGCAAGGCTCGGCTAGTTCCCGGAGATGACTGCGCCCTCCTTGCGCCGCGACGGCGGCGGGGGCGCCAGCACCGTGTGCTTGCCCGCGGGCTCCGGCGGGTGCTCCGCGCCAATGTGCATCCGCAGGATGCGCCTGACTTCCAGAATCGCCTCCGGATCCTTCTGCACCCCGTGATCCGACCGGACCATCTTCTCCGAGGCCACGCCGTCGAGATGCGCGCTTTTGTAGGTCACCACGCCGTCAGTCCACTGATCAACGCCGCCGGGGCGGTTCGACCCGATGATCGAGTGCATTGCCGCCGGGCCAGGCTTCATCAGCATCATCGCCGACAGGATGGGCGAGTCAGGCTCGAGCGTTTCGATCGAGGTCGGCAGGCGGCGGAAGCGCTTGGAATCAAACGCGTCCGGGTTGTCCTTGATCAGGCGCACGAGCAGCTTGTGGATATGATCCGGATCCGCGATCAAGGTGGAGCTCATGCGCCCGACCACCCCGCGCGAGTACACCGAGCCATGATGCGGCGTGGCGAGCATCACCACCCGGCTCACGAAGGGCAACGGCTCGTAGAAGAAGTAGGTCCGCAGCTCTTCAAGGACTTCCTTGGGGCCAAGGATCTCGTCAAAGAACGACCGGTCGGAATAGAGCCGCCAGAGCTGGTCGCCGCTGGAGACCGACATGGACCGCGCCAGCAGCCCGCCCATGCTGTGGCCGAGCAGCACCATGCGGTCGAAGGCGGGGTCGCGGCCGTCAGGATTGTACATGCGCTTGGCGTCCACGAGCGCCTGCCGCAGTCCCGCGGCGGCGATCGGAATCGGCACGCCCGTGGGATACATGTAGAGCATGAACTGATACTTCGCCTGGATGACCGGGTCGCGCAGCAGCTCGTTGAGCATGGGAATCCAGGCGAGGGGCGAAGAGACCAGCCCGTGCACCATGACGACCGGGATCTTGCCGGGCTCGTAGGGGCGGATGAGCAGGAGATTCGCCCGCTCGAGCGAGGCCTCCGGGCGCAGGAGCCCGCTCCAGCGGTAATGATCAAGGTCAGTTCGCGACCACATATAAGCGAGCGGTGTTGTAAGATCGGTCTCAAGCGCCAGGATTGTTTTGCCCCGGCCGACCGTGCGCTGTTGCACGGGATCGATCAGCTCAAGGGTGCATTCGCGGGCCTGGGTCACGTCGAGATTGGCGTCGCGAAGCCGCGAATTGGGCCGCAGAAACGCGGTCAAGGGAAACGCCATCTCGGCCGGATGGAACCGCTCCTGCGGCTTCTTCACCCCTTGCTCGACCCGGGTCTCGCGGATGCCGATGAGCGGCACGCCCAGGCCGTATTCATAGCTGTGCGTGGGCAGGCCGGTGACCTCGAAGTCAGAGGCCAGCTTGATCTTGTGGACGTCGCTCGTCTTCCAGGGGGACTCGGTGAGCACAATCCGCAGCACCTGCTCGCGCCCGTGCACCTTGAACGGGATGGCGTCGCCGTTCTGAAGCACGATCTCGCCCTTCGACTCGGCCGCGCGGATCAGGCGGTCGACGCCCGCGTTGTAGATGTCGCAGGCCAGCCGAAACCGCGGGTCCGAAGGCGCCCGGCCGCCGACCAGATCGGGCTCGAAGAGATAGTCGTGGGCATAGGCCGCGGCATCGAGAAAACGGTCGATCGCCTCCGGCTTGCGCTTGCGATCAAGCCGCTTCCCCTCGATCCAGGAAAGCTCCGCGAGCGCATAGACGATCTCGGTCTCCGCCGACTTCTGCGCCAGCTTCTCCAGCCGCATCAGCACCTTGCCAGGGTCGCGGCGATTCTCGCGATCGAGCTCATACCGCGTGAGCGTCTCCATCGTGCGCTGGCTCGGCCGGTCGATCCCCGCCAGACTACGCTCAAACGACGACGTCGAGCGGTCGCCGCGGCTTTGCTGGATGGTCACGTCCGACCAACCCACAAGCGCAGCGGCAAGCACAGTCAACTGAGCCAGCGGCATGGCGGGTCACTCCTTTGATCCTGCGCCAGGACGAAGCAACCCCGTCCCAACCGCATCCCAGCGCGGATCATGACGCGGCGTCCATCCTGGGTCAATCCCGGTCGCGCGAAACCCATGGCTCTGCTCTGGCCGGTCCGCAACCCATCCTACGCATTTCGGTCAACATCGGCGTTTTCCGCCCCGAGCGATCAGCAAAACCGGCGTAATCCAACCACGAAAGCCACCCGCGAAGTGTACATGATTACAGAAACCCCAGACGCAGGACCACCCGCCTCACCGTGCTAACTCAGGCCGCTCATGACCCCAGCCCCCCCGGCCGCTTTTGCACTTTTTTACAAAAATCAGCGGATCGTGGTCCTGATGCAGCCCAGGCATGGCTCCATCACAAAAGGCCGTGACACGCCGGAAGGTCGACTCCAGGCCCAGGCGCCCCGCGCCTTGGAAGGGTTCTGGAAGCCGCGGCGAACGGCGCACAGAACGGGTCATCGCATCTATACGTGCTAGCGTGCATATACTAGCGCTTACCGACCTGAAGGGTGCGCGGGCGCGAGAACCGCAGGGGTAGGAGGATCGCGGCGGGAATGACGATCAGATTGGCCGCCTTGAACCAGGCGGGATAGGGGAGCTCGGAAAGGTTATAGACAAGCGCCACAAGCAAGATCAAGCCGACGGCGCCGAAGGCAGCTCTGTTGCCGATCCATAGCGCGGTCCATGTTCCCGCGATTGCGGCGCACGCCCACATGGGCACAACAACGGCAAGAACCCAGGCCGGATACCGGGCCACATGGAGGCACATCTGTTCCATGCTGCCGTCGAAGTCGCCTGGCAGCGGGTGAACCAGGGCGCTGAAGGCCTCAACGCCGATCACCCCCACGAGCGCCAGGGCGAATCCCGCAACCAGGCCCGCCAAGGCCCACAAAGCATTCTTGAGCATCTTTACGCACTTTCCACGCGAACCGAGAGATCGCCCGAGATCGCAGCCGCACATTTTGCGGTTCCGGCCGGCAAAATCGGCGAACACACTCACGAAACAAAACCCAGGATTTCTGATCACCGCTCCGTTACGATAAGCAAGATAGCATTGATCACGCCGCTGTGGGGAGCCCCATGCCATGCTGGGTTTTCGATTTCTCAAGGTGCCGCCGACGACCTATGTGATCCAGTATCGCGGGGGCAAGATCGTCCGCCAGGGCGGGGGGCTTGCCTTTCTCTATTTCGCACCCCTGAACACCATCGTGCAGATCCCCGTGGCCAGCACCGACGTGCCCTTCGTCTTTAACGAGACAACCGCGGACTTCCAGCAAGCGATCATCCAGGGGCAGATCACCTGCCGCGTCGCCGACCCCCAAAAAACCGCGGCGATGCTCGATTATTCGCTCACGGCGCAAGGGGACTACACTTCGGAGGACCCCACGAAGCTCGGCGAGCGCCTCTCCAACACAGCGCAAGTCATTGCTCATGCGTTTACGCAACAAAAGGCGTTGGGGGACCTGCTGGTCGGCTCCGCGGGACTATCGGAGGAGATCCTCACCGGCCTGCGGGCTTCGCAGATGGTGCAATCGCTTGGGGTCGAGATCCTGAGCGTGGTGATACTTTCGATCAAGCCCGCGCCTGAGATGAGCCGGGCCCTCGAGGCCGAAGCTCGCGAGGACCTGCTGCGCAGAGCCGATCTGGCGATTTCCGCGCGGCGCAACGCCGCCGTCGAGCAGGAGCGCATGATCAAGGAAAACGAGCTGAATACCAGGATCGCCATCGAGCACAAGAGGGGCGAGGTGCGTGAAACCAGGCTCGCCGCCGACATCGAGATCGAGGAACGCAGGAGCACGCTCGTGGACTCGCAGGTTGCCAACCAGCGCAAGGAAGCGGAGGCCAGATCGATCGCGCTGCGGGCCGTGCTGGAGCCGATCCAGGGGGTCGACTGGCGGCTCTTGCTGGCGGCCAACGCCGCCCTCGACCCCAGGTTCCTGGTCGCGCTCGGATTCCAGGAACTGGCCCAGAACGCGGCCAAGATCGGTGAGCTCAACGTCTCGCCCGAGCTCCTCAACACACTGCTCCAGCGCGGGGAAAAATGATGTTCGTGCCCTCGCCGATCATCCTCATCCACAGGGATACGCCGCTCGAGAATCTCCTCAGACGCTGGAGCACCCGGGGCCGTGCTCGATTCGTCATGAACCAGGCGTCCGAGATTGAACGAGCCCGCCTGGAAGGCTTGATCGCCAGAGGCCCGGTCGCGAGCAGAGGCCTCTTCACGGGCAGAGTTCCACGCGCAGGCCAGTCCAGCGGGGAGGCGTACGCCGAGCTCGAGGCCGAGGATCTCGTCTATCGCGAGGCCCTGGCTTACCTTCGGCGCGGGCTCGGCAAACTGGATCGGTTTCAGCTTGTCCATCGCGATTACGTGCCAACCTTCGATTTCGGAGTTTGCCAGGTCGTCGTGGTGCTGGGCCAGGACGGCATGGTGGCGAACGTGGCCAAGTACGTCGGACGCGTGCCGATTGTGGGCGTCAATCCCGACCCGAAGCGAATCGACGGCGTCCTGCTCCCATTCCAGGTGCCAGAGGCCCCACGCGTGGTGGAACGCGTGCTCCAGGGATGGCACAAAACCCGCGCGGTCACCCTGGCCGAAACCGTGCTCAACGACGGCCAGCGGATGCTGGCATTCAATGACTTCTTCATAGGTTGCTCCAGCCACGCCTCCGCCCGCTACACGCTCTCTTACGCGGGGATCACCGAGCCCCAATCGTCGAGCGGGATTCTGGTCTCAACCGGCGCCGGCTCGAGCGGCTGGCTCTCCTCGGTGTTCAACATGGCGCGTGGCGTGGCGGGCTTTGCAGGCTCGAGCGGCCCGCCGGAATTCCGCATGAAATGGGAGGACCAGAAGCTCGTCTGGATCGTGCGCGAGCCCTTCCAAAGCCGGCAATCGCGGACCGCTCTCGTGGCCGGAATGCTCGAACCGGGGCAAGAGCTGGTCGTGGAGTCGGCCATGCCCGAGCGGGGCGTGATCTTCTCGGACGGGATCGAGCACGACTGCCTGAAGTTCGACAGCGGCACCATTGCGCGGGTTCAGATCGCCGATCAACACGCGAACCTGGTCGTGAGCTGAGCCGCGATCCCCACTCCCGCGCCAGGGTGCACGGGGCAGATCACACAAGGCCTCACGACGCCCGGGCGGCCGCCGCGTCCACAGCCGTGTCATGCAGGTAGCGCTCGATGATCTCGTCGATCGGGCCGTCCGCCATCAGGCGCCCGCGCTTCAGCCAGATCCCACGGGTGCAGAGGTCGCGGAGCGATTCCATCTGGTGCGAGACCAGAACCACGGCGTTCGAGCGGTCGAGCAGGCCGCGGAGCCGCTCCTGGGCCCGTTCCAGAAACGCGGCGTCCCCCACCCCAAGCGACTCGTCGATGAGCAGGATCTCGGGATCGACCTCGGTCGCGATCGCGAAGGCCAGCCGCAGATACATCCCGCTCGAATAGTACTTGAGCGGCATGTCGGCAAACTCCCTGAGCCCCGTGAACTCGTGGATCCGATCGACCCGGGCCAGCATCTCACGGCGGCTAAACCCCAGCATCGCGCCGTTGAGCAGGATGTTGTCGAAGCCGGAAAGCTCCGGGTTGAACCCCGCTCCCATCTCGATCAGCGGGGCCACCGCGCCATTCACCGCAACCCGGCCCAGCGTCGGTGGGTAAATCCGCGCCAGCATTCGCAAGAGCGTGCTCTTGCCCGCGCCGTTGCCCCCCACCACGCCGATCCGGTCCCCCTTGGCAATCCGCAGCGAAATGTCCCGCAGCGCCCAGAACTCAGACCGCGGCGGCGGGCCCTCCCTGCGCAGCACAAGATCAAGCGCGGCACGCTTCAGCGAATAATGCTTGTCGGCGTAATTCACAAACCGCAACGACACCGCGTCGAGCTCGACAAGCGCACCCTCCGCCTTCACGCTCCTGCCCCGTGGTGCAAAGTCAGAGCCGGAAGACCAGCTTGTCTTCCTGCGATTTGAAGATAACATAGCCAAGCCCCAGGGAAACCACCGCGATCAAGGCGGACGCCGCCAGCAATCCCAGACCAGGCCACTCGCCCTCATAGATCACCGCGTGGAACAACTCCACGAAAGGCGCAGCCGGGTTGAGCATGAACCACCGCTGACTCTGCCGCGAAAACTGCTTGATCGGCAGCAGAATCGGCGTGAGAAAATACCACGCCTGCAAGAACACCGAGACCAGGTGCCCCACGTCGCGAAAGAACGTGTTCACCGTCGCAACAACCAGTGAAAGCCCCATCACAAAACCAAAAAAAAGCATGATCACAAGTGGAAGCGCAAGGAGCGCAAGCGACGGCCGCGCACCCAGCGGCCACAGCAACAAGAAAAGCGCACCCTGCGACAGCAAGAACGTCACAAGCGCAACCATCACCCGCGCCAGCGGAAACACCAGCTTCGGCAGGTATATCTTGCGGATCAGCCCCTCGTTCTGAATGATGCACACCGCACTCTCATTCAGACTCGTGCTCAGGAACATCCACGGAACCATCCCCGCGAACAGGAAAAGTGGGTAATTCTTGACGCCTGAGGCAATCTGGGAAAACACGAGCGACAGGGTCGCCATCATGAGCAGCGGGTTCAGCAACGTCCACAGAAAGCCCAGCGCCGAGCGCTGATAACGCACCCGAAGCTCCTGTGAGACCATGTTTTGCACGACCGGCCAGAAGCGCATGAGCTCGGTTCGGTCGGCACGGATGCGGGCCAGCCACACGCTCGGCTGGCGCGGCCCGGGCGGCGGTGGAAAGTATTCCGTGTGGGGGACCTTGGGGGTCGTCCTGACGTCCATGCCGTCTCTCGTTCCCAATGCGCTGCGCCGTCTCATCCATGGACGGCCCACCGCGCGGCGGGATCTTACGGAGAACCCGCCATTCGCGGAAGGTCAACCCGGCAAGCCAGGCACCGATTCAACATCCAACCGCCATGCCCCAAACGGCTGAGGCACGCAGAATCCCAGCATCCGCTCGGCAGCGTAAGCTGCGAAGGCTGGGTCATTGATGGCCTCGGGCCGCTCCACGATCTCAACCTGCCCCCGACCTCTCAGCCCCACGCGCAGGGCCTCGAACAGGGCGGCATCGGCCTCGGGATCATGGAACGGCTGGCCCGGCACGTCGATTGCCGACACGCCCCCCAGGGGCAACACAAGCACCACCGGACCCTTCGCGTCACCCAGGGCCTCGGCCATGAACGCCCCAATCCGGGCGTTCTCCTCGGGCGTGGTGCGCAGGAGCGTCACGTTCTCGTTATGCACGTGCAGCCTGCGCTCGCGGAATCGTTCCGGCACGGTCTGGATCGGCCCAAAGTTGACCATGTCGAGCGCGCCTGTGCTCACCACCTGCGGAATCCCCGCCCGGCCGGCAGCGCGGAGCCGATCCGGTCCCGCGGAGAGGATCCCGCCCACCACCTCGTCCGCGATCTCGGTCGTGGTCAGGTCGAGCACAGCCTGGATCTTGCCGTCGCGCACCAGTGTTTCCATCGACTGGCCGCCCACGCCGGTCGCGTGGAACACCAGCACCTCGCAGCCGGCCTTTTCCAGGATTGTCCGCGCCTGGTCGACGCAGCGGGTGGTCACGCCGAACATCGTCGCGGCCAGCACGGGCCCGCCGTCTTCCTGGTCCTGGCCCGGCCGGGACTCGATCATCCCCCGCACCGCGGCCGCGGCGTTGCCGAGCACGGTTCTCGTAAGCTGATTCAGCCCCGCCAGGTCGGCCACGGAGTGCATCATCAGAAGATCGCTGCCGCCGACGTACGGGCGCACCTGGCCGCTCGCGAGCGTGCTGAGCATCAGCTTGGGCACGCCGAAGGGAAGGGCCCGCATGGCTCGGGTGCCGATCGTGGTCCCCGCGCCGCCGCCGATGCCCAGGATCGCGTCCACCTTGCCCTGGGCGTGCAGCTCCTTCACCACCGCGGCCACCCCCTTGCTCGCGGCCGCCACCGCCTGGCCGCGGTCGCCGCGGAGGCGCACAGCCTCGGCCGTGGTTCCCGCCGCCTCAAACACGCGCTCGCGGCTGATGTCCGGCTCGATCGCGGGCGCGCCCAGCGCCCCGGCGTCGATCACGATCGTGGCGTGGCCCCACGACCGCAAGAGCCCGCGCACATGGCCAAGCTCATGCCCCTTGGTATCGAGCGTGGCAACCAGCACAACCGCCATGGCGCATGCTCCCTGAAATCACGACTCCAGGAACCGCCGGGCCGCCGGCGCGGGGATCGACTTGAACTTGCGCGTCAGCTCCCGCAGCGAATCCTCCACCGCCAGCCGCTCCAGGCTCGACGCCCCCACAAAACCAACCGCATCTGTGTGCTCGTTGATGTATGCCGCGTCTTCAGGCCGCGCAATCGGCCCGCCGTGCGCAAGCATAATCACATCCTTCCGCACCGCATTCGCCGCCGCCGTGATCGCCCGCACCCGGGCCACCGCGTCATCCATCGACACCGCCGCCGACTTCACCCCAATCGAGCCCCCCACCGTCGTCCCCACGTGCGCGATGATCGCATCCGCCCCAGCCTCGGCCATCGCACGCGCTTCCTCTGCACTGCTCACATATACAATTGTAAACAGGTCCATCTTCCGCGCAAGCGCCGTCATCTCGAATTCCTTGCGCACGCTCATCCCCGTTTCCTCGAGAATCTGCCGGAACATGCCGTCCACAATCGCGTGCGTGGGGAAATTGTTCACCCCCGAAAAGCCCATCTCCTTCACCTGCAACAGCCAGTGCCACATCCGCCGCCGCGGGTCGGTGGCGTGCACCCCGCAGATCACCGGAATCTCCTCAACCACCGGCAAGACTTCATACTGGCCGATCTCCATCGCCGTGGCGTTGGCGTCTCCATACGCCATGAGACCCGCCGTCGAGCCGTGGCCCGCCATCCGGAATCGCCCCGAGTTGTACACGATGATCAGGTCGCCCCCGCCTTGCTCGATGAACTTGGCGCTGATGCCCGTCCCCGCACCCGCCGCGATGATCGGCTCCCCACGCTCGAGCGTCCCGCGCAATCGTTCAATCACTTCCACACGCGTATAGGGATTACCCCGGCCCGTCCACGGATTGGGCATCGCTTCCTCGCTCTCTCAACCGCCATGGAACCAACCGCCCCAACCGCCCGGCACGGCCGCGCTCGTCACCCACGCCAGTGTGACTCCCCCGCGCCCGCTCCGCAACGGCCCCGCGGGCAAGCCGCTCAGTCGCTGTCGTCCGCCGGGCTCACGGCTCTGACCCCAATGCGAGCGGCCAGGCGCAGCTTCTGCGATCCCGGCATCTGCTTCAGGTACTGGCCGCGGACGGCTTCCAGCCAGCGGATTTCCCGGCCTTCATAACTCGCCACAACCCGGGTAAGCACCGGCCGCGGGTCGGCGAAAGCCCGCGCGATGCCGGCGTCAAGATCCGCGTTCGCCGCGATCTCGTTATACCCCACCCCCACCGCGCTCGCGAACGCGGCGTAGTCCACCCGGGCGATCTCGGTGGCCGTGGTGCGGCGATACACCGGCTCCTGCAACATCTGCATGTAATGATACGTACCGTCGTCGATCACAAAAAACTTCACCGGCAGCCCGCGCCTGGCCGCAGTCGAAAGCTCCATCGCCGCCATCAAGAAACAGCCGTCCCCCGTGACGCAAACCACCTGGCGCTCGGGCGCGACATGCTGGCCGGCGATCGCCGCCGGGATCGCCCAGCCCATGCTCTGGTTGTTCGCGGGTGCGAAATAACGCCTGGGGGCCTGGACCTCGACCGCCTCGCTGGCCCAGTGGGTCGACGCCGTCACGTCGATGAAGAACAACGTCTCCGGGCCCAGGTTCGCGCGCAGCCGGCTATAGAGCAGCATGGGATCAACCGCCGCGTGAATGCGCGGGGTCGCCGCCTCCTGGCGGTCGGCCGCGCGGGCGCACGCAAGCTGGCGCCACAGCTTCTCGCAAGGCGCCCGGCGGATCCGGTCCCCCTCCGCCTGCAACCGATTCAGGAACATCCCCGCGTCCGCGCACAGGGTCACATGCGCAGGCACGTTCTTGCCGAGCACGGCAGGGTTGATATCGACGTGAATCAAGGTGTCCGCCCGCGGGATGGCGTAATACGCCGTGGAGACCTCGCTATAGCGCACGCCGACGGCCAGCACCAGGTCGACCGAGCGAAACGCCGCCTCCGCAGCGCGCGTCCCTTGCCGGCCATAGCCCCACCCGACCGCGAGCGGATGAGCATCCGGTATGACCCCCTTGCCCGTCACCGACGTCGCCACAGGCGCCTGCAACAACTCCGCAACCGCCGCAAGCTGCGCTCCGGCCGCCGCGCAGCCCATCCCGGCGTAGATCCCCACACGCTGACGCCGGTCACCCAGATGGCCAACCACGCGGCCATACGCCGCCTCGTCCCAAGGCGCAGGGTAAGGAGGAGGCGCAGGCACGTCGTAATCCCACACGGCCGTGAAGAGCGGGTAAGGCACCACCACCGCCGCCGGTCCCGGCGTACCAAGCACCGCGATCCGGAACGCCTCGAAGATCGCAGCCGGAATCTCGGCCTGATGCCGAACCTCGTAAACCGCCTTCGACACCGGCCGGAGCAGGGCAGCGTTCGCAAGCCCATGCACCTGGCCAATTGGCGCATGGGGCGAACGATCGATATCAGTCACGAGCGCCACGATCGGCATGCCGTCATAAAGCGCTTCGCCCATGCCGGTCAGGCAATTCGTGATGCCCGGGCCCGGCACGACCGAAAACACACCCACCTCGCCGGTCACCCGCGCGGCGGCGTCCGCCATCACGCTCGCCGAGAACTCATGCGCCACGAGCAGGTACGGCATCGACCGGGCCTTAAGCGCATCCCAGAACTCATTGTTCTGAGCACCCGGAATCCCGAACACAGCCCGGGTTCCAAGACACTGAAGCGCAGCCGCGGCCGCCTGCGCGCCCGTCATCTTGCCGCCCACGCCCGCTCTGCGCGAGAACCGGCCCAGCTCCACGCCGGCCTCACTCGGCTGCGCGGCCAGCCCCACCGCCGCGCTCCCGATCAGCCCCGTGATTTCGAAAAGCTGCCTGCGATTGAGCGCTGCCGACACGAAGTCGTTCCTTCCTTGAGCCAACCTTCAGGGCGCAAATCTTCTCAGTGTGAACTCCTCTTTCTTTCGGCTCTTCCAGGCCGCTCCCTTGGACGTCACGGCCAATCCACCCCCACAAACCCGCCGCATAACCGCGCATCCCGGTAAAACCCGAGCACACTCCACCCCCGTCAATCCACCCCTAATCCCCAGGCCGTTATCTCCACGAACGCCCAACCCCGCTCAGCCCCACGAGCAATTCAACCTTCACCCCGCGCACCGCGGACGCGCCCCCTCGGCCCGCGGGCGCCAACCGCGGGCCGCCGCCACCAACCGCCATATTGCCAAGGAACTTCCGCGGGATTCACCCGCTCGCAACCAGACCGCCGCCCGCCGACCGCTGGGGCTCTGACCTCGGAGGCTCGCGGTTGAGCCTCTGACCGCCGAGCCGCACGGCTGAGCCCCGCGACCCGTCACCGACTCAACGCCGCCGGTGTGCAGGACTCAACCCGCCGGTCGACCCGACTCAACTCCGCCAGCCTGCCCGACTCAACGCCAGCGGTCGTCCCGACTCAATCCCGCCGGTCTGCCCGGCTCAACGCCGCCGGTGTGCAGGACTCAACCCGCCGGTCGACCCGACTCAACCCCGCCGGTCGTGCCGACTCAACCCCGCCGGTCTTACCGACTCAACGCCAGCGGTCTTAACGACTTAACGCCGACGGTTCTTCCGCCTGCTCTCTTTCTGACGCCGGCGTTCTTCCTTCCGCTTCTTCCGCTCCCTGGCCTCCGCCGAGTCGTCCCGCCGCTCCTGCGCCCGCCCAGCGCTCT